>NC_014364.1:1861588-2171852 GCF_000143985.1 Sediminispirochaeta smaragdinae DSM 11293 | reverse complement strand
CTCAAGTTCCAGGGGTTTGTCGGCCTGCTGCCCATCTTCCAAGGAAAGGTCGACCGAGAAATCCGGATCGCGATAGGGACCCTTTGCGATAAGTTTTCCGGATATTTTCCCTTGTGGTTTCTCGATTGCAAATCTGGAAAGCGGTGCATTTTGTATGTCGAAATTTGCGGAAAAGCCGTTGGGATCCAAGGAAAAAGCCCCAAGGTAGGTTTCTTCATCTTTCGGATCCCTAAGCGATACCCATCCTTGCGCTTTCAGAGGACTATTATCGGGATAAAAAGCACTTATCGATCCTCGAAGCGGTGCTCCTTCCCTTTGATAGGAGATATTGGTAAGAAAAGCGGCGTTGTTTCCTATGCTACCCGATCCTTCGAAGGCAAAAAACGATGTAAAACGAAACGTATCCAACACGAGCTGCCATGAAGACGGGGAGCGATAACGACCGTGGAGAGAGAAAGAGATGTTCGCTGATTCTTTTAGCTTAATCGGCAAGGGAAAGGCATCTGCTTCCGCCGCAAGATAGATGCCGTCGTCCTTAAATCGGGCAATAAGACGGCTTCCATGATCTCCGGAGAGGACCAAACTTTTGCCGAAGTTGTAATATGCGGTAAATCCATAGGAAATTTGATTGACGGTGATATCGCTTTCCGCAAGAAGTGCTTGATCCCTGATATAGAAGGTGCTGCTTCCTCCTGCGACATAATCTCCCCAACGGAGATCAAAGTTCCTTATGCTATGCTCATCGAGAGTTCCCGCGCCGCTGAGGCTGAGATAGTGATCTGCAGATCCATCGGAGATCTTTAACCCCACGACCGAATAGCTCAGTCGCTTCTTGTCTGTAGAAAAAAAGCCATCCATATCAAGATAAGAAGGGGGAATAAAAGAGGGAATCTCAACCCCTCTCCGCTGAAGTTCGGAATAAAAATTTACAAGTGGCACTGATTGAATGGAAAGAGAGCTTTCAAGATAAAAGGAATCCTTCCACTTGAATTCTCCTTCTGCAGCGATATGTCCCTGTCTGTCGCTATGTTCATCCGGGACCGTCATGCGTAGAGAAAAATCGCTACTCCCAGCCGAGTCAAACGAGAGCCATGTCTCAAGCTTAGAGAGCTTGATATCGTTGTATGACATATGATCCGATGTAAGAAACAATCCATTCCGATTATACGATAGGCGGCCCTTCCCCGAAATAAGATTTTCGTCAATGGCCAAACGACCAATATCAAGATCCAAATCAAAAACAAGAGGGGAAAACAGCGCCGTACCTGAAAGACGAAAATCCATATCCGAAGATGTAACACGTAAAAGGTCGATTTTCATTCCCTTTTCATCACCGGTTGCCGCAATCTGAACATGATGATTGAGGGGAAATGGCAATTCAAACCCGGAGACATATCGCAACTGTGCGGCCATATCCGTCGAATACGTTAGCCTTGAGTGATTCTTATCGTATCGAAACTCCATCTTCCCGCTGTAACTATTACGCAGCCAAGGGTTAATCGAATCATAATCCCCCCGAAGGGATAGAAACGACGACGGAACAAAGGCTTCCGATAGAATTTCAAGCTGTGTGACAGACTCGGAAAAATCGTGACTCAGACTAAGATCAAGGGGAATGCGATCCGCCGCTTTCTCAACAATGAGTGTTTCTCCATCCAGGCTGGCATGAAACCGTACCGTAGGAATTGTCATGAATGGAGACTGGAGATCACGAAGACCGATGGTGATTCCCGCAGTGTCACTACTTTTCCACGTTCCTTCCGCCGTGATCAATGCCTGAAAGGGGGCGGCAATGGAAGGTTGTTCAGCTCCTTTCAGTGAAAACGTGATCCTGCCTCTGGAAGAAAAATGCGGAGCCTGCCCACCCTGCAACGAAAAAAAGAGGTTTTCTACCGACAATGAGAACGTACTGCTACTATAGTCGATATTGACATTGTTTCCTCGTATGGTTAAATCAGGAACCGACGGAAGCCGAGGCGAAGGCGTGGTCGTGATTGCGGTTTTGCTTTGCGATCTATCCGAAAAGAAAAGGGAAAGAAGCTTACTATCCTTTTCGGCATCGATGTGAAGGGTCGTATTAACAAGAATAATCTTGCTGACGGCACCTTCTATGTCCCCTCGTAGCAGACGGATGATATTGTATTGTATCGAAAGACGTTGGAGACTCAGAAGAGTATCCGAGCCATCACTTATTCGTGCATTGAAAATTTCCAAACGAACCAGGATAGTGGGCCTGATACGTTCATAATTGATGGTATATCCGAATTGTTTTTCGACCGCGGCTATGGTTTGTCTCTGCCATGACTCCATGAGGGTATCAAGACGCCGCTGAAGGGGGAAAAACAGCGCCGTTGTTGCCGCCACCAAAATAAGGAAAACGACAATTGTATGGAGTTTTATTGAGAACGTAATCCCTTTCAGTTTCCTAACCCTGCAAGTACGGGAGATATATCCCTTCTAAAGATATTGCCAATTCTCCCTCTTTTCCATCATACATTATCGACAAGAGATGGGAAAGCGGGTAAGGTTTCGCCATGAAAGAGCAGAAAATTCTTAGCGGATACACGGTATTCGAGGGCCTCGATGGAGCCGGAACCACTACACAAGCCTTACTCCTTGCCGATCGCTGTAAGCTGAAGGGAAAAGCGGTACAGCTGACCTTTGAACCCACCGCTTCCGAGATCGGCGTAGTCATCAGAAAGGTTCTCGCAGGGCAGCTACCATACCACCCCGAGACCCTTGCCCGACTCTTTGTTGCCGACCGCTATGAACACCTCTTCGGAAAAGGCGGTATCCTCTCATTGCTCGATAAGCATATAGCTGTCATTGGAGATCGTTATCTTTTTTCGAGTTTAGCATACCAATCCCTTGATGTCGATTTCGACATTGTATATGAGATAAATAGCATGTTCCCCCTTCCCGAGCGACTGATCTATATAGACCTCGCTCCCGAAGAGTGCGAACGCCGCATGTCGGATCGTGATCAGCGTGATATCTTCGAAACTCTTGCTTTACAGAAACGGGTGCGTGAACGCTATGAGCATACCCTTGACCGTTATGTCAAGAGCGGGATGAAGATTCATCGTCTCGACGGAGCACTTGCAAAAGAGGAGCTTGCCGAAAAAGTGTGGAGTATTGTGCGCGACGGTCGATAATAAGCATATGAGGGTGCAATGTTACTTTCTATGCGTAATTTTGATGATCTTTCTTCCCGTCGCAGGTTCGGCCTACAAAATAGAATATGCAGAACAATTCTATCGTCTCTATCACCAAAACCTCTACCGTTATCCCGAAGAGTATCAGGAGAATATCTGGTACTTGGAACGGGCCTTACGTTCTCCCTTTGCAAATCCCCTGAACGCACTGGCCCGTATCGACGACAGAGAGGAGTGGCAGCGCTACCGAACGCTCTTTTATATGCATGTAAACCTGGAGCTGGTGAAACAGTATCGGGGACTTGCATCGAAATACGATAAACGGGAAGCCTATTTTTATAACTATCCCTGGAAATCGGCAAACCTCGACTCCCTGGAGACTGCCGAAAGCTGCTATAAGGCTGCTCTTTCCTATTGGAAAGAGGCACTGACCTGGTGGGCAAAGCTTCACACCGTTGACTATGTGCACCTTGATGAGGTCGAAGAATGGGAGGATGAAGTCTACCGCATCGATCAGGGAGAGCTGGACTATGGTGAGTTTATCGCCCTGGATCTTGCACGCCTTCAGAAAGTCAGAGACGCCTTTGAAAAGATGGACCAATCCACCTATTGAATGTACATTGCATCACCATAGCTGAAAAAGCGATATCGCTCTTTCAGTGCCTCGGCATAGGCGGCATCTATCAATTCTTTTCCTGCAAAGGCGCTGACCAGCATCAGGAGCGTCGATTTCGGGGTATGAAAATTGGTAAAAAGGCGATCTACCACCTTGAAGGTATAACCGGGATAGATGAACAGCCGTGTTTCGGCACTTCCTGTCCGTATGCAGCCCTCCTCGGTATCCCAGGCAGATTCAAGGGTTCTGACCGATGTGGTTCCCACTGCAACAATCTTTCGCCCGTCGTACTTCGCTCGATTAATCGTATCGGCTACATCCTGGGAAATCTCATAACGCTCACGGTGCATTTCATGATCGGTAATCTCTTCGCTGCGAACAGGGAGAAAGGTCCCGAGTCCCACATGGAGCGTTAGCCGGGCCACGGGGATAGAGCGCTTTTTCAAGGCCGTAAAGGTTTCCTCGGTAAAGTGTAAGCCCGCTGTAGGGGCCGCTACCGATCCTGGATGCCGTGCATAAACGGTTTGGTAGCGCTCCTCATCCAGTTCGGTATCTTCCCTTCTGATATAGGGCGGCAAGGGGATATGGCCGTTGACCTCGAGATACGCATCATCGACGGGGATGGAAAAACGAACCCGACGATACGGCCCTGTGCTGTCCCCGTTTATGGCCTCGATGATGCCTTCTATGCCCTGAGGGAAAAGGAAGCGCTTGCCGGGACGCTGTTTTTTTGCCTTTGAGACCATTGCAGTCCAGAGACAATGATCCTGAGAATCGGGATGGAGGAGGAGAAATTCAACCTTTCCCCCGGTCTCGGAGCTGCCGAATAAGCGTGCTTTACGCACCTTTGAATCGTTTACAACAAGCAAGACATCATCTTCCACAATCTCCGGGAAATCCGAGGTGTGGAGGTGACGAAAGGTTCCGCTTTTTCGATCGACAACCAGCATCCTGCTTGCCCCCCGCTTTTCCGATGGGGTTTGTGCTATTAATTCTTCGGGAAGATCAAAAGAGAAATCGCTGGTCTTCAACCTTCTTACTCCTTCCTGTGTTTGGGTCTATACCAAGATGTTGATAAGCAAGAGGAGTCGCCGTTCTTCCCCGGGGAGTACGCTGGAGAAAGCCTCGTTGGATAAGAAATGGCTCGTAAAAGTCTTCAAGGCTTTCCACCGCCTCGCCAACACTGATGGCCAGGGTTTCCGCACCCACAGGTCCGCCGTCGTACTGTTCGATAATGGTACGTAAGATTTCTCTGTCATGCTTTTCAAGCCCGAAATGGTCGATCTCCAGCCGCTTCAAGCCTTCTGATACGATTCCGGCATCGATAGAACCGTTTCCAAGGATCTGGGCGAAATCGCGCATTCTTCGAAGCAAACGATTGGCAACCCTCGGCGTTCCCCGTGAGCATTGTGCGATGGCTGCAACCGCATCGTCGCCGATTGAAACCGACAAAATCGATGCAGAACGGGCGATGATGGCCTTCAAATCCGCCTCGGTATAGAAGTCCATTCTGACCGTGATGCCGAAACGGGAAAACAGGGGCCCTGTTACCTGTCCCGCTTTCGTGGTGGCTCCGATAAGGGTAAAGGGCGGAAGGGGAATCCGTATGGTCCGGGCCGCAGGCCCCTGCCCCACAATCCAATCGATCTCGTAATCCTCCATGGCAATGTAGAGCATCTCTTCGAGGGCCGGTTTGAGCCTGTGCACCTCATCGATAAAAAAAACATTCCCCTCGCCAAGGGTGGTGAGAATACCCGCAAGGTCCTTGGGTTTCTCCAGGGCCGGGGCGCTGGTTACCTTGAATTCGGCGCCCATCTCATTGGCGAGAATTCCGGCAAGGGTCGTTTTTCCCAGTCCCGGGGGACCTGAAAGAAAAACATGATCCAGGCTTTCCTGCCGTTCCTTCGCCGCCGATATAAAAACCGAAAGATTCTCTTTGAGGGCTCGTTGCCCCTGAAACTCCTTCAGCCTCTGAGGACGAAGTCGTCCCTCAAGGGCGTCCTCTTCGCGATACTCGGCTTCAAGAAAGGAGTCTGAATTATTATCGGACATTAGCTGCTTAGCCTCACAATTGCCGCCCTAAAGAGCTCTCGTTCAAGTTTTTCATGATCATGTTCAAAGCGCTCGGGTTCTAATTCGTTCAAAGCCGCCTTTAAAGCCTTTTCTGCAAGCTTACGGTCGAATCCCATACCGTTAAGGGCCTCCACAAGCTCCTTGAAGGGAAGGCTCTCATCTCCTGCCTCCCCCTCTTCTTCCGCAGGCGTAAGCTTACCACGAAGGGCAAGAATAATCTTCCCCGCACTCTTTTTTCCGACTCCGGGGATGGAGGAAAGCAGATCCACATCTTCATTTTCAAGGGCGGCAATAAAACGATCGGCTTCCATCCCCGATAAAATCCTTACTGCCTGTTTGGGACCTATCCCCGATACCTTTAAAAGCTCGCGAAAAAGGTTCCGTTCCTTTTTTGATGCAAAAGCAAAGAGCAACATAGCATCTTCACGATGGATAAGGTGAACGGGAATTTGTACGGTTTCCTTTGAGGAGGCAAATTTCATTGCAGCCGATGAGGTGGCTTCAAGGGCCCATTCGATTGCCCCGGTAGATAAAAAGAGTACGGTACCCTGCCTTCCCGTTATCGTGCCCGTTAAGCTCTCTATCATATATCCCTCCGCACTCCCCGTAATGACGAAAAACGAAAACTTGCATGAGTTAATGCTGCGGCCAAAGCATCAGCCGCATGGTCCGGTTTGGGAATTTCCGTCAATCCAAGCAAGAGTCGAACCATTTCCTGAACCTGCCGTTTGTCCGCCCTGCCGACTCCTGTAATCGTCTGCTTGATAAGCGGCGGAGAATAACTCTCGGTCACAATGGAATGCTGCTCCAGCACAAGCAATAGCACTCCTCTTGCCTGAGCGACAGGAAGGGCGCTGGTAATGTTTTTTGCAAAATAGAGTTCTTCGATTCCACAGCATTCGGGACGGTACTGTTCAACAAGACTCTTTACGGCGTCATAAATTGAGGACAAGCGGAATCCGACTTGCTCTTTTGCTTTTGTTCGGATGGCACCGTGATCGACATGGCGGAAACGGTTACCTTCGGCCTCTACGACTCCCCAGCCGGTCTCGGCAAAACCGGGATCAAGGCCGAGTATCCTGGTCATTCTTCGTCCGGGTCGAAGCCTTCGGGAATATCCAGGTTTGTCGCCACAGACTGAACATCATCGTGGTCATCCAGTCGTTCGATAAGCCTGAGCGCCTTTCTGGTCTTTTCATCATCAAGGGTAACGGTCGAATCGGGAACCTTACTTACCTCAGCAAGCTCTTCTTCAAAACCTGCCGCCTGAAGGGCTTTCAGAACCGGCTCAAAATCCTCCGGGGCGGTCATAACTTCGATCGTGTCTCCCTCGGTGGAAACATCTTCCGCTCCGGCCTCCAAGGCAACCTCGAAAATCGCCTCTTCGGTGTAGCTTTCCGCAGAGTAATTGATGATACCTTTGCGTTGGAAAAGATAAGAAACACAACCTGATTCCCCGAGGTTTCCGCCACCTTTGGTCAGGATACTTCGCACATCCGCAGCAGTTCGGTTTTTATTATCGGTAAGAGCGTCAATGAGAATCGCTACACCGCCAGGGCCGTATGCCTCATAGGTCAGTTCAACATAATCGACCCCTTCGAGATCTCCTGTTCCCTTCTTAATGGCGCGCTCGACATTGTCCTTCGGCATGTTTGCGCTTTTGGCTTTTAGAACGGCGGTTCTGAGCCGAGGGTTTGCTTCGGGGTCGCCTCCGCCCATTCGGGCTGCAACAGTAATCTCTTTGATGATTTTTGTGAAGGCTTTTCCCCGTTTAGCATCGATGGCACCCTTTTTATGCTTGATCGAAGCCCATTTACTATGGCCTGACATATACTCTTTACTCCTTAAAAAATGCTGCTTTAAAATAAAAATCTATCACGCCCGAAAATGCGCTGTCAAGATCGATTCTCGGGCCAGGTGGTATCAAGTTCTACAAGGCAGTCAAGAAGAAAACGGTCCAAAAGGTCGAGCCCCTGATGTGTGAGCCCCATCCTTCCGTTTCTCATAAACAAAAGTCCGCGATTCTGGTAATCGGTAATGGTCTTTCCGATGAGTCGAAAAGGATGGTCGGGAATCCCCGTGCCGGAGATCATGCTTTCAGCGACACCTGCTACCAGGCGAAAGCCTGTCATGAGGGCTTCGGTAAAGCGCTGTTTAGGCGAAAGGATTTCTTTCATATAACGCCCCTTTCCGGTACAAAAGCGAAGAGCCCCCCCGTCTGCAAGCGGCAGGGTCGACACCGCGCCGCTGCCAAGCCCAAGATAGGGGCGTAGGTACCAGTAACGCAGATTATGTCTGCTTTCACAACCCTTGCGTGCAAATGCCGAAACCTCGTACCGTTTAAAACCCGCTTTTTCGGCTGTTTCGACGGCGTGCTTAAAGAGACGAAGGTAATCTTCATCCTGCGGCGCGCGCCGAAGCCCCTGGGCTATTTTTCTTGCAAGAGGAGTACCCTCTTCAATGGTGAGTTGGTAGATAGAAAGGTGATCGGCTCCAGATTCGACAGCTGTTTCGACAATTTCATCGATGCTTTCGCTTTTTTGACCCGGAATCCCGGCGATGATATCAAGGGAAAAGCGTCCCTTCCAGCGGGAAGAAAGCACGCTAAGGGCGTTTAGGGATTGAGCCCTGCTTCCACTTCTGCCTATAGCCCTAAGGTCCTGGTCATTGAGCGACTGAAGGCCGAGGCTGAGGCGGTTGACCTTATAGCTCTCCAAGAGCGTAATTAGATCAGGAGAAATATCTCTGGGATTGGCTTCTATGGTATATTCACCCTCAAACGCGATTCCCTCTTTTTTTATGAGACCTGCGATGATACTCAAAAGCCTTTCAAGACGATCCAATCCTATCGATGAGGGTGTACCTCCGCCAATATAGATGGTTTCCAGATTTCTGCACTGTAATAGGCGAAGCCACCTGGAACCCATGGATTCTATCAGATGGAACTCCCTGTCGAGTAGCCGGTTATCCGGTCGGCCGTGATGGGGAATACTGAAAAAATCACAATAGTCACACTTATCGAAACAAAAAGGAACGTGGATATATAAGGAAAGATCGTGAACGAAAAGATTCATTGCTTTAATGAAAGGAGAAACGCGGCCAATATGAAAACAGCACCTTTGCCTGAATCAGAGGAGCCTTTTGTACACCCCACAATCTGCTGTCGGAAAAAATCGTTCGATTGTCGTTAACAATGAAAAAATCCTCATCTCCCAGTGTAAGAGCATCCATTTCATTGGAGAACGGTAAGTTCCGATCCCAGCCTTCGGGAAGAAGCTGATGTTGTGTCCGATATTCTTTTCGAATTGCCGTATGTTCTTCGAAAAAATCGCTCTCGCCCTTCTTCTTTACCATGATAATGCCATGATCAATTCTTACCGTATCGCCAGGCTTGGCAATGATTCGTCCAATGGCAAGTCGGGCATCGACAGGAACTTCCGAGAAAGGCAGTCTATGGCTCTGTTCTCCCGTTATAAAAAACCATAGCTCCGAGATAATATTGATCCACCATGGATTGATTTCCGAAACAGGTGTCTGGTAAAGCACCATTTCACCGTAGTTCGGTAACCGAATTGCAGGGAAACGCATTGCGGTAAAGGGAATAAAACCACCATATAAAAGGGGCGTAGCGAGTACTCGTTCTCCTTTTTTCAATGAGGGCTCCATGGCCTCTGTTCGTACAACATACGAAGAAAGTAAAAACGACGTGAGGATTATTTTCGCAATAAAAAGGAGTAGAAGAAAACGAATGACACGTCTGATCGCCCTTCGAAGTTTGCTTTCCGGACGATAACTTCGATAGTAACGCAATGCGGCAGAACGTTTACTCATTCCGATCACCGAATGGCTCCGATCCTTCCCAAGGGCCAATACTTGAACATTGCCCGACCCAATACTTTTTTTAACGATACAGGCCCAAAATAGCGGGCATCCCTTGAGTTGTCACGATTATCACCCATGGGGAAAATCCACCCCTTTGGAATATACCATCCGGTTTCCTGCTGTCTCCAGGCTTCTCCATAGCGGGATTCCCCGGGATAGGCCTGGTAGAGGACCTTCAGGCGAGCTTTCATCTGCTGGAACATATCGGTGGTGGTAGCAGGACCGCCATCCACCCGTAGCGAGAGTGAAGCCGGAGCCGCCAAGCCGATAAGACCGTAGGCTTCCTGCATGGCGGAGGCTTCGATCGCCGAGTAGTCATCGGCTGCAATCATTCTACGGGTGGGATCCTCATAACCGGCAAGCGTGCGAAACGCTTTTTCCGGAAGGTAAGAAGATAAACCTTTCGGTTTTATGTACACCTCTCCGCGCTCAACGGCGATGCGATCCCCTTCGACCCCTACGGCACGTTTGATAAGAAAATGAGGACGAGGCGCACCGCTGGGATCACTATCGATATCGACAAGAGAAAATGTCAACATATAAATGATACGCTGAAAAACATCGAATACACTGCCCTTAGAAAGGTAGCTTGGGTTTTCAAAAATAATAACTTCGTTTCGCTTCGGTTTAATAGGACTGGAAAGCTTAGCGGTCCCGGGAACTAATTCCGGTCCATAAATAAGTTTATTGACAAAGATACGATCTTTGATCAACAAGGTATCGATCATTGAACCGGAAGGAATTTGATAGGCCTGAAAAAGATACTGGTTAATCAACAAGACAACCATGGCGGCCCATAAAAAGGCCTCGATCCAGTCGACTATAACATTTTTTTTTGCCTGTTTGGCCTGTCGTGCAAGATGCCTTCGTTTTCTCCAGGTCAAATAACGTTCCGTCGTGCGTTCAACCGAATCGATCCATCGTTCCATAAACAGCAACCTACCACAACAGAGCATCGTTGACAAGCTCACAGTCGACAGATACTCTTGTGCCATGAAAGGTGAAAAAGGGCCGGATGAGAAACCGGTGGAAGTAAAACTGCCGAAGGTATTCGGGATCCGTCCTGGTGTATATCTTTCGGTGATCTACGCGTTGGTTGTAATCGCACTACTCTTTGTACTGCTCCTCCTTCCCGGTATAAAAAATCCCGGTGAAAAGGTTACCATTGATTCGCTCCCCCCTGGTGCTGCGGTTTTGCTGGATGGCCGTTATATAGGTGCTACTCCCCTTACGGATTTCATTAAAAAAGGATCGCATAGCCTGATCTTGAAAAAGAAGGGATATCAGTTTGATGAACAGGAACTGATAACCGGAGGACGGCTCTTCGCTTCTCTTTTTATTCCCAAAAAATCACACCATGAGATACAATATCGCGTAGTTGACAGCGATGAGGTTTTTGCCGATCTTTTTTCTCAGCTTTCAGGCTACGCCCTTATCGACACCTATCGTGAAAATTATCAGGCCCCTCCGCTCATTACCCCTGTTTTCTCCGATATGGTAAAAATCGGCACGCTCTCGACCGAGGATTTGTATGATATGTTATACAGGCTCACACCCAATATTAGCAATGAAACGATACTTCACGATTTCTATCACGCCTTTATCCTTCTGAAAAAACATGATGGAATCGAATTTGCTTCAGAACGTGAAGGCCTTTCTCTCTTAATACAAGAGGCGGCCGAAGCTACAGGCGTTGATCCGGGGCTGCTGGCGCTTTCCTTCGGAAAGGAGGAAAAACCGGAGGCCATACGGCTGAACTATCCTGATATGAATCATGCCGGAGGAACAATCCTCAGTGATGAGCCGAGGCCCGAACCATCGAGCCTGAACCTCGGCGGAATCCGTTTCGCTTCTGTCTCCGGAGGAAGCTTTATGGCCGGTGATCCTTCGACGACCGGTCCCACCCTTCCCTTCGATCGGGCCGCTCGTACTAGCCTTCCTATCAAGGCTTCGGTATCAGGTTTTTACATGGCCACACGAGAGGTCACCGTTGGAGACTATCGAGCCTTTTTGCGTGATCATCCCGAATGGATTCCGGAGAAACGTGATGATCTTATGGCCTCAGGAGTGGCAGACGAGGAATATCTTTCGGATTGGGCTGCGGGAGGAAAATTCCACGACCTGCCCGATGATACCCCTCTTTCTGGGGTAAGCTGGTTTGCCGCCCAAGCATTTTGTCAATGGTTGGAAGATACACTTCCCGCTTCCATGCGTGATAGCTGGGAGGTCCGACTCCCCAGTGAGACGGAATGGGAACTTGCCGCTTTGCGAAACGGAACCCCGAGGGCCGTATTTGCCGATACGGAAGCGCAGGTTCTGCCTGCACGTTTTGAGCGACAGGGGAAATTGGGGATCGCGGATCTTGAAGGCAATCTTTGGGAGTGGACGGCCAACTGGTACCTTCCCCTCGATCGGATCTACCAGGCTTCGGGAGTGGCACTTGATCTTCCGAAGGGCTGGAAGGGGGCCGAGCGTGTTGTGAGAGGCGGCAGCTGGGCTAATCGAAGCGATCTTGTCTCGATATATGAAAAGGCTAGTCAGGAACCGCAATGGTGTACCCCTTTCCTCGGATTTCGTCCGATCATTGCGGCAAAACCGACGGGTCAGTAACGGAGAAAAAGGAACACATGGACGATAACGGCATAAAGCAGCTGGCCAACAATCGAAAGGCTCGATTTCTCTACACAATCGAGGAGACGCTTGAATGCGGTATAGAGCTCAAGGGGACCGAGGTTAAGTCGCTTCGCACCGGAAAATTCTCCTTTACCGATGCCTATGGAAAGATAGAAAGGGGGCAATTTTACCTCTGCGGTCTTCATATTAGTCCCTACGCCTTCGGAAATATTTACAATCATGACCCCGACCGTAATAGGCGCCTACTTGCCCATAAACGGGAAATCGAGAAGCTTCGTCGGAAAGTGGATGAAAAAGGCTTTACCTTGGTGCCTTTACGATTTTATCTGAAACATGGTCGGGTAAAGGTGGAAATGGGCTTAGGCAAGGGTAAAAAGCTACACGACAAACGGGATGCTATAAAGCAGAGAGACCTCCGCCGAGACGCTGATCGGGATATTCGGGACAGATAGCCTTTTGAGCCTACGCAACATTTATGTTATTCGGAAAAGTCCGGATGAAATTTCCTATAAAAGGTTCCGGGAACCAGGAAGCGCATCGCTTTTGGACAGACCGTCACCTTGATTGAATAGCCATCCCCTGTTGGATCCGGGCCTGCATTTTTTAGTTCTCCGTCGATGTGGTAGCGGAATGGATAGGAGCCACGAATGAGCACAGATGAAAGTTCATAGCGTTCTATTACGGGTTTACCCTTTTTTATTAATTTTTTGTTGATTTTATCGTGTTCGCCCTTCCAAAGGAGGATGCTGTTTTTCACGATTGAAAGGTGGTCCTGGAAATTAAATAGATAAAGATCGATTTTTCCGTCGTTGCAGACGACGTCGGGGCAGACCTTGAAGAGCTTTCCGTAATAGGGCCGGGTCCCCACCTCCAGCATGGGAACCGGCGTTTTTCGTTCCAAGTGCTCGAAAGGGAATTCCGCATTGACCCGATACCCGCGGAAGGCATATTTTCCATCCGAGAGGATAATGCTCAACGGGCGTTCGTCAAAGCCTTCCCTGAAGGTTTGTAAAGCGGCCATGAAATAGTTCAACAAGCCCGGACGAGGATGTCCCGCTTGTTTACCGCTTTGTCGAACTTTTTGATTACGATATTCAAGGACTTTTGCATCGAAACCTAATCCCACCAATTGCCCATATTCAACATGTTCTTGTCCGGATTCAAAACTTGTTACCGATAAAAGGTCTACCGGTTCGACATAATTATTTGCCACGCTTTCGGCGTAGGTCATGAGCTGGCGTTTGAGTCGAAAGGGCACCTCATAGGAGTCCTGTATACCGTTGCCGCTGCCTCCCCGTAGAAAGCCGAAGGCCTGGGCATTATTGCGAGGCGCACTGTCGCTACACAGTTGTTCACTCCGATCCACAAGGGTATTTATGGTGTCGTGTGCGGTACCGTCACCTCCCCAAACCAGGAGATAGCGTCTGTCTCCCTGCCTGAATTCTCGGATGCAGCGTATGAAATGGTCTCGACTTTCGCTTTCTATGATTCGTGCAAAATTCGAATGACGCAGAATTTTTCGCAAAAGCTTTGCATATTGCGGATAACGGCTTGGATTGATGACAAGCTCACACTCCGCAAAGTTACCGTCTTTGATAGCGTTCATACCAGTTATAACGTATGCAAAAGTCTAAGGAAGGGCAATTCTTTTTTCCCGCTACTTGATTTTCTCGGCCAAGCGGTGTATTTTCAAACAGGTTATAGGGGGGTGTTCCGGTTTCGACTGTCGGATGTACACTCACCGGTTGCAAGCGGAGGTGCCCTTCTCCTCCTTAATCCAGGGCAAACTGTATAACTGCCAACGACGCAGATTACGCATTAGCCGCGTAAGTCGGCTACGGGCCCGTATCACGATGTCCTTAGGGATACGGTAGCTTGTAAGAAAGTGGGACTTACCCTTTTTGTTCGGCTGTGGCCTAAAGGGGACATTTTATCAGTCTTAGGTCGGCTGTGGTTTGTTTTGTCACCGTATGTCTGCCGAAAGTCAAGACAAAACTAAGCTTGTAGATACTTGTGGGTTGCCCGGTAGGACGCGGGTTCGATTCCCGCCACCTCCATGCCTAAATATTGATATATTAAGTATTTAGAGTTATGATACATCCAGTGTAAGCAGATATGTAAGCAGAATAGGTTCAATATCTGCCCTGCCGGAGGTATTATGGCAAGATTTAGAGACAACGAATACATCCTGTTTCCACGAACACTCAAGAACAAGACAGTCTGGTATTATCAAGCATACGGAACTGACGGCAAGCGTCTACCGGCGAAAAGCACCGGGATTGGCTACACACGAAAGAAAGATGAAGTCAAAAGCCGCAAAGAAGCAGTTGCTTACTGTCAGGAGCTACTTGAGAAAAACCGCCTTTCAAAGGAAAAGGTCGTAACTCTTGCCCAATGGGTAGAGAGTCGGTACTTCTGGGATTATAGGCGTAGTAGCTACGTCCGGGCAATTCTCGCCCGCTCTTCGAAAGAAAAACCAGGGATAACAGAGAACTACTGCAACGGAGCTACCCAGATAACCAGAGACCATATCCTTCCATACCACGGAGACAAACCGATTGAGAAAATCACCCCGCTGGACTGCGAGGACCTTCTGTTCAAGTGGGCTAACCAGGTGAGTCATAAAACAGCGAACAACTGGAAAAGCGTCTACTCAACCATCCTTGGAGAGTACGAACGGATCCAGAAGATGCGGGACACGACAGCGGCATATTTCAATCCCTGGCGCATGGTCAGGCCTTTATCGGTCGACAAGAATAGATACGGAGCCTTGAGTATAGATGAAGTGGAAAAGCTTCTCGAAGACTCGGGAATATCAAGCGACAAAGATCGAATCTACTATACAGCGATGAAAGTTGCTTTTATGGCTGGCTTGCGAATCGGCGAAGTATGCGGACTTTTCACCGATGATGTGATTGACTCTGAGATTGTCCGGGGAGATAAAACAGTCACACTCTCTTATCTCCAAATCTCAAAGCAGTACCACAGCAAGCTTAAAAAGCGAACTCCGGTGAAAGATAAAGGTATAAGGGAAATCCCAATTATGCCAGAGCTGAGAGAAGAGCTTAATTGCTATATGACAGGCCCTGAGCGCTTCGTATTCTCGCATCACCCGCGGCAAGAAACACCGCTCACGGCGAACCGGCTGCGAGAGTGGATGTACAAGAGAATGGACGAGATGGGAATAGAGCGAGAAGGAAGGAATATAACTTTCCATTCAGCTCGGCGATTTTTCAATACCCTGCTACGTCATAACGGAGTATCTGACGATGTGATACGGAAATTCACCGGACACGACTCGCAGGAAATGACCGACCATTATACCGATTATTTGCCGGAGGATTTACGGCAAATCGCGGAAGCTCAGAAAAACTTTTTGACAAGCAAAGCCGGGGCATAGCTCCCCGGCAAAGCATCGCCATTTGTCAAGCGAGTATATTTTGTATCGCCGGAGCGTATCAACAGCTGTTAAGCTTAGTACCCGTGTCAAATGATTATGGGTATATTACGATTCTCTTACTGAAGCAAGAATCCAATTTTCATCGTATTTTGGAATATGTAAAACGACCTTTGATTCCATCTATTTCTGAGTGATAAAGAAAGTAGTTCCCCTCCATCTGCTCTATGGAACGGATTATCTGGGGAAGTTCTTCCTGGGTTACAATAATCGATATCAAGGTTCTCTCCTTGCTGGAATACCCACCAGTCCCACTGATCCTTGTATAAGTTCGCTCTGGCAATATGGACTTGATAATTTTGATAACCTCTTCAGGATTTTCCGAATTAATCATGATATTGGAGTATCTGTACCTTTTGTATATGGTGTTGACCGTAAATGCACCAACAAAAATGTAGATAACTGTATAGATCAGCGTATTGGCCACAATAGAAATATCGTGGGAATTGACAAAATTAAGAATCAAACCATAAACGGTAGAAATAACGCCGGCGAAAATACTGATTTTACCAACTGGTTTTCTCAGTTTTTCTGAAAAGTAAACACTGACGATATCTTCATCTCCAGTAGAGCCACGATTAAGAAACGAGACGACTTTCCCAATCCCAGCAATGATAGCACCAAAGAGCACAAGGAGGAGACGCTCATTCTCTGGCTCTGGCGATGCCACTTTGATATCCGGTAAGATAAGGAGAAGCACAATGATCGTCAGTATTGTCAGTATAGTCTTGGTGCTGAATATCCATCCGATTTTTACAAAAGAAAAAATGATGAGCGCTGTTTGGAAAATTGCGTATAAGAGAACAAATAGTCGCTCTGAGCTATAAAAATAAGATGTCGCTAAAGCAATTCCTTCTGATCCGGTCATTATGACTTTTGATGGCATGATGAAGTACTTGATAGCAACTGCATATATAATCCCGGAGAACAAAACTAAGGCACCAGCCTTTAGGACGTCCAGGAAACTGTTTATTTTATTAGGCAAAACGGGCTCCCCCTCTCATGGTGATTGACCTCAATCTATCAGGATTCTTCCTTACTTGTAAGGTTATAATATAGTCGAATGGATCAGATTTATCGAAAGCAACAATACCATAACGTTCTTTTTGAATAGAGAATAAATACATACTATGCTTAACGTTCTGGTTTTATATGATGTTTTTGGCAGCATAATATGGCGAAGGCCAAGGCGAAGCCGCAGCGTATATTCGCTGTTAGATGTAGTAAATGTCGGGGTTGGTTAAGACCCCAATATTCCAAGATTTTCGCTCCAGTCAATAATTATGGAAGCAATCTCCTTGCATCTTTTTATGTCAGATTTAAGACCCATTCTCTCAGATTGTACATAATTTAGATATTCTGCAATTTCAGATTCTGAATTCTCTTTTTGGGCAAGCTCGAAAATCTTGGGTAAATATGAATAATACTCATCTCTTGCACCAGGACAGCCATTCACGCCAATAGGATCCCAAATATAATGAGTAACTTCATCAATCCTTTTATAAAGTTCATTTTCTTTTTCTGTAAGTGCTTGCCCCATTTGTTCCTCAATAATGTCCAACATTTATTACATCTAACGTTTCAGAAATATGCGAAGTGCGGCAACGCCGCATTTGGGTGCAGCGAAGCGGAACCGCATATTCGCTGTTATATGTAGTGTTCTTTTTCGCGCGGTATAGAAAAACAACCAGAGAATTAAGAAATACCCTTGGTAAATGCCCTATCGCGAATAAAGTTCTGCACTTTTAAAGATCCCTTTTGAGAATCTTTGTTTTCGGCCAGTTTTATTCCAACCATTGCTTTGCATAACGACACTCGTTGATGTTCCTACAAACTGTTTCTCATTCCAATCTAGTTCAGAAAGAGTTCCCGAATCAATCATTGACTGAATTTGTTTTTCATAAAAAGCAACAGGTGATGAACCTGTAGATTCTGTGAATTGCAATGCACCACAAATGTTCCTTGCATCTGTAATGACTTCAAAAAGATTTTGCTTCTTTTCGGTATTACAAGGCATTTTCGGGTATAGCTGATTATAATCGGCTAAATCTGGTTTTTCTATGCTGAAAGTTACTGTTACTGTTTCCATATTTGACTCCTTTAGGTTTTTTTAAAACCGCTTTCATGATGTAACATAATGCATCACGATAAAGAAGTCAATACGTTATGTAACTATTTACATCATGATGCCTTTTTTTAAAGGAAATCTGAGAAAAAGAGCATTACATATAACTTCCTTTATCAACATGAAATTCATGCAGATAACCAACGAAATGACTTGGGAGTATTATAATTCTGCCATGCGAAGGGTTCAACTCCTATACTCCACCAAACACACCAATCAAAACACAGTCTGCAGCACATTGACGATGATAGAGAGAGCCAGGGCAGAGCCCCCGGCTTTAAGGGCCATTCCCTGCCGCCGGTTCCGCCTCTCTAAGCCTTCGCAATAGATCAAGAGCTCTTGATAGTCCGTCCTCAGCCCGTCCCGCTCGCTCTGCAATGCCGACACTTTCGTTTTGCGCTCCTCCGATTCGCTCTGTAAGTCCTCCAGCTTCTCGCTGGTAGCCTGCCACCTCTTTTCGAAGCTCTGCGAGCTCTCCCTCGTAAGCCTCAACTGCTCGCTCATACTCATCGCTGAGTGCTTGATACTCTGTATCTCGCTTTTTGCCTCGACTATCGTACTCTGCAGCTCGTCCACTATCGCCGCCTCCTGAGCGGTAAGTGCCCAGGAGGAAGCCGGCGGAAAAACACACAAAAAGAGTAAGGATAATGCTAATAATTTTGCGCATCTCAATCCTTTACCTCGATACTGATCTTCGGGCTATGAATGGAAATAACCGACGGCAGGATCAGCCACACCATGGCCAGCACATTGGTAACAAGGGCCATTTCCATCTGTCCCCTTGAGTAAAAGATCCCGGAGAAGTAGTCGATGACAAACTTGATGTTCACCGGGAAGGCAAAAAGGAAACCGATGATTGTCGCCACCTTTCCTTTCTCTCCCAGAGCCTTCCACAGCTTTACGATGAGCTTTTTCATGCCGCTACTTCTCCAAGATCGAGAAAGATGCGCTTCGACCGAAGTTCCCCCTCGCTTGCAGTCTTGCTGAATGGAGCCCATGGATCATAGACGGTCATGCCACGGCCGTTACCCAGGGTGAAATGGTAGATGTACTTGCGCGTTTTTTCATTCCACCGTCGCCACAAGAGTATTTCTATCTCGTTCGGCTGGCATATATAGTCCGCGTCTTTTTTCCCGAGGTAGCGTACATTCAGGCCGAAGAGGCGGAAGATCCCTGTCGGGTCTGCCACATACATAAAGGTTCCAGGCGCCTCCGGGTCCTCAGTCAGGTATCGACGGCGTTCCGACTCAATCACACAATTAACAAAATCCTCTTGTGAGATAGAACGTTTTGTCCTTCCTGCTACTGCCGCAGAAATTACGGTAGCGTAGCATCCCCATTTCTGTACCCGCTCCGGCATCTCAATACTGTTTTGATAATACATATCACCCTCCCAAAACAACGGGGAGTAATCCCCCGATAATCGAACCACCAAGACCGCACACCATTCCGACAATGACTGTTCGGTACTCAATCTTCTTCTCATGGCGTTTCTCAACAGGGCACGTACTTTCCCGGTTGATGAAAAAGTCGGTGAGCTTACTGTTGATCTCTTTGATGTCCCGGCCTTGTTCCGTCACAATGCTTAAGACCATATCGATTTTGTCGTTATCGCCCATTGGCTTAACTCCTTTTTTCCGGTGCCTGTGGCCAGGAAATCTCCTGAGGGAAGCCTGGCTGCAATGGAATGTCCCTGAGAGCCTGCCGGTAGGCTTTCCAGTCCGATTTGTCGGTAAGGGGATAGTCGGCCATCATGATGTAGTCGCTTTCTGAAAGCAGCCTGTCTCGTTCTAAGCGAACCCGTTCGGAGAGCACCTCCTCGGGAACTGTCCAGCCCGTTTCGTTCCACACGGCCTGCGGGTCCGAAGGCTCTATATCGGTCATACTCTCATCGGGCTTTCGGCCGAGGGACAGGTGTACCGCCGCTCCTGTGGCCTTTTTCCAGTAGGGAACACCGGTATAGTCAGGGGTAAGCACATACCTACCGCCTTCCCAAATAGCGGCCTCATGTTCTCCGACCTCAGGCACAAGCCCGGCTTCTGTTGCGGCTGCTATCGAAAGCCGCTTTCCATCCTCATCGAAGAAGCGGATATCATCGCCTTTGTTTCCGGTAAACCCTGCAGGAACCTCCTTGATGGTTTTTTCCGGAAACAGCTCTGCAAGCTTGGCCGCCTCATCGGCGCTTTGCACCACAGTGGTAATCATTGATCCATCTATTACGGCATAGGTTTTCATGCAATTCTCCTCCATATCCTCATGAGCCGGTTGCGGTCGGAGGTCCGCTCGCCCAGCCGTGGGGCTCCGTGGGTGCCGTCCGATATGGGGCCACCCACATTTCTCTGTGTTCCTGAAGTGGGGCTGATCGCTTGACCGACATTGTATTTTCCCCCATCGACGGTAGCGAACACTTGATAAGCAGCGTGCCAGTGGTATTGCAGATTATCGGGCATCAGCCCATTTGTTCGTCCTGAACCGTTGTAACCTTCGGTATGAAAGTCTATGCCTTCGCCGTCCCACAGTTTCTCCCAGGTCCCTCCAAACAGGTAAGCGGGGGACTCGCTATTCGGGAAGGCAACCGATAAGTCGTTACTTGCGCTTGAGGCGTATTGTGTGTACTGAGAGCCTATGGGGTGAGAAGCCTCGAATACCGATACCCCCTTGTACGTGAAAATATTATGCTCAGGGTCGATCTGAAAGATTGCTTTATCCTTCCCAACTGTCAGCGTCTGATAAACATCCATTGATTGACGAACAATAACATTTGAATTACATATCATGGCAGGTATGACTGATATATGATTCAACCCTTCCCCAAGCGCAAGCCCTGATTCGGTGTCGCCAACACGGAATGTCAACGCAATATGACCGTCGGCCTTGATATACCGGTTTACTCCGCCGCTGCCTGCTATGTCGAAATTGATGTCCCCGATCCAGTCAAAAACTTTTTTATTAACATCTATGTATCCAAGGACTACATTCTCTTTTGCTTTTGCAATAATGATCAGCCCATCTGATTCCAATGACACCCCACGTTTATTCGGCATACCGGAAGGATATGAGGTAAACGAAGAGCTGGCTTTGCTGAATACGATAGTATGAAGGGTTCTGTCTGAAGCTTCGGCCTTGATACCATCGGCCACCAGAGACAGAAGAGGCGCTTCCGCCTCATCGAAGAAATGCACCCCTTGAGTCCCCGCGTTTGATCCCACCCGAAGGATAGCCTTACCGGTGCTACTGTCCTGGATCTCTAAAGCCGCATCATCCTGGAGCACATACTGACCGTTAACAAGGCGCATCTCGCCCCTGATCTCAATCGAATCCCCGTCGGCGGTCCAGAAACCGAAGATGGTAGAGGCAAGGCTTTTTGCTCTGTTCGAAGGATCGGATAAGCCCCCAAGGTATCCCATGGCAACCCGAGGCTCGGCTGTGTTTGAACCCCACACCTCGATACGGTTGTCCCCGGGATCAAGCTCTATCCTCGCTTTTCCCACCTCATCCGAGCGTATAGCGGTAGCTGAGAGCAGCCAGTTGCCGACCCGTCCCGCATTGGCTCTGATCCCCGAGGCATCGAGGATGGTATCCCCCGCCTTAATCGCCCCGTCTGAGAGAATCAGGTTTCCATCGATAGTCAGGTCATGGAGTATGCCGTACAGGTCCCCACGAAGCCACACGTTGTTAAAAAAGGCATCCCCGTCCCCTCCAATCTTCCAGCCGGAAACACCCTGCTCGTAGTCGTCACTTTCAATACCGTTGCCTGCGGTAATCTTCCCCCGAAGCTCTGAGTCACCGGAGAGAAAGAGGTCCCCGTGGACCTCAAGACGTGAGCCGTCCCACTTGATGTAGTTATTCCCGTCCCCGAGAAAGGACCAGGTACCATCATTATTAATGACTGCTGTCCACTCCTCTCCATCAAAGAAGCCCAGAGCGCTTGCCGTCATATAGAGCCCTGCCACCGTGGTGTCGATATCCACCAGCTGGTTGCCGTTGACCGGCTGTATGATGCTTCCGTCCGACTCAAGGCCCACATCCACCCGCTCGGCCACACTCTTCGCCTCATCCGGATTTGTCGGTACCACGATCTGCCCTGCAATAATCGTCCCGAGGATGGTTTCAAGCGGGGCCACGCTCACACCCTCGTATTCCCAGATCTCCGTCTCAACATCCCAGCTTCGGGCGGTGATACGGATGAGGGTCGAGATTCCGAGGGAAAGGGAACTCACCGTAACGTAGCTTCCAAGGCTCTTTTCGGTAAGACTTTTAAACGTGTAATGAAGTCTTCCGTTCGTAATCGACGAGAACAGAGCGTTTGCAAGGAAAGAGGCAGCCTCATCGTCATACAGGTAGGTGGCAGAATACTTTTTCAGTATGCCCGTGCTGTTCGGCCCTGAAAAGACGGAGGTTTTCTTTTGGTCCTTATAGATGATATGAAGGTCGCCGGTTATCTTGATCTCATTGATAACCTGGCCGCCAGAGAGATTGTACTGCAGGTCGGAATAGGTGGTTGCATGCTCCTGTAGTGCCACATCAAGATAGTGGTCCCCGGCTATATACAGCGAGTCGAAAAACGTTATTCTCCACCCCGTGCTAAAGGGGACGTATCCATGAACCTCGACGCTTTGGTTCTCTGCAGCCGCTACTTCATAATTCGAACTGTCGACGGCAAGGTTGTAGTCACAACGGTAGGGACCCTCTGCCGGCCAGAGGCCAGGCCCTTCTGCATCCTGACCACTATCCGATTCTATCGATTCGTATCGACTGACCTTCTCATAGTAGAGGGTAAGGCCGGTAAGCTTCTCATACTGATTGAAGGTTACCTGTACCTGGTCGGCCTCAGAATCCTTTCTTTCAACCTCCAGAGATCCTATGATATTCTGTTCACTGAAGGCCCCGTCCGCTTCGACGGAAGAGGCGGCCCAGTCGTAGATGTCGATCACCCCGTTAGGTGATACATTGTAGAGGTGATGGTAATCCCAGAGGATCGCCGCAAGATCGTCCGCATAGCTGTCGCCGGAAGCAAAGGTGAGCTTCGGGATAACCTCGTCTATGGTTTCGCTTATACCGATGTACTGCTGAGGGTAGCCTGCAGAGGACAATAGGAGGTGGACGATCGAATGATCGGGGTCTTCCGGGTCACAGATCTTCCCGTCCGTTATCATTACGTCGTCCTGCAGGGTGGATTCAAGCAGATACCCATAGTCATAGATCTCGAAGTCGATGGTTCGGTCGTTATCGGTGACCTTGTACTTGGTCACCGGCCGGGAGAAGCCGCGAAACCAGATCACCCCGTCATGATAGATCTCACACGGGATGGTACCGGTACACTGCAAAAGCCGGGTACTAAGGGCCGGGGTGAGGGTACAAGAAAACGTGGCTGAACCTAAAGCAGGCTTAAAATCATCGTCATGAAGCTTCTCGGTGAGTTTCAGGGAGTCCCTGACAAGGTTATCTCCCCCGTAGCCGGTGATATCGACCCAGCCGTCCCCGTAATCAATGAGAATTTGCCAGCTCATCGTCAGGCTCCCCACTTCTCGACACGGCCGGATGACTGGCCGCGCTTTACCGTCTGGACGATGTACTTTGCAAAGGCCTCCGATCCTCCGGGACCGTACACATTATCCACATGCACCTGTACCGTCGTCCCGCCGCTTTTGAGGTTCCGGATGTCAAAGGGGATGACCGTCTCAGCTTTGTTCTTGTCCCCCAGCCGGTACAGCCCTCCGGCATCTCCTTGTGCCGGCACAATACCGCCGTCTGCAAGGCCCGTGTATTGCTGCTGATTGATCAGCGCCACCTTGCGGGCGGTCAGTCCTGCAATGACGGCGGCCATAGCCGAGGCTGCAATCGGGTTCATGGATGCATAGGCATTGATAACCGCCTGTGCTCCCGATGCTATGGTTTCACTCTTCCTGTTCTTCTTGTCCCGTTCGAACTGCTTCCGCGCAAGCTTGTCCTCTTTCTCCGTCTTCTCGGCTTCAAGGTCTTCGTATGTTTCCCCGGCCGCCTTCTTGAACTCGATCTGGTTGTCGAGGTTTGCAATTTCCTTCTCGGCCGCAGCATCCGAGAGATTCCCCTGGAGGCTGTAGATATCAGAGAGCATGCCGCTTAGCTGGTTGTAGATGGCCATAGCCTCTTGGGCCCTTGTGGCATACAGCTGGATGATCTGCTCGGTTTTCCACTTCTCAACATCCACCTCATCCACACCGGCCTGTTTGGCCGCATCCACCTGCAGGCGTATCTCATCAAGGCGGGCCTGCAGCTGGCTCTTTCCAAAGCTCTCCCGTATCTCAGCAAGACGGGCTTCCTCGTCCCGTTCCATCTGCTGCCGGTCAAGGGAGGCTTCATTCAAAATGTCCTTATACTCTTGTTCCCACTCAGAGAGCCCTTCAAGCGGCTGTGACCAGTTGGTCTTGCCTTCCGAAAGCTTTCGGTTTCGCTCATCGATAAGATCATTGAGGAGCCTTTGGACCTCAGCCATATCCTGACCGGCGGCCACCCCGGCGTCACGAACGGCAGCCCACTTGTCGATCTCATCCTGCAGGAGCCTCAATTGCTTCTCGTTCGGCTCCATGGCTTCAAGCTCTCGCTTTGCAAGCTCACTCAACGCCGTTTCGTTGTCTTTGGCAGCTTTCTCCCGAACGGCTGCAAGCTTTGCCGCCGCCTCAAGGGATCGCTTTTCTTCGAGCCTGATTGCTTCCTGAGCCGACAAAAACCGTGAGGAGGCAAGGATCAGCTGCTCGGTCCTTTCAATCTGCCCCTGGATACCGGATAGAGCCTCTTTCGCCTGGGCCGCCACATCACCCCTGCCGCTTTTGACAAGCTCCTGCAGGGCAGCTTCTTTTTCTTTCAGGTCCTGGAGGCCCGCCTCAAGCTGCTGCAGGCTTTCGACGGAATCACCTATCGCGCTTCTGCCGTAGATCGCATCAAGGGCGGCCGACAGTTCTCGGTTCTTCTCGATATTGTCGTTGATCGAATCAAGCAGGTCACGAAAGAACGCCTTTGCCGGGGTCAGCCCCTCATTGACCAGAGTTCCGTAGTTCTCTTTCAGCCGCTTGGTCTCTTCCCCCAAGGCCCTCGTCACATTGGCCGCACTGTCTGAGGTCCTCGCATAGTCCCCGATGGCATTCTTCGACTGCTCGGTTGCAAGGTCTAAGGTGGCCTGGATCTTCGCCTGCTGTTCGGTGGCAAAGGTTAAGCCCTTGGCCGTGTTCTCTGCCATCTTTTCTTTGACCATGGCCTCGTTGATCACAATCCCGTAGCTCTTTAAGGCCTCCCGCTCTCCGGAGAACGCCGATACCAGGGCATGACTGACCGCCGCAGCCCCCCCTTGAGCATTCGAAAAGCTTGCAAGGTCGATGGCAAGCCGGTTTGTTGTATCGGAGAGCTTTAAGGCAGCATCTGAACTCAAACCGAAGCCGGTGAGTAAGTCCCCGGTATTACCGAGGAGCTTTTGAGCCGTGGAGGAGGCAAGGTCAAAGTCCTCTGCAAGCTGGCTGGCCGTTGCCATGCTTGCCTGTCTCACATCATCGAAGACCACCGCATACTTACTCATGGTCTCCTGAGCGTCACTTGCCGCCTGGCCCGATTCCCTCGAGATATCGATGACTTTCTTGATCGACAGTGCAGCGGCCGCATAGGTTCCGAAACTTTTCACAGCCCCTGTTGCAAGGCTCTTGAGCTGGCCTTCAAGTGAGTCGGTTTGTTTCTGTGCATCGCGCATGGCCTTTACCGCGGTCCGTGTCTCTGCGCGAAGGAGTATCTTTAACTCATCAATGAGTGCTGTTCCCATACCCGTTCCTATAGGCGGCCTCTGCCGTTTCTATGATCTCGATGATGAAAGCCGGTAATTCCGCCCATCCCCCTGAGAAGGGAAGAGCGCCGAAAAGCTTATAGCGGTACCACAGGCTGAATGCACTCCAGAACCAGTCATCAAGGTACTCGTTCACTTCACTTCGCAGGATCGTTACCAGCTTCCCGTCCACCACCACGCCGAGCTTTCCGTCCCCAATCTCCCGGCGTACCTTCTGCGTGCTCTGTCCCCTCATCCACAGCCCGATTCCAAGGGCTATTTTTTTTTATCAACAGAAGTCAGGCCCTTGAGCTCATGCAAAATCTCGTTTGCAAGCTCGACTAAGGGGAGACCTGAGAAGAGCGTTTCACCATCCTTAACCTCGATCACCTGGCCGTCGATACTCACCGACAGGTTTTCGATCTCCGTGATCATCTTCTTCACCCGCAACAGCCAAGCCTGTGACAGGTACTCCACATACCACGCATCATAGGCCCTGCTATCCTGCTTCTCCGGTACTTCCCCGGCTTCCCGCCTGGCCCGGCCGTAGATCTTCTCTTCCTCTTCAAAGGTGAGAAACCGGTAATGCACCGTTATTCTCTCATCCTTCTTCCGTCCCTTATTGCCCCAGGAGGGGACATACACCCCGTCCCGGGCTATGGTGATAGGTTCCGCCATCCTTACCCCACCTCTCTTATGTACAGGGTGGGATCAGGATCTCCGGGAGCGATTCTGAAGCTACTTGAAAAGTTCTGTGCATCTTCCCCCGATGCTCCGAGGCTGGAAGAAAGGATGATGACCTTTGCCCAGATAAAGGCTTCCTTTTCTCCCTTATCCGTTGACTTCTGAATCACGCCCTTGATGTAGATCGGCGAGCCGTCCACATCGTTTTTGATGATGGTCCCGCTTACCGACTGCCTGATAACCTTGATGAAGTTGTTGATGATGTAGCCGGCCGCATCGGTGATATCAAGGTTGGTGATCCCCTCAAGGCTGCCGGTCATATCCGTTTTCCCCGACCGGTAGCGTTTGACCTTGTCACTCAAGGTCGTCACATCGATCTCGCTTCTACTCACCTCGATCGAAAAGCTGTTGATGTCGGCCTTCTCGCTTTCCTCTAAAAATGCACACTTGTCCCCACTTTTCGGGATAAGCGTGCCGTCATCCCAGAACAGCTCCCCGACATCAAGGGCCGAGGAAAAACCGCTCTCTTCTCCCTTTGCCGTGATACTCCACCAGCCGGAACCTTTCCCGTTATCCGCAAGGCCTCCTGCAAGTTCATCAAGGCTCTTTATCCCGTCCCCTGTAACCTCGGATGCAAGATTGACGGTGACAAGCTTTCCGTCACTTCCAATCAGTCGCTCTTTCTTCATCATCTCTCATCTCTCTCCTTCTTCCGTGTAATCCGCTCTGATCTCCACCATCCAGCGGTAGAGCCCATTGGGGGCAATACCGAGAAACGCATCTCCTGTGACAACCACCGAGGAGAACTTCAAGGCCCCCGATACCCCGCGAATCCTTCGAACCGCATCTTTGACAAGGGCCCTGAGGTCAGAGCTTCTCTCATCCTTTGCATAGATATCGATCTGTATGGCAGCTGATCCCCCGTAGTATGAGAGATACACCTTCTCATTCGTGTCGCTTACAAGGCTCACCACCAGGTACGGTATCTTTAGCAAAACCCGGCTCTCGGTGTCATAGATTGCTTTGATCCGCTCCATGAGGGCCGTGTCGGCTCGAAGCTGCTCTGTGATCTCAACTTCCGGTGCTCTGCTCATCAAGCGCCTTCCTCAATCCTTCTTTCCATATCTTCCGTATCTCCCTCAGGGCCTTGTTCTTCCCGGCCCGCATGAAGGAATGTGGTTTCATACGGCCACGGTTCTCACCGGTCTTTGTCGCCCTTTCCTCTGTGCCGTACTCAACAATGAAGGCATGGGGAGCATCGTTCTTCACCGCTCCGGTATGACCCTTAACGTCATAGCTCATGCCGGCTCGAAGGTTCCCGGTCCTGTCCGTCACCCGTTTATCTAAAAACTCGAGGGCATACTCATAGGCCTTCTCGGTCAGCGGCCCGATCGTGTTCCCTGCCGCCGAGATGGTAAGCCCTGCATACGAGCGCACGGTCTTCCGGCGTCTGACCGTACTTCTCTGGCCACTGCTGCTCCTCTTCGCCCAGCTCACACTGACACCTCCCGGTAGGAGTCCCACACATTACGAACCTGAAATGGCAGGTCCATCACCCCCACATACATGGTTTGATACTCTCCGCTTGCCGCATCCCCTTTACCCAGCCAGCTGATACCCTGGGAACCAAGCCAGTAGCCGACCAGCTGTATCACCGACTCTTCAAGGTCCTCAGGGATCGCTCCATAGCCGAAGTTGCCCGTAACCTGGATGTTCTTCACCCCCAAAGGCCATAGATGAGGGGCGGTGCGTATCAGGATCCCCGCCCCAAGGTCTGCGAAATAGTCGGTGACAGGTTCACCGTCGAATACACGGTACGGGTCGACCTTCACGCTCTCGATACGGTTAATCGGGTACTGAGGCAGGACAAGATGATCTGAGGCCCTTCCGTCCATCACCAGTGTCCCGTCCCGACCTGCAAGAAGCCGTCCGGTGTACCTCTCAGCCCGACGGGACGCCACGGCAATAAGACCGGTTGCCTTATCCTCTTGGTTATCCTCAAGATCAAGACGCGCCTTTACCGCCTGCCAGCTGGTTAGCTCTCCACTCATCTTTACCTTACGTCCTTCTTTTATTTCTCCCGGCAAAAGGCCCCTAAAGGCCCCCGCCGGAAAGAAAGTTTCATCCTTCTATGCCAGGTTCGGCCTGCCCTTTATCACCACGGCACTCACCGCAGTACCTTCCGCGTGGGTGCCGCTAAAGACAGCCGAGAGCTTCAGATACCGAAGGGCTCCGACATACCCGAGACACAGCATACTTGCTTCCGGTTTCTCCTCAGTAAGCGAGAGGATCACTCCGCCTTCTATGTCCCCTTCCAGTCCGTCCAGATCCCCGGCGGTAACAGGGGTGTAGGTCACCCCGTCAAGACTGTGGGAAAGGATAAACTCGATCTTGTTATCCTCGGTGAAGCTAATGCCACCGGGCCCGATGGAAAGTACCACCTCGGCCGCGTCATACCCCTGCAGATCTACCTCTACAGGGGTGCCATCCGCGCTCAAGAGCGCCGGCACGATGGCAGTCTCCATGGCGATGGTATGGTGTATATCCCGCATTCTCCTTCCTCCTTCCTTAGGCTGCGACCTTCAAGAGTTTGATCGCTTCGAAATTCTTCACACCGCCGCCTACCTGCTTGGTGGTGTAAAAACTGATAAAAGGCTTTGCACTGTAGGGGTCGCGAAGTACCCGAATGCCCATATGGTCCACGATTCGGTAGCCTGCCTTGAAATCACCGAAGGCGATGGGAAAGGCCCCGCTTGTGGTATGAGAAGGCATGGCATCATCCTCAGCCACCGGGTAGCCTAAGAGCATGGAAGGCTCGCCAGCCTGAAAGGAGGGCTGCCACAGGTAGCCCATGGATGTTTTGAACTTTCGTACCGCAGCCAAGGTTGTCCGGCTCATGAGCCAGGTGGCCCCGTTTCGGTACTTACTCTTTAGTGCATAAGCAAGGTCGACCAGGGCATCCTCAGGATTCGAAGAGGCAAAGCCGGCAGCCGCCCCAGTTGTACGATACCCGAGCTTTCCCCACGTATAGTTCTTATCCTCCACCGCATCGTAGGAAAGGATCCCCCGGGGCTGTTTGACCCCGCTTCCGGTGATAAAGCTCTCAGCCTCAAGCTCTGCAAAGGCGATGGCCACTTCCCCAGACAGCCAGGCCTCAATATCCACCATGGCATCATCAAGGAGCCTCTGGCTCGCCTTGGGATTCGCCGACATCTCATGTACTACCGTATCGATACGGGCAAGGGAAGGCGTGGCGGTCTCCTCCCGCTTCTCGGTCTCCGCCACCCATTCGGCCCCGGCTCCGGAGGTGGTGACGAACTCGGTATAACTTGCCCCTTCGGAAATTCCCTGCACAGAGGCAAGGTTCCGCATGGCGGTAATCCCCTGGGCAATCCGTCCGATTTCCTTTCGTATGTTCTCAGGCACCAGCCACCCGCCGTCGGGATCGACCTGTACCGTGGCATCCGCACGAAACCCGCTTTCATCTCCGCTTCTCATGTATGCGCTAAAGGCACCGGTCCCTTTGGCCTTGCCACCGCCGGTTCCCAGAGACAGCTTGTTGATGCTGTTCTCGATCTCTCCGACCCGCTCGATAACCTTCGCATTCTCTTCCATCGCCGCAGTGATCCTGTCGATCTTCACGTTGATATCAGAAAGCCCCTTTACATCCCCGGCTTCTATCTTCAAAAGCCGCTGGTCGTTCGCATCCTGGAACGCTTTCCAGGCCTTTTTCTGCTCTTCAATTGCCGCTCTAATTTCCGGATCCATTTATGCTTTTCCTCCTTGCCGGAACATCTGCGCAAGCTCCAAAAACCCGTTGGCCACTTCCCCGGCAGGATCCCCCTGCTCATGGCCGTCTGCAGGATCCCCCTGCAGGGCCCCGTACCCCCGGCTGATAATCCCTTGCGCCTGATTTCTACTAAACCCAAGGGCAACAAGCCGTACTTCAAGTTCCCGCTTGCTCCTCGGTGCCTGTCTGTGTTTCCTCATCTCCCACAACGCCTGTGGGACGCTGTGATAGTGGTAGGCCCTCCAGTTAAAGGCCTTGGCCGCAATCTCGCCGTAATCCTCTATGGCGTCGGCAAAGCCTGCGGCATACGCCTCATCAGGTCCGTACCACGTCTCCTCATCCATTGCCTTTTCGATCTCGTCTTTCGAAAGGCTGCTGTGCCGTTCGTAAATGCCCACCATCTGGAGGGCGATTTTATCCAGGGTCTGGGCACGGGAGCGAAGTACATCCGCCTCTCCCATGACAACGGCATAGGGGTTGTGGATCATAAAAAACGACCCTTCCCCCATGATCCTCCGGGATCCCGATAAGGCGATCACCGATGCTATGGACGCCGCCACCCCGGTGATCCTCACGCTCACCCGGCTCCGGTAGGCGCTTATGGTGTTATAGATGGCAATGCCCTCGAACACGTCCCCTCCCGGAGAGTTCAGGTTCACCACGATATCCCGACTGTTGCCTTCCGCCAGGGCCTCAAGCTCCCGCTTGAAGTCCGCAGCATACACACCCCATCCGCCGATCTCATCGAAGATGTCGATGGTGATAGGCCCTTCATCTTCTCCCTTCATCTCATACCAGCTTCTATGCTCCATCGCTCTTCTCTCCCGACTGTTTTTCCTGTAGCGCCTTCGGCACCTCGTCTCCCACCGGCTGCATGTTAAGCGGCCGCAGATACTCATCCCCGTCCTCGATCGGGTTCATGTTCTCCCTTGCCCGGATGTCGTTCACGCTCAGCCATCCCCAGTTCCGGCCGATGGCATAGGACTCATACCGGCTTTTCAAATCTCCCCGTGCAAGCCCGTCCACGTTGAACTCGGCAAAACGCCGAGGTGCTCTGATCACATCACGGGATAAGGCCTGTTCCCACCGCACCAGCCAGGGACGCAGGGTGTGTTTGACAAAGGCAAGGTCCTGGTGCTCGATGTTCGAGAACGTGGCCCGGTCAAGGTCTCCGATCATGTGCGGCGGCACCCGTGTGATCCCGGCGATCTCACTTCGCGTGAACTTCCTGCTTTCGATGTACTGGGCATCCTCGCTTGTCATCGAAAGCCGCTCGATCTCCATACCTTCCTCGAGAATCACCGTCTTGGCCGCATTACGGGCCCCGGCATACTTGTCCTCCCAGTCCGTTTTCAGCCGCTCGTAGGCGATATCAGATAAGGTCTTCGGATGGCGCAGGACCACACCCGGGTTCGCCCCGTTCTTCCATAGCCGGTTTCCATGCTCCTGCTGGCCAAGGGCTCCGCCGAGTACTTCCCGGGCCCAGGTCAAAAGGCTCACGCCCGTATAGCCGTTAAGAGACAGGCCCCGCAGGTGCAACACCTCTCCCTGCTCTAAGGCAACAGAACCGCGCTTTGACTGGAAGGTGTAATGCAGCCGGTAGGTATCATCCTGCCGGACTGTAACGTTATCCGGATGCATGGGAATCAGCTCGTAGATACGCCCGTCCCGTCCCCTCGAAAGGTAGGCATACCCGTTTCCCCGCATGATGATGTGATAGGTGAGCATCTCCCGAAACTCGAAGGAGGTTTGCCAGCTGTTCGGCTGGGTGTGAAGGAGGTGATAGAGTTTCGTCCCTTCATCCTTCCTCTTGCCCCCTTCCGGCAGCCGTTCGTAAAGCTCCAACGGAAGGGAGGCAATACTCTCGGTAATGACCCGGACCGCCGAGAAAAAGGCAGACACGCTCATTGCCGTCGCCTCGTTTACACTCATCCCCGATGATGAGCGTCCTCCGGCAGTTAGAGCCTCGAGAAACTCATCCAACCCGGAAAGCGGTGAGAAAAAAGCCTTTACTCTGTTGCGAAACTTGATATGCGCTTTCATAGGGTTCGAAGCCCCCGCGCTTCATACGCACTTTCCACCTGGCCTCCGGTCACCTGGTGAAGCGCCATGATGGCCGCCACGATCCCGTCGATCCTCTTGCCGTAGGAATCCCGCTTCGGCTTCATGGGCATGATGTTCCCCTGCCGGTCGTCCTTCAGCTCCACATTGCTCATCATCCAGGAGGCAACCGGGTTGTCTCCGTGGGCGATCTTCCCGTCGATCACCATCCGCTCAAACAGCTGAGTAGGAACCGTCATCCCCGAATACCGTTGAGGATATTTGACAAGCTCGATCTCTCCCTCAAGCTCCCGCTCAAACTCTCCGGCATGCCACGGGTCATAGCCGATTGACCGGCCGCCAAAGGTGTTCGCATCCTGCCGCAAGACCTCTAACACGATCTCGTAGTTGACCGTCTGCCCCGGTGTTGCAATCATCCACCCCTCATCGATCCACGAGCGGTAGTCGACCTGGTCACGGTGACAGCGATCAAGTAATCCTTCTTCCGGTATGAAAAACCGCCAGAGTAGCGGATACCGTCCGTCCTTCTCACCGAATGCCCAACACAGGGCCGTGATGTCGGTTGTCATCGATAGGTCAAGCCCGCCCCTTGCACCAGAGCCTACAAGCTCCTCTTCGACAACAGGAGCACTTCCCCGCATCCATACCGAGTGGTCCATCCACCGGGTGGGAGAGGACAGCCAGATATTGAAGTTCTTGGTCAAAACATCGCTGGCTTTCCGGGGCGAGCCCTTGGCCTCTGCAATACGCTTTTCAAGGTAGTCGCGGTAAAAGCTCACTCCCATGTTCGGGTTGCTTTTGATCCACACCGCAGGATTCTCCCACCTGTCCCCCTCATCCAGGCTGTAGATGATCCCCCAGATGTGTTCCGGAACCGGCTCGATACTTCCTTCAAGGATCTTGGTAACGAGCGTGCGCTCTTCCTGATAGGCAGGCCCGTTGATGTTCGTCCCGGCCGTGGTGATGATGATCGTTAAGGGCTGGCGCCTGGCTCCCATGCCCGACTCATACACGTTGATCAGCTCATTGGTCGCGTGGGCATGGTACTCATCCACTAAGATCGCGTGAGGGTTCCATGAGTCCTGACTCTTGTGATCTCTTGAGACCGGAGTCATGAAGGCCGCAGGATCATTGACCTTCACAAGGCGCTTTGAGGATCTATACTCCTTGGTAAGCCGCGATAGCGTAGGGTTTCGAAGGTTCTGGCGTACCGCCTCGTCATAGCCTTTCTTCGCCTGGTTCCGGTCCACCGCCAGAAAGAACTCTTCCGCCCCGATCTCTTTATCGAGGTGGAAGCAGGCGTTCATCATTGCAGCCCCTTCGACCGTCTTCCCGTTCTTCCGTGCTACCTCCCGGTATGCCTTTCGAAACCGCCGCAGGCCCGTGGCCGTACTTTTCCACCCGAAGATATTCGCCCAGGCAAACTGCTGCCAGGGTTCAAGCACGATCTTCCCGCTGAAGCCTTGGGTGTGCTCAAGCTGCTGGGCAAAGCTGATATACCTGTTGGCGCATTCTTCGTCAAAGTAGTAGGGGAACTCCGGAGAGTTCTGCCGTAAGAGGTCATTTTCCCACCTGGCTACAGCAAGCTTCACCCACCTGCAGGTAACGATCTTCCCGCTTGCAACATCCTGGGCATACTGCCGGTAGGTAAAAAGGCTACTCATCAAAAGCCCCACAAGTACCAGTCGTTTCCACATCATCCGGCCCCTTCTAAAAGAGCTTCCATAGGGTCCTTTTCTTCAGGTGTGTCGATTGCATTCACACGGGAGCGGGTTGCAGGCGAGAGCCCGAACTCTGCGGATATGGTTTTGACCATGGACAACGCCTGCCGCATGGCCGTGTACTCAGGCATGGTTTGAGAGTTTTTCCCACTCATGTACTGGGCTAAACTGCGCTTTTTGGTTTTCCCGGACTCCTCATCTTTGTAGTGGTAGACCGCATACTGCGCTTCCCGGTACTGTCCGTATGCCTCGCATAAGGCTTCCAGCATGGTGAGGTCCGCTTCCGATAGAACCTTCGTTTGTGCAAGCACCGGGGCAAGCTCCTTCCACTTGTTCTTTGCAAAATTGTTAAGGTGGCTCGGCGCCTTGGGCGTCTCATCAAGTGCCTTGACTTCCGGCTCCTTCTCGTTGGCCCGGTCCTCCCGAAAGGTGCCATGGGTGAGCTTTAAAATAGTCGGCTTTTTGTTGTGTCCGCCTCGACTCATGGCCTATACCCCCTTTGCCTTTGCTGACAGAGTGTTTTCTTGTATAGGCGCGTGGTTTGGGCATTTTTCCCTCAGAGATTTACATCCCCCCTCCGTAAGGCGGGCTGTGCTCTGATTGATGATAGGGGAGACAGGACGAGGTTCTCTCTTCTTCCGGTTACCAAAGCCGTTGTCAAACTTCGCAGTCTTTCTGCTGTGATCTGCATGAAGCCGAGGGATGAGCTGGTACTTTCGGTGATCTGGTTCGATTCTCCGGTCATAGGCGGGATTGTGGTCCACATCATACTTCGGCCATAGCCGCTTCGGGATGCCCCAGGCCTGGAGGACCTCGATACGGATCTTCCGCCAGGCTGCTCCATACCCGCGCTGTGTTGAACTCTTCCGTCTATCCTGCCTTCCCATAGTCTCTCGTCCTCTCCTCTGTCAAAGCCAAAGGGCACAAAAAAAGGCGACGAAGTAGCTCACGAAAGACACCTGTCACAGTGTTTAACGTAAGATACTTCGCCGCCTGATTGCTTCTTGCACCATTAGAGCGACCGGAATCCGTCCGGAACGGCCAGGGTAAGCATCCTTACCTTGGGTTATCTAACAAAAAAAATTCTATCACGGAAGAATTTTTGCATCAAGGGGGAAACTATAAAAAAACGGGCATAGAGGAATCTATGCCCGATATCTACTCTTTGTCACAGAGCCTTAGGAAATATGCCTACTATGGTGTCACCTTTCTTACTTTCAAGCTGTAGGTTCCTGACAGCTTTAAAGAAACCGGACGACGGGTAATGATATAAATGGTAGTCCCACTAGCGGTAACAGCCATTGGCATAGGATATCCAGTACTTTCACCCGTAAAATAATCGGTTGATTTATCTGCCTCATATGCAGAAACCACTATGGCTCCACTATAGGAGGAAGCACCATGATCATATTTATCCTCCCAGAAAATCTCATAGCTTGCCCCATCTTCTACCGCCACAGTAAACACATCGAAATCAGTTTCTTCGGTAAACTCCCCTTCATAGGCGGTTCCTAAAGTGAGCTCGGTAAATGGTCCATCCAATGCAAACCCACCAGGCTCGTAGCCCTTGCGATAGTAAACAGCATGACTACCAAGTTCAGTATTCCATTGAAACTCATTTTCACTGACCTTCGTTATTGTTCCTGTAATTCCCATGATGGTCAATGTATCGCCAGATAAAGACCAGTTCGTTTCAAGATCTACGGTTCTCATTGCATAGTCTGCATAAACAGCACAAGTCCCACCTGAGGCAAATTCATAGACATCAGTATCGGGGAGAGAGAACGACTCTTGAACCCAGTAACCAACAATGAAGGAATCGTCGTCATCATCTCCGTCGTTTCCGAACATACTACATCCGGCGAGGCCTATCGACAGGAGCAACACAGGAATAATCCAGATTTTCTTCATTCTTCTATCCATCCTTTTAATTTGGTTTTTTTTAAAAAATTTATACACATAATACAGCCATAATGTAATAGCGGAAACCTGTAAAAATAATATACAGGTAGCTTTTTTCCCAATTCTCACACAACATGTTCCGTGTATGCTCTTACTCCTGTTTTATACTCTTATCCCTGACCACTTTCTCCACACCGCGGACCTTCCCGCTTTTCACGAAGAACGACACCACCACCTCGCCGTCTTTCGCCTTCTCAAGCTCATACAAGAGCCAGCGGATAGAGTCAGCCACCCGCTGATCTTTACAATCCGCCGATATCATCGTGCTCATTGCCCCTCCCAACACCAGCACCCTTACTCCCCGGACAGCGGTACCGGCTTCATCATCGGCTCAAAGTCTCCACACGCAGGCATCTGCCGCGTCTCCTCCTTATCAGCCGCAAGACAACCGGAGGAAAAGATTCCGATAAGCTCCTCTGATTCGGCAAAGCACTTTTCGAAGGACCTACAATTCCCACAAACTTTTCTTACACCATACTCGCTCATGCATTTACCTCTTGCCGCACCTGTATCGATGTAACGGCTCGCTCAAGATCAACATGCCGAAACCGGTAATACGCATTACCGGCTTTCATTTCAATGATCCCTCGGTCATAGTCCGTTATCTCAAGTACCATTTCTTTTTCAATAGGATCATCCCCTTTGAAAACCGTCTTTACCGCCGGAATCCTTTCTTTCAGGTACTTATCTGTGAATGTCATTCCGCACTCTCCTCGACTTATTCTCCGGTTTCACCTTCCGTTTTTTCTTCGTCAGATTCTCGATGATGCTCGCAAACAGCTTTGCTCCTTCCTCCCGCTCAACGATCCGCTCCCCAATCATCCGCTGATCACTCTCAAGCTGCCGGGCAGGGGGCACATACGAAGGCGCAAGGGCCATGTGCGTTTCCTTCACAACTGCCAGATCACAAGGCCGCCCGTACTTCGTTGAGTAGCTTTCGGTTATCTCCTGGTACAGCCGCTTGAGATACTCCCCCGAAAACTGCTTGCTATCGAGCCAGTCGACAAGCGCTCCCGCGTGGATCGGCGAAAGCTTGCCGTAGTACTGCTGCAACATCGCCATAAACGTTTTGCTGTTCCACTGCATACGCCTATCCTCCCACCGCCTGCTTTGCCTTGCCTCTCACCCCGTAGGGATCAAGCGCTTCCCACATCCTCACACCTTCCAGCTCGTCGGCCGTGACCTTCAGCTGCTCGGCAACCCGGTCCCAGATTCCCGAGGCGTTGAGGGTGGACGGCACAAAGGGCTGATCTCGGTAGAACCGATCCCCCGAATTCTTTAGCCGCCATAACTCGCCTATCATCCGCTCGGCACAGCCCGAAGGGTCTTCCGGTGAGGCGCGTGAGCATTTCTCGATGATCCCGTGGATCGCCTTGCCTTCCTTGCCCCAGTTCGAGAAGTCCCCGACAACAGCGAGGAAGGAATCCTTGATCGAGTGGTACAGCGGGTCTGTCGGCTCTTTCCCGGCGGTAGGAGGTTTCCCCTTGCGCTTCTTCGGCTCCGGGCATTCGAGCTTGAAAACAGGCTCCGGGGAATCGGGTTCCGGCTCCTCCGATGGTGAAACCTCCCCGTCCCGCTCAGGCTGAGGCTCGGCCGAAGCTGCCGCAGGCATACTAGTCTCACTTCCCTTCACTTCACTTCCCTTCACTTCTGTGGTCACTGGTGCACTACCGGTAGCACACCGGTAGCACACCGGTGACTCACTGGTTGTCGCAGGCTCTTTGTCCTCCATTTCCCGGTTGCTCACCGGTGACTCACCGCTGGAAAAACAGGTCTCAAAGGGATACGGGGCTTCACTTCCCCTCCTGAAGGTCTCAAGCCATTCATTCCGGTATTCGTCTGTCAGATACTCTTTCGGCGGCCGGCGGAATTTCGTCTCCTGCGGCTTTCGTCCTTTCAGGTTCTGATACTTGAACCAGTTCGGGAAAAAGGCGTATCCGCCATACAGGCGGACAAGACCATAGGCCCCGAAGTCTTCCAGGGCCTCTTTGATCATATCGATGGTGATGTCCTTTCGTGCCAGCCTGAAGTACAGGCTATCCGGTTCAGCCTCGATGATTCCCTCATCGTCTGCATTCGAGATCATCCCGATGAAGATGAGTACCGACACCGAGGAAAGTTTCATGATCTTGGGGTCCGTCCAGATCCCCGGATCTATCATCCTTTTTTTTGCGCCCATAATGTCCTGTCCTTAAAAGGGTATGTCGTCCTCGAAGTCCATTTCCTGATCCGGGCCCTGATTATTCGGTCCGGGGTTTATCGGGTAGCCCCACTGATCATAGCCGCCTGTCGGCTTCTGATACCCGGAGTTAGGCGGAGGCCCCTGTCGACGTTGCTGACCCTGCCGGGAATTCTGCTGTTGCCTTTGCTGTGGAGGCTGCTGGGAATAGCCGCCCCGCTGGTTCTGCGGCGGTCCCTGATAGGGGGCCTCTCCATACTGCCCCTGCTGGTTGCTCTGGCCGGCAGGTTTTCCCCCAATCAGCTGTACATCCTGGGCAAAGAACGCTACCCTGCTTCGCTTCTCCCCATTGTCCTCCCACCGGTCTTGTCTCAGCTGTCCTGAAACCACCACCTGCTGACCTTTGGTGAGATACTGAGCAAGCGCCTCAGCACGTTTCCCGAATAGGGTGAAATCGAAATAGCTGACTTCCTCCTGCCAGTTATCATGCACCTTCCTGCTGTAATTCGATGCTATGCTGAACTTACACAACGGTATTCCGCTGTTCGTATATCGCAACTCTGCATCACGGGTAAGCCTTCCGACCGCCGTGAAACTGGTAATATCGTTTGCCATGGTTCCTCCCTAAAGAACGCCAAAAAAGTCATGGTTCTGTTGTGTGATCGCCTCGTACTTCTTCCGGTAGTACTGTGCAATCGTCCGAATCTCTTCCGTTGTAATCTTCACGCCGGACCTCGATTTCAGGTAAAGCGCTTTGTACGCATCTTCTCCGTGAAGCGTAATGAAGTAGCAGATAAGCTTCCCCGGATTCCGGTCATGCTCTTCATTCTCCCCTGCGCTCTGACAATAAGCATTCATCTCATCCCAGCGGGTAGCGTAGAATCTTCGTGAGAACAGGTGCGAACAGGTCAGATTACGTTTACATCCGCTTGTCACCGACCGCCACCTGTCACGGGCCCGGATATACCGGCTAAACCACATATCAGCTGACGTTATAGCCTCCTGCCGCTCTGTCATACTTCGATCAGCTCCACATCCATTTCCGCCGCTATCTGGTGGATCGCCTCAATCAAAATAGCTGCATCCTCTGTACTGCAGTTCCTCTCGCTGATCCCCTGGATATCTCCCCACAGGTCGAGTATGGGCTCCCCGGACTCGTCCTCAAGGATCGGGTAGCCCATGGTAACGGCGAACTGCTTTGCAAGCCGCTTTACATCCCCGAAGGGCTGGCCGGTTTCCACTGAGATTTGTTGACAATGACCGTTGATATGGTGGTTCTGGCTGCCGTGCCCGGTTGTCCGGGGACGGTGGGGTACATCGATCGCCAGCCAGTAGTAAGGGGCCGGAGAGCGTCTTTCGATTTCCTGGTAGCGGAACAGGTGCACAAGGTATTGTTCGAAAGTCTCACCGGCACGAAAAGAAACGACTCCCCGCTCGCCGGTTTTGATACGCTCGGCCGCGGGGATGATGATTGTCCGGGGACTACTCATGACGTTTTCGCCCGATTGATCGTATTGTCATATTCGTAAACCCAAACCCAGGGGTTTGCATCCCAGCCGAGGCCTCGCTCTTTGTAGATAGCATCCCAGACAAACGCAAACTCATGGCCGCATCCTTCGGCTTCCTGGTCCTCGGCGCTTATATCCTGTACTCTTTGTAATCGCACGCCGGTGATTCGGCGTTTAGTCCGGCAGGCCCATTTCGGCATGTGGATTGACGGGCGCCATACTGCAGGAGAATGTCCAGGTTTCCAATCATAGATACCATTTCCATTAGGATATATTTCTCTTTTGTAAGCATCATTCTCCGTCTGTGCAAATAACCGTAGAAACATAAGCTCGTCATTACAGCTTAACCATTCCTGACGAGGATAATTATCTGCTTTGTAATCAATCGCAAAAGAATGAGGTTGAAATTTCCATGCACCTATTCTCCATGTCTCTCTGATCCAAAGCACATCACCGACGCCTCCATACGGGCCATGCTTTTGAAGTTCACTGAAACTACCACAACACTCTATCGTTTCATGCTTTCTCTGTTCCCACCACGATATGAGCTCCGGCTCGTATTCTGATCGACAAAACTGGTGTTTAACAGGCCGTCTTGTCTGCCATTTCTTTCCGGCAAGATCAGCACGGACCATATCGGCGTTGAAGATGATTCCGTGTTCTTTCATGATTCCATGCACCTTTCCTCAATAGATTTCCGGCGCTTCAGGCACCGACGTCTGCGGATCCCCGGAGCCCGATCCAGAAGGCCCCTGCCCTGCCCTCTGCTGCTGACCATAGAGCCTCTTCTCTACCATCCGAATGTAAGAGTCGAGCGTCTTCCCCGAGTGTTTCTTGCTGTTTGCAACCATCGTGTTCCGCTCGTCCCTGGTAATCAGTTTCCCGAGAAACGCCCCGTCAAGCCTGTGTTTGAAATCCTCCCTGACCTTTGCATCCGGATCCTCAGGGATAGCCTCGGAGTGCTCCGGAACCTTGGTAGCTTCTTCCTGCACCGGCGGCGGAGTTTTCTGTATTTCACTATGTTCCTCGGTAACATCCCGGTATCCGGTCTCTTCGTCGGAAAGCTCATCTGCGGTATACGGCATGCCTCCAAACTCATCGGGAAAACAAAACCGGAAGGCCTGGGCAATGGCCACCTTCTTGATCATGGTTACCGGCTTCTCGTTCCACATCCGGTTGTTCTGCCTGTACTCAATCCACCACGCTTCATGTACAAAGGGATTCTGCCAGTCCTTCCGGTGAATGGTGACAATGGCTCTGAGAGAGCGAGTTCTGATCGATCCGGCCGTTTCAACACCCCACCCGTCAAGCTTTTGGGTTCGCTCCGCCCGTTTGAGATAGACCTCATAGCCTGTTATGATCGACAGCCTCCGGTTATCTCCCTGCCCGTAGGCCACGCAGTATATTTCACGCTTGAAGGGGTTCAGCTGGTAGGCCTTGGCCACCTCGATAAACTGCCGTTTTTCATGATCGTTGAGGTTAGAGGCGACTCCCGAAGCTTCCATGTATTGGATGATCTTGTTCTCGGAAACCACGTCCTGGCTCTGCAGATCGTTCACTCAAGCACCCCTTCGTTGAGGGTCTCCCGGATCACCCGCACCAGGGTTGCAAGCCTCATGGCAAAGAGGTCCCGGTTTGCCCGGTTACCGTTCTTAAAGAGGTCCTGGATGAGATGGTCCATAGACTCAAGGTGTTCATCAATTGCCTGTATTTCCTGATTTTTGAATCGGATAGTGCTACTTTTCGGGTGATTCATCACAACCTTTCTTTTATTTTTTCTAACCGCTACCGGTTCGGTAGCGGTTTTCATGTCTGTACTGCTCATGTTTTGCACCTCGCATTGATCTTTGATGAAATCCTCTCCCCGGAGGTCATTCTCCGGAGAGAGCCGTTTGTGAAACATGTTTCCCCCACATCCTCGTGGTTTCGGCGTGTGGTTGGCGCCGTATTGGGACCGGCAGGATTCGAACCTGCGTTACGAGTCTCCACTCTCGCACCGTTGACTCGACCGGAACTTAATCCGACGTGCGATAAACCTCTCCGCCACAGTCCCAAGGTGCGCCACGATTCCCCGGCGCTCGGTAGCTACTGACGTAGACTCTTCCCGTTGGTAGACATTTATTAAGGCCGTCTTGAACGGGATGCGAAACCATCCAGCCTTTAACCAGTGTCCGGTTTGGCCCGGAGGTGAGCGATCTGGAGATTTGACAACCGGACGAACCTATGACCTTTTCAGGCTCTCCCAACGTAACGTTGCTCACTGCGTATCCTCTCATCTGCCTTCCGGCAGACTCACTGGTTGCTATTTTTGCCAGGCTGGCATAGCTGCCTTGATGCAGAAATGTCTCTCTAACCGCTTCCGCCGGTTTCGTTGCTCGCCCGCTTAGGTGGAATCCACGCCAAAAGCTCGGTTTAGTACCCTCCCCCCAAAGCACAAACGCTGTAAGTAGTAGTACCGTGCGGCCCTCTGGATATCTGTAAGGCCGGTTTTTTCCATCTGGCCCTTGAAGTCATCGAAGACTTCGCGGCTGGTCAATATCCATTTGAACTGCCGTAAAAACTCCTCGAGGTGGTTCTGAATCACCCGATAGAGAGATACCAGATCGCCATCTTTATCGTTGAGCACTTCCCCATTCGAATACTTCTTTCTAAAGAATATCCACGCACCACCGGCAAATACCTCGACATAGGTTTGATGTTCCGGGATAAAGTTGATGATAGTATCCGCAAGTTTGCTTTTTCCTCCGATGTACGAAATAGGACTATTCAACGATTTATCTCCTCTATAAAGCTGCCGATATGATGTATTGAGCAGCAGCTTTGTCTGTGATTTGCGTTGTGTGTGAACGCGGATTAGTGAGGGTGCTACCAACGCCCTCACCTGCTCTTTTTCCCTTCTCTACCCCGTGATTTGCAGATAAGGTCCTATCCACAAGTCATTGATTTTCAAAGATCCTTGATCTGAGGTTCAGGCCAGTAAAGACCGAACCTCACTCACCCCTCGTAAACGAACGCTATCCTTCTATCGCGGCAGCACTCAAACCGCGGAGATCATCTTTCTTGGACTTTTCTTCAATAAGAAGCTCGAATTCTCTTACAGGACACAATGAAGGCCGCTCAGAAATCTTTCTGATTAGGTACCCACTGCTATCAAGCTCGTTAATGAGCGTTATAAGCTGCTGATTGTCTTCGTTTAACGCCATTTCTGTTCTCCTTGTTTCTGCTCTGATCTCATTGTTTGTTACCTTCATCTCCCATCCGCTTCACGTCCTCGTATATCTCCCGGCGGTCAAAGCGCCGATGCCCTTCTTTAACGATCCGGTAGCATCTAAGCAGCCCGGTATCTGCCCACCTTCTTACGGTCTGTTTATTCACATGAAGCTCGTCAGCCACTTCGGTTGTTGTCATCCACTCGATCCGTTTCCCTGATTCGACAATCTCGGCTAAGCTGCCGGTGATCCCTCGTAACTCTTCGATATCTCTGGTCGCAAGTTCGATCTCATGGGATACGCCAGCCAGGTGCTCTTCTCTCTCTTTGATCTCGGATAGTGTCTGCTCGATAATCTCAAGCATCGCTTCAAGGCGGCCGTCAATGTTCATCTCACGGCCTCTGACTTTTTTAACTGGCCAGCGGCATCTTTTATGCCCATGACTACTCCCCTACTTTCTCAAATGGCTTTGTATTGAGTTGTGTTTTGCCGGACTGGATAGCTTCCCATTCCCTTACACGGTTCATCATTTCTATTTTTAGATAGGGTCCAGCCTTTCGGCCGGTAGATTCGAGGAAGGTAACAAATCTGTTTCTCTCATCTTCGCTGAATGGAATAGACACCTTGTAACGACTATCTTGTTGTCGTTTAGCAACTTTCATAACTGCATATTATGGCCGTTTAACAACTTTGTCAAGAAAAACATGCGTCATTTGACAACATTTTTAGACGATAATAGATGTATGGGATTTTGGGACATAGTCAAAAAAGAAATAAAGCGGCAAAATACTACTCAAGAATGGGTTTCTAATCACTCGAATATTAGCTTTGAAACTTTCCGAGGGTGGATAGCAAGAAAACGATTACCGCGTGTTGATGATGGGGTAAGAATTGCCCAATCGTTGGATACTACCGTAGAATACCTGGTAACCGGCAAAAATCCGGATAACTGGCAGCCGCCAAAGCGATATGCAAATATCGTGGCTGACTTGGAAATGTTGGACGAGAAGGACTTAGAAACGGTGAAGGCATTGACTTCCAGCCTAGCAGATCGATCTATACAGAGTATTAAGAGGGAGGCGTAGGGTCCCAAAGATGTAAAATCTTGTATTTTCCAGATTAGCAGCTATTAGATATTGATTTATATACTTATGACACTTAAAATAAACAAATGTAAGTGTAAAAACTTATTAGAACTTAAATAGTAAGCGGTAGTGTAGAAATTAAGAACTTTGGGAGGGATGGTTTTAAATTATTCTCCCTAAATTAGTATTAGGACTTTTAAAAATGATAGATAGAGCGCTTTCTATTATAGCAAAGCTGACGATTGGTAAAATCTATAATATAAACAAATTCTGCTATAATGATGAACATTCAATAGCTTTTCATAGTTCATCAGAAGAGCAAATTCCATTCTCAACAAGAAACTTAGGTGAAGAAATTGATTATACAAATCCCATTGATTTAAGATCAAGAATGAAAAAAGAATTTCTCCGGGATGGTGAATCATTATTCAAATATTTTGTTGATGGCTCTAGAAAGACTTACAAGTTGACAAGCATAGAATATGAAAAGAGTATCTATCCAATAATTGCTGGACAAGTTGGTGTTGCTTGTTGTGAAAGAAATAAAAGAATTTTAAAATGTAAAAGGTTAAATAGATACAATGTAATTGCACTACCTAATATTGCAATTGTGTCTTTGATCGATGATTGTAAAGATAAAAGAACGGCGATAGAATATCTAAGAACTCAAATAAATAATTCTTCAACGCTAAAAAAACAAAATATCGTTATCAATAAAGTACTCCTTTATAATCAAGATTTGCATCTGCAAAAAGATATTCCATACGAGAATTTAGGGATATCAAAAATACATGAATTTATGCTTGATGAAGAAAAAAGAATGATTAACATATTAGTAAATGATGATGGACTTCGTTATGTTGATAATTACTTAATAAAAGATGGCTCAATAGAATATATCGATTCGAAAAATGGAGACTTTAATGATTTCTCATTGCTATTAAATAATTACAAAAGAGTTATTGGTGTATCAAAAACATTTAATCCCGATTTCTTAAAAGATAACAGGAAAAAAACACAAGCATCTTTAATTGCGGACCTCCCACTATATCATAGAACGCCTTCATATAAATACGAAAGTAAAAGGTCCAAAGGGGCTAAAGGGCCTGTTTTCTTTATCACTTGGTATATTAGAATCCGTGAAAAGACTTATAACCATAATCCATTTGACGGTATTGTAAAAATCGAGAAGGTTGTACCAGAAGATGGTGAGAATTATTTAATGGATTCAGAAGAAATAGATATGATCTCAGCAAATATAATCAATGAAAGATTACCTACTACATATGGTATTGAGGACCGATGGCCCAATCATTTATATCCAGTCCATCTTACAGAAAGGCTCCTTAAAAATACTTTCATTTCTGATGATTATTTTATGAATATTTTTTAATAGAGGTATTATAATGGACACTTCTACTGCTATTGGGAAAATTACAGCCACTGAGAAACAACCATGTACTAATGATGAATTTGTGTTTTGGACGAACACAAATATTATGCTCCAAGCCTTTGATGTTGTAAGAGTGGATAATCAGAAAGACAGTATTACATATGGTATAGTAGAAGATGTCTTTCATATTACTGACACTCCTAATTATTTAGGCGCGTTTGTCAGTAATGATTTTGGCAATACTGATGCTAAATTATTGACCAAGCGACTCAGTATGAATTATGTCAAGTGCAAAGTATTAAGAAATACAAAAGGAATATATCTTCCTGTTCTAGACGGTTCAAAAGTTTTCTTAGCAAGTGAAGATGATATTATTTTTGCATTAGGACTTAATGACATAAAGTATCCAATTTCTTGTGGCTACATCGAAATGTATGAAAAAATGGATAAAGAAAAAAAATTCATTCCAGTTAAATTAGACCGAAGGTTTTTAATAGGACCAGAAGGGGCTCATTTGAATATATCTGGAATTTCTGGGCTTGCTGCCAAAACCAGCTATTGCATGTTTCTACTAAAGTCATTGCAAGACCAATATATATCAGGAACTAATACCGACAATGAATCAATAGCATTTATTGTTTTTAATGTAAAAGGAAAGGATCTCTTGTGTATTGATAGAGAAAACAAAACATTAGATATTTTTGACAAAAATCTATATTCTGATCTTTCTATCAATGCTACACCGTTCTCAAATGTTCAGTATTTCTATCCCCATTCAAACGCAATTATAAGAAATACATATGCAACTGATGAATTGATAAACGATCAAAAGAATGAGGGGATTTATAATTCGTTTAAATATACAGTTCAGGATGATAAAGAAAGTTTAGAATTGTTGTTTGCGAATTTTGATGATCAAACAAGGACTATGGAATCAATTAATGAATTAATTCTTGATGATAATGGACCATTCTCAAATATTTCCACATGGGACAATTTTCGTGATCGAATTAGTGATTTTTGTGTCTCGAGCCAGCAGAATAGAAGTAACAAGGAAATTGCGGTTAGTAGTTGGAAAAAATACAAAAGACTAATATCAAAGCCATTAAAAAATCCTTTATTCTCTGATAGAGCAATTAAAGAAAAAAATGAGGTTCATCTATGTGATTCCTTACGAGAATTAAAGAAAAATAATGTTTATGTAATTGATATTGCAAAATTAGATGAAACTTTGCAATCTTTTGTTTTTGGTGATGTTCTGAAAAACATCTATGAAGCAAAACTTGAAGGGGTAGATTTAAAAGAAGATTTTCCTGACCGTATCATAATCTTTGTAGATGAACTTAATAAGCATGCAGGAAGTAATGTACCAAAAAACTCTCCTTTGCTTCGTTATATTCTTGATATTACAGAGAGGGGAAGATCGTTAGGTTTAGTATTATTCGGTGCTGAGCAATTTCGAAGTTCAATAAATGCTGGTGTAAAAGGAAACTGTTCAACTAATTGTTATGGTAGAACAAATAGTATTGAAATAAGTAATAAAGACTATAGTTTTATCAATTCCACATATAAGAATATTATGACAAGATTGGTTCAAGGCGAGTACATTATTACAAATCCGATTTTTCCTTCTCCTTTGATGATTAAATTCCCCAAACCACTTTTCTACCAATTTGATAAATAGAGGACCAAAAGAATGGATAAAGACGAGATAAAAATAGGAAAGCATTTATTAGATGTATTAACGATAGGTATGTATCAAGATCCAATAATAATCTATAGAGAATACATTCAAAATTCGGTTGATGCAATTGAGGCTTGTAAAATAAAAGGAATATTTGACAATTACATCAACAATCCTATATATATAGAAATAAAAAAACAAGAAAAAGCTATTTCAATTTATGATACAGGAATTGGTTTAAAAAGTAGTCTTTTTTATTCGACCCTGACTAGTATTGCTGCATCAACTAAAAAGATTGATTCAAATATTGGATTTCGTGGAATAGGAAGACTCGCCGGCATAGCCTATTGTTCTACCCTGACTATGAAAAGCTCATATTATGGAGAAAATACTGCTTCCATTTTGCGATGGGATGCTCAAAAGATACGTGATTCTTTACGCGCTGATAAAATGATTGAGGCCATAGATCTTATAAATAACACTACCGAGTCTTTTACAGAAAAAGAAGATACGGACAAACACTATTTCGAAGTTATTTTGAGTGATGTTAATAATCAGGAATTATTGGAAGAGCAAAAAGTTATTGAATATATTTCTCAAGTTTGTCCAGTTGAATTTGATTCAAAATTTGTATTTAAAACTAAAATACGAAATTTCCTTGATAACTATAATCTAAAATTAAAAGAATATTATATTATAGTAAATAAGAAAGAAGTCAAAAAAAATTATGGTACTGACATATATAAAATAGCTTCAAACAAAAAAAAGAAACATGATGAGATAGTTGATATTAATCATTTTGTCATATATAACGATTCAAAAATTATTGCTTTCTGCTGGTATGCGTTGACAAGAAAACTACAACTAATTCCTAAACTAAATTATCCAGGTATTAAATTTAGGCAAAATAATTTTCAGATCGGAAGGAGCGATGTTTTAAGAGAACTATTTGAGCCTCAAGAAAGGTTTGTTAATTATTTTATTGGTGAGTTACATATTTTTGAGAATACGATTATACCTAACGCACAACGTAATTACTTTGAAGATTCTCCAGAATTTCGATTTTTAATGCGAGAAACTCGAAAATACATTAAAGACCTAAATAGCTTATGCAAACTTGCTTCTGACATTAATTCTCTGAATAATGCAAGTGAAGACTATAATGCACAAAAGAGCAAATACGATGAAAATAAACAAACAAATAGTTTTATAAACAAAAAGCATGAAGAGTCATCATATGATGCTCTTGTTAAAACACATGAGGAATTAGAAAAGAAAAGAAATGACCTTGACCATAGAATAGAACGAATTAGCTCAAAAATTGTAAAAGACGGCATTAAGAAAGTTTATCCGCCACGAATTAGCACTAATACTATTATCACTAATGAAAGCCAGGATAATCACGAAAAGAAAAAATATGCTGTCTCTGATCTAAGCAAATTAGATAGAAAAGAAAAGAAACTTTTATCAAAAGTTTTTGCTATAATAAATGAGACGATGACAAGCGATGTGGCTGAAAATTTAATCTTTGCAATAAAAATGAAGCTAAAATGAAAAGAATACTTCTATACGAACCTAGATATAAAAACAAATACCCACCACTTGGGTTAATGAAATTATCTTCTTATCATAAAACTTTAGGTGATGAAGTTATCTTTGTCAAAGGTAACATTAAAGAGGTTTATTTAAAACAACTTTCTGTCTATTTAGTAGATAGATTTACCAAAATTGAGAATGATATTATTCCGGAAACAATATTGGATAATGTCTTTTATTATCTAAAGACTGGTAGAACGATATACTTAGAGGCAATTGAAAATAATGTTGGTTTTTTCTTTCCAACTATTGAAAGTTGGTTAAGAAAGGCTTTTCGTGATGCTCGCAAAAATAAAATTATAGATGATCTGAAATGGGATAGAATTTATGTTACAACTTTATTCACTTTCTACTGGGATATAACTATTTCTTCTATAAAGGAATTAAAGCCTTACATTAAGAACAGTAGCAATATGTTTGTTGGTGGTGTAATGGCTTCTGTTTTATCAGAAGAAATAGAAAATATAACTGGTGTACAGGTAGTAAATGGTTTGTTAACTGATTCTAAAAGAATTGGTTTAACAACTAATGACAATATAGACCTTGTTACTCCAGATTATTCCATTCTTCATCAAATATCTTATACTTATCCTGAATGGGACTCTTATATAACCTATGCCACTAGAGGTTGTATACGAAAATGCAAATTCTGTGCTGTACCAATCATTGAACCGGATTATGTCTCATATATTGATATAAAAAAAACTGTCAAAGAGATAGATAGTAAGTATTATATTCGTCGAAAGCTTCTTTTATTAGATAATAATGTTCTAGCATCACCTTTTTTTAAAGATATCATAAATGATATTATTGAAGTAGGATTCTTTCGTGGTGCTAAATTAAAGCAGAAGACTAAACTATATAGTTTTTATTTGTTGCTTAAAAAAGGGACTAACAGTTTTGAATATTCAGTTGCTCTCTGGAAAGAAATATTAAACTTCGTAAAGCAATTAAATCTTTCAAATAAAAAAATTGCTTCGGATATCTTAGATAAATATTTTAAAACCGACAATTTCGTTCCGAATTCTTTCTCTTTAATTCAATGCTTTGAAGAACTCGATAGGAATTTTGATATTAGGAAAATAACTTATAAAAAAAGGACAGTTGACTTTAATCAAGGTATTGATTCAAGATTATGTAATGAAGAAAATATGAGACTACTTTCGAAAATTGCTATCCAACCCTTACGAATTGCTTTTGATCATTGGTCATTACGAGATATTTATATCAATGCAATTAGGTTATCTGCAAAATATAAAATACGTAATCTATCTAATTATCTTTTATATAATTTTGAAGATAAACCAGAAGATTTATGGAATCGATTAGAATTAAATATTAAATTATGTGAAGAATTTGATTTAATTATATATTCTTTTCCAATGCGTTATTCTCCAATCAATGATGAACAAAAATTATATCAGACTAGAAAATATATCGGAAAGAACTGGAATAGAAAATACATACGTGCTATACAGCTAATTTTGAATTCCACAAAGGGAAAGGTCGGAAGAAATCGATCATTTTTTGAAAGAGCTTTTGGAAAAAATATTTCAGAATTCTTTGAGATTTTACATATGCCAGATTCATATATTTTATTACGTGATATTGCTGAAAAAGAAGGGTTGACTGATAATTGGAGGTCCCTCTATAGGGAGATAAAGGAAGAAGACCCTGAAATTATCGGTTACATTGAAAATTATGATCTCTCACTTATTCCTGATAAAATACTTATTACATATAAAGATTTCTTCAATCATTATTATTGTAAATATGATGACCTTTTAAGCATAAAACTAAATGAAGGAAGATATAGAAAAAGTTCTTAATCTCATAGGAAAGTAGTGCTTAAATGCTCTCGCACATTTCGATATGCGCGAGCATAAATAAGAACTTATATCGGCCATCTCAGAAAGGTAATTACCATCGTGAGAATATGGCATCACTTTCAAGCTGTTCTTCTATACCGTCTTCAAGCAAAGGGAAGAAATCAAGACCGGTTGCCGCTTCAACCTGGTCTACAGAAACAACGAAAGCCGAAAGGGGCTCACTGCTTGATTCATTCGGGAGAATAAAGCCTATGGCCTTGAGGTCAGGTTCAACATAATCAAGCGATAACGTATAATATCTTGCGCAAATTCCAAATTTGGTAAAAAGAAAGTCCTCAATCTGACGATTGATTAAGTACAACCAAAACCACATCAGAGAGAGGACCAAATGCCTGGTAAGATTATCGAGATAAATGAGGAAGAAGTCAAAGCCCATTTGGGGGAATTTGTACGGGAAACGGTAGAGGAAACATTGAATGCCATGCTGGAAGCTGAAGCCGAGCAATTAGTCAATGCCCAGAAGCATGAGAGAAACACAGATCGGAAGGGATATCGTGCCGGTCATTATAACCGAAAGCTGTTGACCAAGGCGGGGGAAGTAACCCTTCAGATGCCCAAGCTGAAGAAGGTAACCTTCGAAACGGCGATTATTGAACGGTACAAGCGCCGGGAGATTTCCGTAGAGGAAGCGATGGTGGAAATGTATTTAGCGGGAGTGTCGGTGCGGAGAGTAGAAGATATCACCGAAGCCCTGTGGGGAGCAAAGGTGTCACCGGGAACGATCAGCAATCTGAATAAAAAGATCTACGAAGAGATCGAGAAGTGGCGAAACCTGCCGCTTGAGAGCCACTATGGCTATGTGTATCTGGATGGGATCTGGATGAAGCGATCCTGGGCTGGAGAAGTGAGGAATGTGTCGGTTCTGGTGGCTATAGGCGTCAATCAGGATGGATTTCGGGAGATTATCGGGGTTGCAGAGGGCACTAAGGAAGATAAGGACAGCTGGCAACGCTTCTTGAGGTATCTCAAAGAACGCGGCCTGGAGAGTGTCGACATGTTCATCTCCGACAAATCTTTGGGGTTAGTCGAATCGATTCCGGAGTTTTATCCCCAGGCACGCTGGCAACGCTGTGTCGTCCACTTCTACCGGAATGTGTTCAGCTTTGTTCCCCATGGCAAAGTGAAAGAGGTTGCCACAATGCTGAAGGCAATTCATGCCCAGGAAAACAAGGAAGAGGCAATCCGGAAAAAGGATCTCATTGCGCAGAAACTCATGGATATGAAACTTCACAAAGCGGCGGCTCTGGTGCGGGAAGGATCCCTCGAAACCTTTTCGTACTATCATTTCCCGGTGGAGCACTGGAAGCGCATCAGGACCAACAATGGTCTTGAAAGAATCATGCGAGAAATTAGAAGGAGGACACGAGTAATCGGCTCATTCCCCGATGGAGAATCTGCCCTGATGCTGGTCGCGGCCCGGCTGCGTCACATCTCAGGTTCTTCATGGAGTGAACGGAAGTATCTGAATATGGACCTGCTGATTGATTACGATCAGGAAGAACATCAGGTCTCATAAGTAAATTCTTCAGATTGAGGCAAAAAGAATTTGCGCAAGTTTATTGACACTACCAATCAAGCAAGACTTTGTAGTACCTCTTAGGTACGGTAACACCATTCCCTCCAATCGTCTCATACGGTCCGTCAGTCAGTATCGGTCCGGTAACAACGCAAACGGCCCGCTCGGCTGTGGCCTCCTCTCGAACCCATTCCTCAAGCTTTTTCCATACCCCTCGGTTGAAGCCTGGAGCTTGAGGAGACATGTTTGATAGATAGAATGAGTCGTTCATCGATGCCCTGGACCATTTAAGGTCAGCGGCCGGGGCGAGATGTCCTCGATCATATCCTGAACCTTTATAATCGGATAATGAGGCCGAACCGGTTACGATATCAGAATCGGCCCTGAAATTGTCATTTCGATCGAAATTCCCGGCGACCTCCTCCGCTGTCAAAACATAGGCAACCCATACCGCTTGCTCGTTCTCCTCTGAGTATAAAAGGGAATAACCGGTATGATGAACTATATTCTCCGGAGTCCTGCAGTATGGAAGTGCGAGAGCCTCAAGGTCAATCGATGTGCCTATGGTACTTGTTAACTGGCTATCAGTGCTTACAAGCGTGGGAGGATTGCACCTGCTACATGGTTCATAGCCCTGTGCTATTGCTTCCGATAGTGTTATTGGTATTTTTGAACTTCGGAGAGATGGACAACCATCAAGGTGATACTTCGTGCCCGATTTTGTGATGTAGACTATAAAATCTCCATTCTCAGAGAAAGCAACGGCAGGAAATAAAACAAAAAGGCAAAGAACTACTGTTATAATCCGTTTCATAAATCTCTCCTACTTTTTTGACCAATTCACCAGTCTTTTTCTTGATTTATAATGATATCAGGTTTCATAATAAAAGAAAAGAAAGGTCAATTTAATGGTTGAATTAGGCGATAGGCTCTACCTTTCAGGAGGAGCAGACCCTACCCTGTCATGGCTCAACGGGAACTCAGGCTATGAAGTAACAGTGGCTGGTTACATGCCCGGCCGAGGGAAAGAACCTGCGCTACTGGTAAAATTCGACGACTTCATTACTACTGCACACGGTCTTAAAGGACTCTACGCTGTCATTGAGTTGAGGTTTGAAAACACCACATGGCAGGATGGCGCGCTTGTCCAGATAGAGCTTTGTAACTTTCTGCCGGCCAAAAAGCCAAGGCCTGAGCGCCAATGTGGGCACTGGGTGGAGGCCAACGCAATTGTTAAAAAAATACGGTATAAGAGATGAAGCAGATATGATAGCAGAATCGGCTTAGGAATCTCCCATGCGCCTTTTTGCCTTAAATCGTGACAGCAGATATGATAGCAGAAAGAATTTGGCAATTTTCATACACACTATATATAGTGGTATACACTGTAATATTTAATTGAATGACACTATATATAGTTTTTCCGACGGTTCGATTCCCGCCACCTCCATGGATAAATGTTGATATATTAAGTATTTAGAGCTATGATACATCCAGTGTAAGCAGGATAGGCTCAATATCTGCCCTGCTCTATGGAGGTATTATGGCAAGATTTAGAGAAAACGAATATATCCTATTTCCGCGAACACTCAAGAATAAGACAGTCTGGTATTATCAAGCATACGGAACGAACCTACAGTTGTCTATGTCTGTTTATTTTAATTTGCTACGGTTCTCATTTTTATTTTCCATTTTTTTATAATCACGCTTCATTCAAACTCTTAATTATTTATTAAAAACATCGATCTATGCCAAAGAAGTTATCAGGTCGAAGCGATTGTTAGCTGGGTCTCCCTCAAGAAAGACCGTATCTGGATTTTAAATATCTCTTGGCTGTACTGGATTCTCTTTTCTTTTTCCTCAAATTTCTTATCAAAATCTATGGCATCTTTTGGATCATATTTGAAAACATCACTTTGCCTAATTTTCCATTTTTTCTGTCCAAAAAATCCAGACTGAATCTCAAGAACAAGTAATCCTAAAGGATATTCTCCATCCATATTGCTTACCTGATAATCAATACCATTTCTAAAACCATGTTTACAATAATTATGCGGATCTCCATAAATTACAATTGCTGGAATATTCATGTTTTCTACTACGTTTCGTGTTTTTTCAATTAATGCAGTACCTATTCCCTTTCTCTGATATTCAGGATGAACACATAAAGGCCCAAATGAAACGATTTCAACTTTATCATTGTCGTCACCCAAAAGAAATGATCTTGTATACATGATAGAAGCTATTAATTTCCCATCTATTTCAGCAACAAAGTCAAGTTCTTTAATAAAGTCTTTATGATCTCTCAAAATATGACATAAATAGTGTTCATCACATCCTGGCATATATAGATTCCAGAACGCTTCTCGTGTAAGTTCTTCAACTTTTTTATAATCGTCTTGGGCCTCTAAACGAATGTCAATATTCATAATTCTCCTTTTTTCGCTCGAAGTGTCCAGCTACATTTACTTGACCTGTAATTCCGTACCCCATACATTTACAAATCAGAGCGTGCACTTTCAGATCAAGCTCTTCTCCAATTGCTGGTTATGTTCCAACAATTACTTTTAATCCATCAGGTACATACTGCTCTATTTTCTCATCTTTTGTTATTAATGTATAATCATTTTGTATTGCCTGCCATATTAGCATTCTATCAAATGGATCTTTATGATTCTCTTTTTTCGGTAGCTTATAGTATGAAGCAAATACTTTGTAATCTAATTCTGCTACATGATAGCCTGCCTCCATTGATACTTCACTTATTTGTTCAGGGTTTAGCCCATTAAATTCTAACGTACCTAATGAATATTTTAATGCTATCTCCCAGAAGTTTATTCCAGATATATAACTATTTTTCTTTCTTTTGGCATCATAATTTTTAACTTCTACAGCCCCCCTTACTGTACCATCGGGGACATAACATCCAATTGAGAGTAGCCACATCTGCTCCAATTGCTGGTTATGTTTCATTTTTCTCGACTGCGGATGATCCCCGCCCCTTTATGTTTGTCGCAGATCACCCTGTCCTCAAAAACCGGCCCTCTTTACATCCGGCGGCATACTTGTTGACATCTCTGTTGCGGATTTTTTATAATTGTAATCGGGTTTGGCGTACGGGTATTGATCCGGAAGGAAGCCGGCTTTTCTGAAGAAGGTCCGGCGGTTTTGTTCCCCCCAAGGGAGCTGTACCTGAACCTGATCCAAAGAACAGATAAATACGCGGGGGCCCGGTGAATACCGTACTCTTTATCGATAACCTTGTTTTTTTCGGGGGGCTCCTTGCACTACTGCTTGCCTTGGGGCAAATGGTGCTGAAGAAAAAAGACAGCAGGAATTATCTCTATGCCCTCATAATGCTGCTCCTGGCAATATACCAGTTCTGTATCTCTTTGCACCTTTTTTTCGATGCCATGTCCTGGCAGCATATATTTCCCTATGTTCATATAACAAGTACCCTTTCGGTATGCATGCTCATACCCCTGATCTATTTTTATTTCAGGTCACTTCCAGAATTATCTTTCAACTTTTCAAAGAAGCTGCTGTTTCATTTTATCCCGGCTGCGGCGGCAGTTATTGTCCTGGCTATTCTGACCGCCAGAATCGGGTATCCCCTGGATGTGACCATAGCTGGCCGGGACTACAAAGGGTATATATACAAAACCGTATTCACCGTGAGGATGGTTTCCGTTTCCACTATTGTGCTGGAGGGGGTATATCTGATCGCCATTACCCGGCACTATGTATCCCTGTACAGGGATGCCCGTGCAGACAAAAGGGACAAGTACGTGGCGGTTCTCTCATGGGGTTTTCTTACACTCTTTTTTATTCTTTCTTCCGGTTTTCTTATCGCTTTTTTTGCAGCCAAGTACGATAATATATCAGGTTTGTACAACCTCTATACCCTGCGTTTTATGGTTATTACCGTTTTTACGTTTCTGTACGGCTACCGCTATCCCTTTGCTATGAACATCGTCAACACGGAAACCCTGCGAACCTATTACGCCCGATCCCAGACCGATAAGCTGCCAATTGACGCCATTGTCGAAGGACTGGAAAAGATGATGGCCGAAAACAAAGTGTTTACCGATGAATCCCTGTCCATCGAAAAGACGGCTGACGCCCTGGGCATAACATCCCATCAGCTCTCGGAAATTCTCAACACCCGCCTGCAGAAAAATTTCAGTACCTGGCTGAAAGAAAAACGGATTGCCGAGGCCCGCACGCTTCTTATCAGAAAGCCGGGTGCGAAAATTATCGATATATCCCTGGACTGCGGTTTCAACTCCCTATCAACTTTCAACACAGCCTTCAGGCAGATAACGGGCTGCTCGCCCAGTGCATACCGGAAACAGTCCGGCCCCGATGAGGCTCCGAGAAAAAGAGTACATAGCCGCCTGCCCCAAGCGAGTGTAAAAAACAACGGCGACTTGGGTCACCCGTAAAACCTTATATGAGATGCCCTACAATACCCGATTGCGTACACTTTCTCGGAATATTCACTTCCATAACGGTAATCGGTATTAGGGCGTGCCCCCGACCCCGGCTTTCCGGGTCCGGGGTCGGGCTGTCCGGGGCTCCGCTATCGCTTCGGCCTCCTCGGCGCTTTGCGCCTGCGGGGTCCGGCTTCGCCGCCCCTCCCATCCCTCACGCGGGGTAGGCCAAAATCACCGCCCCGCAGGAAGGGGCAACAGGAGCCCCGTCGCCTGTTTACCTTGTCTGTATTGTGCGCAGTCGTCGTGCTAAAACATCCGGGCCGCCCGTACATTGATACCATACATACCAGCATCCTTTGGACCCGAACCATAGCTGCCGTTGGCGAAATTTACATAGTCGGCATAGGTTTTATTGGTATTGCACTGGCTGGAACTCCAGTAAACAGAATCTGTTGAAAAGCCCCCGAGCCCCAGATCCATGTACAGATCGTTAGCCATGGCTCTCAATTCGTCCGTGCTGGGTAAAAACCAGTCGTCGTAGCCGCCCACGACCAGGTCGTCGCAGTGCTTCGCCGCGTAGTCGGTTTCTCCCTGCGCGTCCAGGGCGGTCACAATAGCGGCGGTGTTTGTCTGGCCCGTGCCTATAACCGTCTCGTCCACAAATATATCCGCGGTATAGCTGTTTGCCCACTTTTTGTACCCTGTGTAATCTGAGGGCTCGGTGGATGCGGGGGCCGCCTCCAGATACCGCCAGCCGTCGGAGAAGCTACTCTTTGCGTAGAAGATGTATCCACTGGCGGGACCGATGTCCCCCACTTCAAAGGCAACCCAGTTAACGTAGAGAGTGATGTCCTCTGTAATGGTAAAGATATCCCCCGGCTGGTAGCTGGTGCCGGTGCCGTCGGCGGCTGTGTTCCAGCCCCCAAATTTGAAAGCCTCCGCTGTTCCCGCAGTGGGAATCCTGACCAGTGTGCCGGTGTTATCTGCGGCGGTTACCGCAAATCCCGAGTTGGGATCGGGTACGGTTCCGTCTGTGGCTCCGTTGTCGTCGTAGGTCAGGGTATGGGATAATCCGACCATTGCACGGTAGGTGGTCGTATTTCCGTCCTCGGCCTGTACAACGTAGTACACTCTGTCGGTAAAATCCGCGGAGAGATCGAACGCGTTTTCATTCGGCAGCCCTGAAATGTAGCAGGTCCTTCCGGCATGGGTTACGGTCGGGGTCAGGTCGGTCCGGTCCGTTCCCGGGGGAAGGGTTACGTAGATGCCTGTTCCATCGATGACACCTTCCACGTCGTCACTCAATGCCGCGTTGTCCGCCGCTCTAAAGATAAAGGAGGTCATTTCCATGCTCTGGGACCACCACACGGCGTAGAGGTTTAGGTTCTCCGTCATGGTGATGCTTTCCCCGTCGTCGTATTCCGGGACTTTTGGCCAGGACATGACTGACTCACGGTCGGTGGTCCACCCGGCAAAGGTATAGCCGTCGCGGCTAAAGGTGCCGACAGGCAGGGTTATTGTTCCGTCGTCCGCCGCTTCCTCGCTGTCCATGGCGCCGACAGCATCTTCGGAGTCCTTGTCAAAGGTCACCAGCCAGGGCACCGTAACGGCGGCGGTGTCGGAGTATTCCGACGCGCCGAAACCGTTTACCGCCAATATCCGGTAGCTGCGGGTCGTTCCCCGCGTCAGGCCTTCGTCATCGTACCCCGTCGCTCCCGGCGAAACGTCGGTACTCAGATCGTTCCAGTTACTTCCATCATCGTCGGAGTACTGAATCTCGAACGCTGTCTCGTTGGTGGAGTTGTCCGTCCAGAAAAGGTTAACCGTGGTGCTCATCACCTCACGCGAAGCAGTCAGGTCTGAGGGCGCCTCCGGGGCACTGTTGAAGTCGGTCTCCGACAGGGCAATCGTCTTGCGGCTGGTGAGGTTGTCGTAGACGTGTACCAGCTCGTTCACGGTTATGAGGGAAGGGCCGGGTCTGGCACCCATCATGCCTATAGTCAGCAGTATGCCTGAAGAGGTTGATGCTACGTCAGATTTTGTAAAGGTATACGTATAGGTGCCGGAAGAGATATCCTCTGTTACATAATCATCCTCTCCAAACTTTGCAGAAACTGTGCTGACCGCTGTTATTGTCTCCGGCCAGGTGATGGTTATTTCCACATTTCCCGTGCCGGTTGTAGCGGGTGCCATCGTAAAGGCAAGGTTCGTCGGTTCGCTTATAGTTTTTGTCAGCGTTCCTTGCAGCAGCAGGTCGCCAGTTGGTTCGCCCGACTCGGATGCTCCACTGAAAGCCTGGAGGATGAAAGTCCAGATTCCCGTCTCCAGGGTGATCTGTGCGTTCGCAAGGTCGGCCCAGGTTTCGGTAAGGGTGGTGCTCCCCTGTACGGCGGTCAGTTTGTAGGAAGCGATGTTAATATCGCCTTCCTGCACAGTCACCGTCCGGGCGTTCACCGTTCCGGTGGATATCGTCAGAGTGACCTGTTTGCCCCCGGTGGAACCGTCGGGCTCATTGGCAAGAGGCATTTTACAGCCGGAAATCCCCAAGACTACGGCCAGTATGATGATGCCGGTAAACCGGCGAGTCTGTGTTCTCATCTTATGCATCCTCATCCGGATCTGTTGTGCTGTTGGTTACGGTGACAATTACACTTTCCGAGAACCCGTTTCCATCGTCGTTTGTCACCACCACGGTAAAGGTATAATTCCCTGGAGTAGTTAGTGTTATTTCCAGGGTCTGGCCGGTCGCACCGTCCAACATCTGTCCGTCCCTGTACCACTGGTACGAGGCGTATATGTCGCTGCCGTTAACGCCTATGGTCAGGGTGGCTCCCACTGTCCCGGCCAGGCCCGAGTCTCCGGTTCCAGTCCCGGTAACGGTAATCTGCTCCTCTTCTTTCAGTGTTGTGGTAACGGTGCCTTGGGGCGTCCATTTGGCGTAGAACGCTCTGGATCCGGTGGAACCGGCGGGTATGCCGGTAACTTGCGCCTCGAAGACTGAGTCGCTGTACCAACCGCCGAAGGTGTAGTCTGTTCCGGACGGATCGGCCAGGGTGATGGTGGCGCTTTCAATGGTATAAGTCGCTGGATTGGAGGCGCTATTTGTCCCACCGTTCAGCGTATAGATGATGGTGTACGTGGTGGGCGTCCATACCGCGTATAGGGTTACATCCGCCGTGCCCATGGTGAACTCCTCCTCGTCGGTATAGGCCGCTCTTCTCCCGGCGCCTGTGGCCCACCCGACAAAGGTGTAGCCCTCATAGGTAAAGGTGTTCACCGGTAGCGTTACCGTTGCTTCCTCGGCCACTGTCTGGACTGCCATGGTTCCGCTGCCGCCGTTCGCGTCGAAGCTCAGGGTGTGTACGTTCTGCGACCAAGTCGCGTAGAGTGTCACATCCCCCGTTCCCATGGTGAAGGTTGCGCCCTCCAGGTAGGTCGACGTCCCGCTGTCGTCGGCTGCCGTGTTCCAGCCGCTAAAGGCGTAGCCGTTCAGGGCAAGCCCTCCGGTGTTGCCCAGGACCGTCACCTCGTCGCCCGCAATGTACGTGCCGCCGTCCGTGGGAACCGTCCCCGAGTCCGCTCCATTGGCGTTGTAGGTGACGGTGTAGGTCTCTGCCGGCCTCACCGAATCCGTTGTCCCGTTGGAACAGCCTATAAAAACCAGCAGGGCCAGAACGGCCGCCGCCGCGACTATGGCACTTTTCCTTATCATCTCTGTTCTCTTCATCTCTGTTCTCCTATGACTCGAATTGTCTCCCGGGTATCCGTGACGGGCGGAAGGAAGATTTTTCTGCAATCAGGAGAAATTGTAGGCGTTTTTTTACGGGCACTCTCACGGATTTATAAATCTGGCAGTTTTTTTGAGAAATTCCTGCGTCCGAGTTTTCAAGCTGGGAACTGCAAAGAGAATACGGAGGAAAATCATGACAAAAGCATATAAGACGAACTTTTCTTTTTTGGATGAAGAAGAGAAGGAGCTTGAACACCTCGACGCATCAAAGGCGTACCCCAGGAATTTGCTGAGCCGGTTTGCCAAACAGTTTTCCAGCACATTTAAGGTGGAACCTTCACTAGCCATAGGGCGGAAACTGACTTCCCTGGTCTGTATTAAAGATTGCAGGTGTTCCATATGGTTCGTAAGGCATCCTTCAACGCTTCAACACAGAACGCAGCTTCCATTGTGAGTGAGATCCGGCTCCTTCTGCGGGATGGAAGTTAATTTTTTCGGTGACAGAACGTTAAGGCCCAATTCTTTTATCAGAATCGGCACGGCGTTGGGTACGTTTCTTGTAATAGTGATGCGAGCGACTCACGCCAAGAAGCTCGCTTTGTCGTGCAATAGAAGATGATGGTCAGAAGAGAGAGGCGTAAAGGATAGGGAATGCAAGATTCTACAGTTCCTACGATAGCAAGCTGCATAGAGAACATTGAGTTTTTGTTGTGCTATGGACAAGATAGCCTTACAATTATTTATATAAGATTCTGGACATAAGTATGAATCATAATTATTCTGTATCTACATTGGTCTTTCATGCTTAAATGGATGATGAGCTGAAAAAATGAACAAAATTACTAAGAACATACCCAATATCCTTACAATATCAAGAATTATAGTTTCCCCCTTAATAATTATTTTATGGAATCATAAAGTATTAAATACTATAGTAATTTTGTACTGTGTTTTAACAGATATTATCGATGGCTATTTAGCAAGAAAACTAAAAATAGCCACAAAATGGGGCGGGAAACTTGATTCTTTGGCCGATGTTTTTTTCTACTTATCGTTAGTTGTATTGATTCTGATTTATGAACCTAAAATACTAATTAACTATATACTCTTAATCGGTATTTTAATAACGCGAATAACATCAGTAATAATATGCAAAGTACGGAATCATGAAATATATAGTATTCATACAATAGGAAATAAGATGACGGGGGTAATTGTGATTTTGGGAGTTTTTTTATACTGGGTATTAAATATGAAAATGATAACGACGGTCGTTTTTTCACTGGCAACGCTTAGTGCAATTGAAGAATTACTAATCTTCCTAATAATAAGAAATCCTGATATAAATATGAAATCGTTGTTAAATAATGATTGAATCTAATATATTACAATTTTCATTGCCGGTTGAAACATTTCAATTTTTAGTATGTATGAAATGTAACAGTGAATGGAGTTTAAAATGCTGAGATTGAGACCTCATCATATTCTTGATATCGTAAGAAACATTGGAAATGAACGACCGATAGTCCCACATGAGTATGGCCATTTGCTACACAAGGTAACCAATAAAATAATTACAGATGTTAATGTGAAATGCATGTTAGTAATTGGGACCGATGATATTTGTGGTCCCTGTAGAATGCTAACCAAAGAAGGAAGATGTTTAGATATTCTTCATCAACTTGAAAGGCAAACTTCAAAACAAGAATATAATGATAATTTAGATAAACGGATCATGACTTTCCTAAATATAGAGCCTAATTCAGTTCTTAAAATTAGTAATTATCTATCATCAATAAAGCAAAACATGAATGAAATAGTAGATATCTGTACACACCCTAAAGAAGATAAAGAATACAGGAGAAATGGATTAATAAAAGGACTGAAAATATTGAAAATTGAATAAACACATAGAACAATCTATTCCAGTTCCATACATGTATCAGAAATGAACAAATCTACCTCTCGATAAGGGATTCTTCGACTGAAGCTTTGCGACGTTTGTAGCGTTCGACAATTGCCGTTTCAAAGGGAAGATTTCTTAGTTTGGGCATGTTTAGATCTACACGACCGGCAGAAGTATCGAGCTTCCTGGTGTAATACCCGGCACGGGTATCGGCTCTTGCTTCTGTTCTTTCGTAACGGGATAGATTGCACCAGATGCTCGTCTATCTGTATAATTTCCCCTGGTGTTTTTGAGTCCATAAAGGTCCTCCGGACCTTTTCTCTTTCATAATTGTACGAAACTTTCTTGACGTTATCCGAGTCCCGCCACCTCCATGGATACCCTATTTTACTTTCGTATGTCAGAATTCAAATCTGAAAAACCGACATCTTCTTCCAGGAATCTTTCTTCGTACATTTTATAATTTGTTAAGCAAGTATAAAAAGGCCCCCGGTATGCCGGAGGCCCTGTCCTTATAACTTATCAGAAATAGAAGAATATATTGAAGGTTAACGGGGTATAGGGCCCTGCCCTGGTTCCCCCGAATCTCTTGGACCGCCCTGTCTGCCCGGCCCAGGACCATCTTGTCTGGGAGATCCTCCAAGACATAATATACGATACATGATAGGAGCAATTTCCGCTCTTGTGAAGATACCATTTGGATTGAAATTCCCGGCATCATCGGCCTTCAAAATACCAAGCTTTACTACAGTCGCTACTGCTTCCCGTGCATTTTTCGATATATCATCCGAATCTCCAAATTTTGAAACGTTTTTCGTCACCAACTCTTTCGGCATACCGTTTAAACGTTCACTCAAATAGATCCAAACTGCAGCCTGTTCACGGGTAACCGCTTTGTCAGGATAAAAACGGTCGACATCCTCAAATGCACCGACTGCCTTTCCTTGCATTGTTGCCTGATAATAATAAGTATCCTTTCCTACATCGGTATACCCTGGGGCCGTGCCATCATATTTGAACTTTGCATCCAACATAACTGCCAAATCGGCACGGGTAAGAACTTGATCAGGGTAGTACGAGGTTGCATACCCAACGAGGATACCCTTTTCATACAGATAATCGACATACGCATTGATTGAAGCAGTTCTTGCATCCAGATCAGAGAAGTATTGCGATGAAACCTGTTCAGGTAAGGTTTGAGCAACCATTACAGTTTCATGAGGGACTCCTTGTGGTGGTGGGCCTCCCGGGCCTCCTTGTGGTCCACCACCGGGACCTCCCTCCATGGTGACCGGTCGGGATCGTTCGGTATGCGAACAACTTACTATCAGAGCAATAAGTGTAAAAAACATCAAACCTGTCTCAAGGGACAACTTTACCAGTCTTTTTTTCTTAATTGGAATTAACATAGGCATTTCTCCTTGTTGAAATCAATTAAGAAAAGGTTAATTGTGAAAGATGAAGGAAATATGAAGTTCTTTGTAATATATGTAAAAGTTTTATAGTGTTCGGAATCCTGGTGATGCTTATGTCATTTTGCAGGCAAAATACTTGCTTTTTGCCTGCAGGTCATTTTCTTCATGACATACCTTTCAAATAGTGCTTTTAGATTTTGCTAAAATCATCTCTCCTAAAATCCGTGTGACTCGTGGGTCGATCGGAGGAGACATTCCATTTCCGATTCGTGCAATCTCCAAATTTAGGAACTCTATTTCGGTCTCTCGCCCATTGTTGATATCCTGAAGTGTTGAAATGAGTTGTCCATCGGAACGCTGACTGATGAGCAGTAATTGATCGAGCAATTCTCTTTTCTGAAATCGAATTCCGATTTTTGCAGCAACCGAGCTCGCTTCGTCAATGATTGTTTCGGCAATCATTGCGACGTGCTTATCTCGGTGGAAAATACCGTTATCAACATTGATTAGTGGGCAGATCGAATTAAATGCCGCATTTATAATTGCCTTTTTCCAAGCCTCTCTTTCAATGCTTTCGACGTAACGAAAGCGAAAGGTCGGTGTTGAGATTTGATCGATAATAGCCTGTGCTTCCCCTGGATCCCCTTTTACGATACCTATCGGAGACTCTGAAACTTCGCGAAATCGGTAATGATGCTTTTGTATGGTTTGGCCTGTTGCATATAGGACACAACGATAAATTTTCGGGAAACCCGCATCGATATATACTTGTTCTACGCCAATTCCGTTTTGCATCACGACTATTGGGAGCTTTGAAAATTTTGTTCTCAATGAATCAGCAATATATTTATTTGCTGTGGCCTTCGCAGTGAGGAGAAGAATCCCTTCGTCGACGCACTCGATCTCAGATAATGAAACCATTTTGACGTTCGCCTGAAGGGATTTTCCGGCCGGTAATTCGACTGTAACGCTCTCGATAGTCGGCGAGACACCCTCTACACTCGTGCGGACAGCGATCACCTGTATATCATTTGCGGATAAAAATGCCGCAAGAGGCATTCCCATGGAACCGGATCCGATAACGTAAATTCTTGGTATAGCAGTCAAATCGTTACTCCTTATTGCGATCAATTGTTGCTAAGGTAGCAAACAATAAGCAAATACCTTATTAAAATAGTATCATATTTTTGGAGAAAGGCAAAATAAAAGGGGCAATTCTAAGGCTTTGACCAAAAACGGAATGGAGGATACCATCATAAATTTCAACTGTTTTTTGTTAATGCATAGCTGCACGACTCGAAAAGTTTTTGTCATTAAAGGCATACTGCCCGGTTACACCTGTTAAAAATAGGGAAAGGCCGGGATAAGTGGAAAGTGTTGTCCCATCGTCCCGATAAAAGCGGCGGATGGAATCTGAGGTACAGAATCCAAGCCTTTTTCCGGCGATACTTCCCCCATAGACATTAATAGTATGTTCGAATCATCTTCTTCTTCCTTGAAGACGCTACAGGAAAAAGAAGTAGTTATAACAAATGCAAGTAAAATGAAAAGCACTATCTTCATGACAAAAGCCTCTTTCTCAATCGCTTATACGCTATCCCCTCTTCGGCTTTATAGCAATAGCATAGGATTTTTTATCGTATTTTTGAATAGGTAAAGCGCCCCTTTATTCCATCAATCTCCGAATAATACTTGATTATACCTACGACCTTCTCAGGAGCATCCGAATTTATCATAACATTGGAATACTTGTACCGTTTGTATATTGCATTTACGGTAAACGCCCCAACAAAATATAGATAACGGTCTAAATTCGTGTGTTTACGACGATTGCATTGTCTTTGTACTAAATATCCAGCCAATCCTTAGAAACGAGAAGATAATCAAAGCAGATTGAAATAGTGCATATAGCTCTGAAGGAAGAATGAAAAATTTGATGGCAACGGCATAAATCGAACCTGCCAAAATCGCCAAAGATCCTGCCTTTATGTAATCCACAATGGCTTTTCATTCGATAGACAAGTCATCCTCCTTACCGATGTTTCTGATATCTCCCTTTAGAGAATTTCTCCCTCTTTGTCAATTTCGCTTATCAACGGCTTATCTGCGGCATGCTAATGCGAACCAGCGTCCCCCTACCCACCCCACTTTCCAGTTCGACAAACCCGTCGTGTGCAATAACTATTTTTCTGACAAGATAAAGGCCTAACCCAAAGCCACCTGTCCGCTTTATCCCTCAAAAGCGACACCCTTTAAAATGCTCAGATCATTGTTTGCATAAATGATTTGATTGAAAACGATATCAGGAGAGATTCCCTCTTTTTCGAAAAGAAAGAGCGAAATAGAGAGGAACGGATAAGTCAAACAAAAACTGTAAAGGAAAAGACTGTTACCCTACCGTCAAGACCTCGCAGCCGCTTTGGGTCACGAGAACGGTATGCTCCCACTGAGCAGCAGGAAGGCCTGTGGAGGTGAGCTTGCTCCAGCCGTCTCCCGCTTCTACCAAACCAGAGGCGGCAAGAGTGACCACAGGTTCAATCGTAAATACCATCCCTTCTTCAAGACGGAAGCCCTTTCCTTTATAGCTGCAAAAGGGGATAACGGGAGGTTCGTGAAGGCTACGGCCGATACCATGGCCCAGACAGTCGGCAATGACGGACATGCCCATTGCATCGACATAGCGTTCCACGGCCCTTCCAATCTCAAGACTATCTATCCCGGGACGTGTCGCGGTTATTCCAGCGATAGTTGCCTTTTTTGCAACCCGCAAAAGACGCCCAACCTCAGGAGATACCTTTCCAATGCCGAAGGTGACGGCCCCATCACCAAACCAGCCGCCGATTTCAAGAGAAAGGTCGACTGTCACGATATCCCCCGCCTGTAAAATCCGATCACCAGGAATGCCGTGTACGGCGACTGCATTTACCGACGTACAGACCGTTCCTGGAAAACCAAGTAGGGAAGAAGCCGATTGAGCGCTTAGGCGTCTCAAATGCTTCTCACAGAAGAGCGAAATCTTTCCCGTACTTATGCCCGGGACCATAATGGGCTCCAAAGCGCTGAGAATCTCTCCCACGATTCTCGAAGCAAGGCGCAATCGTGCAATTTCCGAGGGATTTCGAACAGCAACCCCTTTCATACTCAAATTCCGCCTAACCAGGCCAGGAGATAGCTTTCGCCAACATAGATAAGCAGAACGATAAGCAACCCGAATAGAGAGCGAATCCGTGAGAAAAATCGACGGGGGCGCACAAAGAAAAGCATACTCTGATAGATCAGGGTAAAGACGATATAAAAATAGGCGGCAATGCGAATACACTCGAGTAAAAGAAAGAGATTGTCGTCGGAAAGCTCCTGAATCGAACCAGCCACGAAAAAGAAAAGAAGTATAAGTATCATATGGAAAAGCCATATCCTGAAGGAGTCGATTAACCTGATCAGTGACTGAGAGAGGCCTAAAGGTTTCTTTCCGGAGATGCTCTTCATAGGCTAATAGTAGCACAATTGCAGTTGCGAATGAAACAAGTTCCATCGTACAATGTGTTTGTGTTTCGTGATGTACTGATTTCCATTATACGAGAGGAACTTTCTCCTCTTGAGCCAATTTCTACGGATCTTCGGCCGACTCTCACCCCAATGACCGGGATCAGGGCTTGCCTTTTTGATATCTACGGTACCCTTTTTATTAGTGCCAGTGGAGATATCTCTCAGGCATCAGATACCGACGGCGACAAACCCTGGCGGGCTATGGCCGCGGCAGAGGCACTGATCAAGAGCGGTTTTCTGCTTTCCGGTGACAAAACGCCGGAAAGAGTCTTCGAACTGTATCTTGAGGAAATTCTACGCGAACACAATATGCGGAGGTTGGCCGGGATCGATGTCCCCGAAGTAGATATACGCCGTATATGGGAACGAGTAATCGACAGGCTCAAGGAGGAAGGCAGACTCAAAGGGACTGCCGATGAGGCATCATTTTCTATTGTGGCCCTCCGTTATGAACTTTCGACAAACAAGATATGGCCGATGCCCGGGGCCCTGGATCTTTTTGATATTCTCACACGCCGTACTATGCCGATGGGGCTTGTCTCTAATGCGCAATTTTATACCCCGCTCTCTTTCAAGGCGCTCTTCGGTAGTGACGAAACCGATCTCGGATTCGCCTCTGAACTTCTTTTCTACTCATACGAGCATCATGTTGCAAAGCCCTCGGCGAATATGTTTCGCCCGGTCTTGGAAAGACTTGAAACTGTGTATCATATTCGTCCAGAAGAGGTAGTGTATGTCGGTAACGATATAAGAAACGATATCCTTGCCGCATCGCAGTGCGGCTGCAAAACGATATTGTTTGCCGGAGATAAGCGAAGTCTCAGGTTACGACGAGAGGTCCCGGAATGCCGTACGATTCGGCCCGATGCAGTCGTCACCCAGCTTATGCAAATACCCTTGATGTTTGACGAAGGAGCTTCCACATGAAAAAAATCCTTGCTGTTTTTATTCTCCTGCTTATTGTCGGCGGGGTCGTGTTCTATTTTGGCTGGATTCAAAACTTGATTCCCGAAAACCACTATGCCGTTCTCTTTACCAAAACCAGCGGCTATGCCCCTAGCGTATACAAACCGGGGGTATTCTACTGGGAAGCGGAACGGCTCATACCTAGAAACATGAAGCTTCACCTCTTCGATCTTACGCCTCGAAGTAGGAGTATCGAATCATCGGGAACGCTTCCATCCGGAAAACTCTATGCTGGGATCCTTCCAGACGAGGTCTCCTTCAACTATACCATTAAACTCTCTCTTTCCTATCGGATACGGCCTGAAGAGCTTCCTCATCTTGTCAAAGACGAGGGGTTAACACCGGAAACTCTAAACGATTGGTATGCAGCGAGAGAGGCTAAAGTGCTTAATGCGGCATCTGCTTATCTTGCACAGCACCCTGATCAGATGGGTATTGACGAAAACCTTTCTTCATCCTTCCCCGAACTTGAATTCTCCAATATATCGTTGCTTTCATGGCACATGCCCGACAAGGAACTCTACGAAACGGCTAAGAAGCTTTATTTTGACCGGCTATCCACCACCGAGGCGGCGGAACGAGAGGCCCTTTCAAAAGAACGCCTATGGAGTGTGTCGCGTAAGGAGCGTCTCACTGTTCTCGAGGAGTATGGAAGACTCTTGAGCACCTATCCAGGCTTACTCAAGTTGGTACTCAGCCGGGCGGAAGATCCAAACCTTATTTCGATTGAAGATCTTCTTTCGGAAACTCCGAACGAGTGAATAAAAACCCATGGAATACTTTTTTAATTTTGAAAAAATGAAATACGTTAAAGGGAAAAAATATCCAGGCTGCATCCTCTGCTCAATCGTCGAAAAACGTGACGATGTTGTCAATCTTTGTATCTGGGAAGATGAAGACTTCCTTGTTAGTGTAAATCTTTATCCATACAATCCCGGGCACCTTTTTATTTTTCCCCGAAGACATCTTACCGACATCAGGGAACTCACAGGTAAGCAGGAAGCAAAACTGGATAGGATTACAAGAAGCTGTCTAAACCTTCTGGATGCAGTTTACGCCCCATCCGGCTATAATATCGGCTACAACATGGGGCTTACGGCCGGAGCATCCATCGACCACATCCATCGTCACATCATTCCCCGTTATCCAAGGGAAACAGGAATTGCCGATTTACTGGCAGGCAAGAGAGTACTTGTGGAAAGCCCAAAGGTAAGTTGTGAACGGCTAAAAAAGGTACTTTCCGAGCTTACGACTCCATTCGCTTGATTTGCTGCATAACAAAGGAAAAACGCCGCAGGGTGGCAATATTACGATCAAGAATCGATCGTAAGGCCACCGGAGTCCCCTTGATAAAATAGTGCTGGTTAAGGGCCTGTGTTCCCGATTCATTTCTGATCTTCAGCGTATCCTCGAATATCCGCTTCAACCCCTCTACGGCCTCACATCCCCGACGAACAATGGATGCCGCTTCGCTATCCTTCTGCTGAACCAGTGACCGAAACATCCGGGACTGACCCTGATCCCCTCCCATGGAAAACCGAAGGCGCTGGAAGAGTTTTCCATCGCTTTCCTCGCTGGAAAGGGAATGGTCGAGCTTGCGTATTTCCTCTTCCACATCCTCGATTGCACTAGCATGCATCAATAAACGATCACGTTCAACACGATTGAGAGCATAGAGCCCCCTGTCAAGGATCTGAACCGTTTCCTGGATATCATTGCGATAGTTCTTTGTGCAAAAGGCATACAAAAGAGCGAGAGATCGCTGAAACAAAAACATGGGCAGGGCCAATTCATCGTAGGCAATTGATTGATAGGTACGATAATTCTTCAAGCGTTCTACGTCACCTTCTGCAAAAATTTCCCGAATATTGCGATCCGTTGCTTCATCACGAACTCCGGGGAGCTCTTCCTCAATATATTCCCGCATGATAATTTTTCGTGTGGTACGAAAAAAGGCCTTGAGGTCCATTTTTTCCTGAACGATACGTATCTTGTAGTAGGGATCACGTCGAAAAAAGCGGATCAGCTCGGGGAGAGAAGAGGCATCCAGAAAGCTTTCTGCGGTTTCCACCAGATGCTTGAAATGTGAAAGAAAAGCCTCGCTCTCTTCTTCTCGCACATTACGCTTTCTACAAACAGACAGAACGATATCGGCAACATTGAGTGTCAGAGGATCGCTTTCCACCGTAATCGACAGGAAGTAGAGACCATGAAAAAGTTGTTCAAGCTGGTCAAGCATGGTAACGGCGGTAGCATTACGGAAGGTAGGAATATTACCGGTCGCCTGATACATATCCATGGGATCTACGCCGACAACCCCGAATGCCCCGAACATGCGTTTAAAGGGAAATCTTACAAGCCGGTCGGCGGCGAGGATGGGAGCAACGGCTGATTCCAGCCTCTTGAGCAGCTGTTTATCGATTACCTGCTCAAGTTCTTCATCCAGAAGCTCGGCTCCTTTTCGCCTGACAGCCTCGTCGCTTCCTTCCCGGCGAAACACCTCAATCATCTCTTCTCTGGAATATACCTGTTCAGGAGATTTAATCGACTCTTTTAATTCATTCTGAAAAAGCGAAATCATAACATCACGGAACAGACCACTTTTACCAAACAGCTTATCAAAACAGGAATAGAGCAGTAAAGAGTCTTCGTAAAGGGGCCAAAGCTCCTGAGCGAATCCCGGCTTGAGATCCCTGGTTTCAAAACCCGTAAGACTTTGATTATTCTTTCGAATGGTACGCTTTAGTCGATCAAGCTTCATCTCCAGCATAAGGGCCTCGTACCCCTTCCCTGTCAGATGCTTTTTCAGCCAAAGCATGAAGCGTTCCCAAAGCGAGATCCGCTTGAACTCCTGCATCAAGCGAAGATTCAGCTCGTCCGTATCCGACGAAGAGGAAGGCTCACTGCCCCTTGGACTGTTCATCTTCAAGCTTTTATTGATCGAATTGAGAAGCTCATCTCTTTCGGTCGAAGAAAGCGATCTGCTTAACTCAAAAAAGACAGAACGCCGATCTCCATCTTTCCCCACTTGACCTGCCAAGCTTTTCTCCCTTCATCATTATTCATCAACAGGAATAATGAAAATCATTCTACCGCTGTGGACACCTATTTGAAAACAAGATTCTTTGACCTCGTTACTTATACCGAAACTGCCCCTCTGCCAGAATAAGGTATCAAGTTCCCATTTGAGCCCACGGCTCCAGGGGGAACACGCCTGCTTTCCGACGGGAAAACAACTGACCGTAGTCCCGACAGGCAAGGAGAAAGAGTTCTCTTTCTCTATCAAAAAGACCGATCCAAAAGAGGCATACCATCTTTTAGGAGTCCAATCTCGATCAAAAAGGGCAAAAAGGGCGAGGAGATGGTCGACACGGCCCCCGCCTCCGCCGATAACAATCAATTCATCACAGCCAAGATTCCGGGCATGGGAGACGGCTATCTCCGTGTCGGTCATATCCTTATCTCGATCGTAGATGATAACATGTCCATCTTCAAGCGTATCAAGCAGAGATTTATTCTTTATCGAATCAAAATCACCAACGGCATAATCCACGCTAACGCCGTAAGCGACGGCCAAGTCAATTCCCGAGTCGGCGGCAATCACCATATCCGAAGAAGTGGGGAATTCGGGAAGAGTATCACCGATCGGTCCTTCGCCACCAATAAATAAAAAAGCGCGTTTCATACATCAAAATTCCTTACTCTGGCATAATCAACAGTTTTATGCTTGTTTTTTTTCCTTTTCGTAGATAATATGCCAGTAAATTGATGAAGGAGTAAGCCATGGCTTTCAAAGACAAACTTGCCGCAGTGGGGGTCGCCGCCCCTGCCATTGTTATGCCGAATTCGGACATCGACATGTCCAAATGGGCCGTTGTTGCCTGCGACCAATACACGTCCGAGCCGGAATATTGGGAAGACGTTGCCCATATAACCGACACTGTACCGTCGACCTTTAAGCTGATTTTTCCTGAGTGCTACCTGGAAGACAACGATGCGCAGGAGCGAATCAAAAATATTCAGAACGCTATGAAAGCCTACCTTGCGGACGGCGTGCTTACCGAACATGAACCCTCCTTTTTTCTAGTCAAACGGGAAACAGGAACCAGCCCCCGCCGCTGGGGACTCATGGTGGCTCTCGATCTTGAAGCGTATGACTATTCCAAAGATTCCACAACCCTGATACGGGCGACGGAAGGAACGATCATAGAACGAATTCCCCCCAGAAAGAAAATTCGAATAGGTGCACCTCTCGAGTTGCCGCATATCATGGTTCTCATCGACGACCCCGATAAAACCGTTATCGAACCGCTTACTGCCCAACTTGATCGCCTCCAGAAAATCTACGACTTCGATCTCATGAAAGAGGGCGGCCATCTTACAGGATATAAAATTGATCAGAGTCGTATGGAATCCATCGCCGATGCACTAACAAAGCTTGCCGATCCAAAGAGCTTCGAAAAGCGCTACGGAAGCAAAGATGTTCTCCTCTTTGCTATGGGAGACGGCAACCACAGTTTAGCAACGGCAAAGGCTGTCTGGGAAGAGATAAAAGCAAACAAGACTTCTGATTCCGATATTATGAATCATCCGGCCCGCTGGGCTTTGGTTGAGGTGGAAAACATCTATGATGAAGGCCTCATTTTCGAACCGATTCACCGGGTACTCTTTGATATAGATACGAAAGAATTTCTTAAGACCTTCTCGAGCGTGGGAGCGGTCAATTTTAAGAAACTTGACTCTGTCGATGCAATCATGGAAAGCATTAAGACCAAGGATGAAATTCAGCGAATTGGCTATGTTGATGAAGAGCAAATCGGCGTCATTGAGGTACAGGATTCGAATTCGACCATTGCTGCGGGTACGGTACAAGCCGTTATGGATTCCTACCTTTCCGCACACAAGGAATCCTCGGTTGATTACATACACGGTGAAGATGTAACGATCAAACTGGGGAGGAAACCTGGTAACTGTGGCATTCTTCTTCCGGCCCTGGATAAGGGGGATTTCTTTAAAACCGTTATTCTCGACGGCGCACTTCCTAGAAAAACCTTTTCAATGGGAGAGGCCCATGAGAAGCGTTTTTACGTGGAAGCAAGAAAAATCACCAGGTAAGCAAAAGCGGAAAAGAAAAACCAGACAACAACTATTAGGTTGTCTGGTTTTTTATACCATCTACACACACCGCCCCCTGTCTTAGAAGAACATAGGGCTCACTTCTTGCATTAATTATAGTAGAGGCCTGTCCTTGCCCCATGATTCCTGCATCGACAATCAACTCTACCCGACTCCCAAATAATGCCACAATTTCTTCAATAGCATTAATATTAGGTTGTCCACTTTTGTTTACACTTGTTGAGTATAATGGCATACCAACCCTTTCGATGCAACGTTGAAGAAGCTCGTCATCCGGTATTCGTACCCCTACCGTACCGCCCTCAACGGCATCGAGGATAAGGGTCAGGGCTCCCGGCCAATATCGCATTAATCGCGCTGGAACCTTCCCTCGAACCACACGGGGAAGCAGAGAAAAGTTTATCAGCTGTAAAAAGGGATTTGTCTCCAACCGGTCCTTTAAAGCTCTGATCTTTTTTTCACTTGCGGGTACTATTCCGACAATACCATACATAGTATCGCAGGGCATGATGACCGGTTCACCTCGAAACAGGACCTCGGTCAGGACATCTAAAAGATTGGGATCATCCTTCGATATCCGCCGCGTCATCTTTTTTTCCCTTCCGAAGTAAAAAGATTCCAAGTCACCAATGTGGCAATGGCTCCCATAAAAATAGCAACAAGCTTAAGAACAAAAATGGGAGATTTTTCACTCTCGTAGGGCTTGATAAAGGCTCCTACCGCAAAGCTACCAGACGAGGTCGGTTTATATCCATTTTCAAGCACAATCCGTCCTTCATCAGCCTGATAATACCCCAACTCTCTGGCTGCAAGCATTACCGCCTTTCTATCAGATGCAAGTGATTTTGCATGTAGAGCCAAATCACTATGATAATCCTCAAGCTGGTTCACATTTGCTTCCAACTTAACCTTATATGCAAGCAAATGCTGATACTGTAGATACCCCTTTGGCCCCCAAATAAGAGTCAAGCCACCATAGGCCATCCCAGCCACATATACGCCAAGTAAAAACGACCATACACGCTTCATATACTCATTAACGGCAGGTAGAGTTATGCTTATGAGGTGATTTTCACATTGTTATTTTCTTTTTGATCTGTTAATCTTCAAAATAGGTTCATGTAAGCGCAGCTTTCTTCCGATAGAGGAAATAGTGTGGAATAGGAATCAGGAGCGAGCAATGGCAAGCGATCAAAAAAACAATTTTGATAACATCGACGACGAACTCGAACTTGAGCAGTACGGTGTTTGGGTAAAGACAGCCCCGGAAGAAATCCCTCTGGAAGAATCGGAAGACGAAAACTTCGAGCTTGAAGACCTCGACATCCCTCAGGAAACTTCCCTATCAAATATCTCGGAAGAGGAAGAGGCGCTTTTAGGCGATCTTGATAAGGAACGAGATGAGAAAGAAAGAGGGACAAGCGACAACATATCATCCGATGAAGAGGTCTTCGACCTTGATCTTGACTTCGATGAGACGCTTGATGCCGATGAAGAAATTTTCACCAATGCAATAGATGATTTGAATGACGATACCTTTACGATCGATTCAGCATCATCTTCAAATGAGGCAATTGATAGCGATATTGAAGATATCGATCTCGATCAGCTTGATATGGAAGCCGAAGCAATTCTTTCGGACTCAGAAGAGACAATGCCTCAGCAATCTGATGAGGAGGACCTCAATCTCATCGATGAGGACTTTGAGACCGAAATCGAAGAAATGAACATTGGCGAATTGGATCAGAAAGATTATGGAGAAGAACTTCCAGAACTTGAGGAGATAGAAATACCCACCTCCGATGCAAAAGAAGAAGATGAAAGTATCGATGATCTCACCGAATTTGATGATATAAGCGCCTTTGAAGATGATTTCGGGATAGACCTAAAAGGGGAAAAAGAGGCACCTCTTGCGGAAGGTGCAGTTCTCTCCAAAATAGAACAAGAACTACTCAGTATCAAAGATGAACTTACGAGCCTCCGAAAAGAACTTTCGGTTCTTCGCAAGAAAGAACACGAAGAGGTCGACCAGCCCTCTCCTTCTGAAACGCAAGATGAGGAGACTCCGGCGAAGGCAGAAAAAGATGAGGTCGCTGGGTTCTTTGAGGATGATGAAGACGAAACCATAGCCCTCACCGGTGATGAACTGGATAATATCCTCAACACCGCCGATGTAACCGAAGAAATGGGCCCCTCCGAAGCTCTTGAAGAAGAGTCATCCGATCTTTCCGCCTCTGAAGATTCAAGCGAATCCCCAGAGGAACTGTCTGTCGAGGAGCTTCCCGAAGAGATAAACCTGGAAGAGATTGAGACTGAAGCTGAGGAAGAAACTTCAGAAGCCGAAATCGAACTTCCGGAAGCAGAGCCCGAAACCGAAGCTTCCGAGGCCGATGATAGCGAGACTGAACTCGATCAGTTCGACGATCTTCCCGAGATCGAAGAGCTCGACCTCAGCGACTTTGAAACCTCCGAAGAGGAACTTGATCTCGGGGACCTGGAAAGCGACATCGACGACTTGACCGACTTCGACCTTCCGGAACCCGAAGAACCGCTTGAACCCGAAGAACCGGTCGAATCTGAAGTTGAACTTGAGTCAGAGATCGAACTTGAATCCCTTGAGTCCGAAGTTGCACCGGAAGAATTTCTTGAAGAGATAGAAGAACCACTTGAAGAGGCAGCGGTCCCTACAGAGGTTCCCGAACTGGAACCTCTCGACCTTGAAGCGGAAATAGAACCCTTGCAGGAAGATGCGGTCGAAGAAGAGTCATCCGATCTTTCTCCCTCTGAAGATTCAAGCGAATCCCCAGAGGAACTGTCTGTCGAAGAGCTGCCCGAAGAGATAAACCTGGAAGAGATTGAGACTGAAGCTGAGGAGGAAACCTCAGAAACTGAGATCGAAATTCCGGAAGCAGAGCCCGAAACCGAAGCTTCCGAGGCCGATGAGAGCGAGACTGAACTCGATCAGTTCGACGATCTTCCCGAGATCGAAGAGCTCGACCTCAGCGACTTTGAAACCTCCGAAGAGGAACTTGATCTCGGGGACCTGGAAAGCGACATCGACGACTTGACCGACTTCGACCTTCCGGAACCCGAAGAACCGCTTGAAACCGAAGTTGAGCTTGAGCCGGAGATCGAACTTGAATCCCTTGAGTCCGAAGTTGCACCGGAAGAATTTCTTGAAGAGATAGAAGAGCCGCTTGAAGAGGCAGAGGTCGCTACAGAGGTTCCCGAACTCGAACTGGACCCCCTCGACCTTGAAGCGGAAATCGAACCCCTGCAGGAAGAAACGTTCGAAGAAGAGTCATCCGATCTTTCTCCCTCTGAAGATTCAAGCGAATCCCCAGAGGTACTGCCTGTCGAGGAGCTGCCCGAAGAGATAAACCTGGAAGAGATTGAAGCTGAAGCTGAGGAGGAAACCTCAGAAGCCGAGATCGAACTTCCGGAAGCAGAGCCCGAAACCGAAGCTTCCGAGGCCGATGAGAGCGAGACTGAACTCGATCAGTTCGACGATCTTCCCGAGATCGAAGAGCTCGACCTCAGCGACTTTGAAACCTCTGAAGAGGAACTTGATCTCGGGGACCTGGAAAGCGACATCGACGACTTGACCGACTTCGACCTTCCGGAACCCGAAGAACCGCTTGAACCCGAAGTTGAACTTGAGCCGGAGATCGAACTTGAATCCCTTGAGTCCGAAGTTGCACCGGAAGAATTTCTTGAAGAGATAGAAGAGCCGCTTGAAGAGGCAGAGGTCCCTACAGAGGTTCCCGAACTGGAACCTCTCGACCTTGAAGCGGAAATAGAACCCTTGCAGGAAGATGCGGTCGAAGAAGAGTCATCCGATCTTTCTCCCTCTGAAGATTCAAGCGAATCCCCAGAGGAACTGTCTGTCGAAGAGCTGCCCGAAGAGATAAACCTGGAAGAGATTGAGACTGAAGTCCCTGAAACTGAAGAACTTCTTATCGACCAGGATGATATTCTTCCTATGGAAGAGCAGGAAGAAGAAGGAGAAGAACCGATTGCTGCAGAGCCGTCGGAAACTGTACCCATCGATATCGAGTTGCCGGAGATGCAGGAGTCTGGAGAGGTCGACGAGATGTCCTCTCAACTAAAAGAAGAGATAAAATCGGTACTTAGTTACATGGATCACCTTCTTGAGAGTCTTCCGGAAGAAAAGATTGAGGAGTTTGCAAACTCCGAACATTTTGAGGTATATAAACGGCTCTTCAACGAGCTCGGCTTAAACGCATGACCGATAGAAATTCGCAATTCGGTGGCGGGCTCTTATCCGCTGCCGAATTGAAAAAACGAGAAGTTTTCTTTAAAAAGGCAGATTCTTCGTTTAACAATTCGGTACAGGCCGTTCCGAAAACCATTGACGCGCCGGCTCCTTTGTTTGATCGTTTCATCGAAAGTTTCAGGGTTGAGAAGGGGGCGCTTCTCCTTCTTGACCAGGACACGACCTCATTGGTACATGTCGCATCTTGTGGCTACGATGTGACAACAATTCGCCGACTTCGTTTTCCTCTTCACGACTACGACCTTGAGAGGCCTCAGGTATACAGGACATCACAACTTACGCAATTTCGGCCTTACTTTTCTATACGGGAATTTTCGATGTTGGACCGGATATTGCTTATTCCCGGGCGTGTAAAAGCAGCGCTGTTTGCTTTAATCCTTATAACAGAGGGCGATGATTATCTCTTTACGGTTCCGCCCTCCTTTCCCTCGCATTTTCTCAAAGGGATAGAGGATTCAAGCTTCTTTTTTTCCGATGGTGAAGAACATATTCATAGTCACGAAGAGGCAAACGACATCGTTACCGCTTTAACGGAAAAGCACGAATCCGTTTCTGTGGCTTTAATTGAGTGCTCACAACTCCTAGAATTTTTGAAGGAACGTAATGAAAACGCCGATCCATTTGCGTTGCTTCACCGTGGAGTGACTTTTACCAGAGGTCAACTTACAGAGTCTTTTCCAGACAGCCAAGTAATGGAGCTTGCTGAAGCACATATACTGGTTCTTATGCCATCGATCGCGCAGCAAAGGTTGGGAACTGTCATTCACCAGGCAACGATAGCCCTTCGTTCTCGTTTCGGTCCGTTGCGTGAAGTTCCTCCGCTGCCTTTTTCAACGGCTCAGTTGCCGGACGACGGCCTTTCAGTGAGGGAACTTTTTCCTGAGATCGATCAAAAATAGAAATGAATCAGAGTGCCCTTCGGCTTTTTCGTTCCAAAAATGGTGCGTTAACGGCTCAAATCGAGAACTATTTGATCCACTCAAAATATGATCCCCTCCGCGAAGCTTACCAGTTTGCCGAACGGCTCGCTCCGTGTTCTCTTTTTTCCTGGATAATCATTATTGGCGATCTTTTTGCTTACCTCGCTACTGCGATACATGAGAAATTTCCGCAAGCGCATATCATTTCTCTTTCACCGGAACGAGGATTAGTTCAGTCAAGCTTTTCTCTCGATGAGATGATACAAAAAGGAGTGTATCGGTGGGAGGATAAAAATCTTGCCACGCTACAGTTGTTTCTTGACGATTGTATTCCCGATCATGCTGTCCAAGATTTACGCGTTCTTCACTGGAATCCGGTACTCAGAGCCTATCCAGGGTGGAGTAAGGAAGTCATTCGAGTCATAACAGAGCGAGCGGATCTTCTTTCGGCAAATTATACTACCAGTCGTGTTTTTGCTCGTCGATGGCTAAAAAACGGCCTTGCCCACTTAGCCTTCGACTATATGCAAGGGCCCTTACACATGATAACCTCGATACATGGTCCAACGATTGTGGCTGCATCGGGGCCCGGTTTGTCGGAATTTTTTCCCTTGCTCGCCCGGTATAGGGATTTTTACTTTCTTTGTGCACTTCCTTCAAGTCTGAAAGCACTTCATGAAGCAGGCCTTTCTCCAGATCTTATTATGCATGCCGATGCTGGGTACTGGGCCACGCTTCATCTTCATAACCTATCCCACTTGCATGAAGAAAAGCAAAAACCGATTCTTTTCTCTTCTTTGACATCAGCCCCTTTTCATCAGAGACAGGAAAAAAACGAGAGATATGTACATGGGATGTTTATCGAAGAAGATTCCCCTTTTGCCATCGAAAGTCCATCGCTCATTCACCTGCCTGCCCGTGGAACCGTTGCTGCAAATGCCTTTGATCTTCTGAATCAGATTGCTACAGGACCCATCTTTTTTGCCGGCCTGGACCTTGCCGCATCTGATCTCCGTTTTCATGTCAAGCCGCACACCTTTGATTCACGTATCACCTCGGGAACCTATCGCTACGAACCTGAACTGCACAGGCGATTCATCCGTTCGCTTGAACAGGGATTTTCAGGATCCGGCCTAAGAAAAAGTTCAAACGCTCTTTCCCTCTATGCTCGTTTTTTTTCCAATCGAACAGACGTCAAGGGCATCAGCCGGATTACATCATCCTGCTCAATTTCCCTTCCGGGAGATAAAGAGATTACGTTTCTGGAGCGGTTCCTCGCACATGAAGTATCCGGCCAGCGCAGTATTGTGTATAAAACCAAGACCATTGATTTAGATATTATCAGAACAACAGTTTTGAACAATTTTCAAAATAGACTCAATACGATGAAACAGCTTCAGGATCAAGAACTCCGTACACTCCTTTCCTTAGCACCGAGCAAGCGAAGTATTGAAGAACACCGACTTATCAACCTTTTTACCATGATCGACTGTGATCTGCATGATGTCTCAAAAGCGCGTATCAGAAAAGCAATAGAGCCTATCGAGGAGATGATCGAACATGTCAAAAAGCACCATCCTTGAACGAAATATGTTTGCTTTCAGCTCCGTTGCTCCCAAACTTTCCATCGCACTTGGGACGGCGACCTCTACGCCGAACCTTAGCTTCATACGATCAAAGAGAGGTGCCAAGGTTCCCCTTTTGTTTCATGAAGGGGCACAGCTTCCCCTTCATTCCAAAGTCGATCCCATTCGGGAGGGTGAACGCTTTTACGAATATCAGCCAGCGGGCGGATTCCTGCTTTTCCTCGGATTTGCAGGAGGGTATCATATTACTCCGTACCTCCGCAGGGACGATATTTCGGGAATTCTTATCATAGAAGAAAGCCTTTCATTTCTAAAATCGATTGCTTCGGAATTTGATTTGAAGGAACTCATCCTCGACCCTCGGGTACAGTGGTTGGTGGAGCCTGACAAGGCCGAGGTGGAACAAACACTTCTGGAATCCTATCTTCCAGCCGTCTCCGGAGACCTTCGAGTGCTCCCCCTCCGTAGCAGAACAAAAACGGCAAAACCCTTCTTCGACACGGTTGCTTCTGTAGTCGCAGGAACGATAGAATCACTTTCTGAAGATTACTCGGTCCAATCCTACTTTGGTAAGCGATGGTTTACCAACTCGGTACGGAATCTTGATGCGGCAGGTCATGCAATCACGACAATCCCGCCGATACGGAAAGCCCACATAACGGGGGCCGGGCCCAGCCTTGAAAAGGCGATTCCCCTGTTAAAGCAGAGAGGCCGCGATGATACATTAATCGCCACAGACACCTCGCTACCAGCGCTCCTTCAGGAGGATATCCATCCCGATCTCGTCATTTCCATCGATTGCCAGCATATCACCTATCATCATTTTCTTAAGGGCTTTCCAAGAGAAATTCCTCTTGTACTTGATCTCGCCTCACCCATTTTTCTCTCAAGGCTTTCTGATCGACCCTTCTTTTTTACAAGCGGTCATCCCTTTAGCCAGTATCTCAACGCCCATTGGCGTCGTTTCCCCGTCATCGATACATCGGGGGGAAATGTAAGCCATGCAGCAGTCTCTCTGGCAAACAGCCTCGGTGCCGAAGAGATCCATATCTACGGAGCCGATTTTTCTTACCCGGAGGGAAAAAGCTATGCCAGGGGCACCTACCTCTATCCTTTCTTCCACTCGCAATCGGAAAGGATCCTTCCTGCCGAACATCAATTTATCGAATTTATTTTTCGTAACGAAACGTTGACAAAAGAATATGTGGGTAAAAAAATCAGATATACCACCAGACCTATGGTGAGTTATCGCAACCGTCTGGCCTTACTTTCCGGTAAAATAGGAAGTAAACTGATCCATCACGCAGGAGAGGGCTTGCCGATCGATATCCCATCCTCTGTCAGGCATCGCCGGGAAAACAACATTGTTGGAACCTTTTTTTCAGCAGGAAAGAGCAATGGTTCATGGAACGATTTTCTTCGTGAGTATCGTGACCGTGTCGCGACCCTTCCAAAGGCCGATGTATCATTTACCGCACATATGGCGCATCTTTCACTCTCACAGAGAGAGCTGAGCTTCACCCTTTTCCCTGCATGTGCCGCTATTCGAAAAGAAGAACCGCAAAGCAGAACGACTCTTCCTGGTGCAAGAATCCTCAACAAAGCAAAAGCATGGACAATCGAGGTTATAGACTCCTACCTTCCATAGGCAACGGAACCATATCCGACGAAGGAGGGGGCACGGTAGAGCTTATATGAATTATAGTAGGCAAGCCTCTCACTTTTCATCGCTCCGATCATACGAGCAAATCGAATCACGGCTGCAGCGGCACCTGAGGAGCAGGCAGAACGATCCTCTTTCCCCCGCCTAAGGACCTCGCTCTCTTCCATTCTTACCATTGTTTCTATCATTTCGGCATCATTGGCTTCTACCCACCGATAGGCCTCTCCTCCTGTTCCGGCAGGCATAAAATGATAGTCGGGACCGTAATGTGTCAAATCGGTAGAGCCGATCATAACGGTTGCCCCCCCCTCATCCATCGCAAGCCGAGCCGCACACTCCCCCAAAACGAGGGACTCATCACCCGAACCTACTCGCAACCAAATCAGCTTAGCCTTAGGGAAATGATACTTTATCAACGGTAAGTGAATCTCAACACTGTTATCGGTCTCTGTATCTTCACGAACAGATACCTTTCCCGAAAGCTCCTCGAGCAGAAGATCACGGAAACCGATATCTGCCGGGATAAGGCCGAGAGGTGTATCAAACGCATCTTCAAGGGCCATCAAGATCCCAGATCCAGCGAAAAGATGCCCACCAACAACAATAACGGACTCAGCATCCTCGTTCAATAAACGTATGCCTTTCCAGGCAAGAGCTCCGGAAAATGTCCACCCGGCATGAGGTATAATAGAAGCAAATGCCTTATCAAGGTGTGACTCGGTATCAGTCGCTTCCCAATCCGTGATACGTTTGAGCACTTCACGTTCCACATCAGGATACCATCCTACCGGCAAGCCTCGTTTACGTACTTTTTTCCCCTTCATATATACAATAATAAAAGAATAACTTACATTCGCAAAGGTTTTTGTTTATAATAGGGCCCATGAAAAAGAGCACGGCGCGTACAACAATCGGAATTGCTGTCTTTGTCCTCATCTTCCTTCTTGCATGGTTTGTTATCTCTCTGACACTTACCATCCATAAGAGTAAGAGCGGTTCCGCCCGGCATTTTGCAACCCTAAGCGGGAAAGCTTTCTCAATGCTTGCTACTGATACCATTTCAGGAAAAGAAATTTCCACCAATCTTCGTCCACTTGCAGAGGGAAATAGCTCCCTCCAGTTGCTCTATGTAACGAAAGACGATGGGGCCGTTGAGTATCTTTATGCCAGAACGGCTGCCTTTCTTTCAAGTATTCCACGCAGTTCAACGCTTAATCGCAGTGATATTTCTTTCAGACCCGCCTCTTTACCGTCCGTTACCTATCAAGAACGTTCGCCAATTCGGGAAAAGAAGCTTACCGCTACGGCCTACTATGCACTCATTGATCCGAATCAGTTGTTTTTGATTTTCCGATCCCTCTTTATCGCCACTTTGGTCTTTGCCGTGCTATTGATAATCCTCCTCGGGACCCAGAAATTATCGAATGAAGAGGTCGATGTGGTCGGGCGGAAAAATGGCTCTAAACCCCAGATACTATCGAAAGAAAGGCATACTGAAGAAACAGAAACAAAGGATGCAGTGCCTGACACCAATGAAACGGGCGTATCTCTCTATTCTCCACGGAGCGGACTCTGCTGGGAGGATTTTCTAACCGACCGTTTAACAAATGAACTCAAACGTTCGGCAAGTTTTGAGCAAGAGTTGAGTCTGGCCATTGTTGATTGCGGTCCCGTAGAAACCGAAGCATATCGTCACCTTGCCGATGAATTTTCGAGGATTTTCCCGATGCGTGACATGACCTTTGAATTTGGCGTTACAAGTTTTGCCCTTATCCTTCCAAATACCCCGTTGCTCGGGGCCCTCGACCAATTGAAAGTTTTTCTTGATAAGATAGAAAATGAAAAGAGGGTTTCGCTTTTTGCCGGTCTCAGTAGTCGTAGCGGACGGCTGATAGAAGGAGAGTTGCTTATCAAAGAAGCGTCCGTCGCCTTGAAGCGTGCCAAGAGTGATATGGAAAGTAACATTATCGGTTTTCGTCCGGATCCCGGTAAGTTCAGAGAATATCTGGCTAAAAAGGGCAGTGTTCCGAATTCCGGTGATTCTTAGGCACAAGCCGTAAGCTAACTAATCATCATAGGGTATTTCTATTTGCTGTTGATCTTCTGTAAGAAATGTTTCCGGGAAAATCGTCTTCGCCTCTTTGAGTAATGTACGCAAATCTCGCATCGTATAGCGCGGGCTATAATGGATAAGTCCCATTTTTTTAATACCGCCTGCATCCTTGGCAATCGTAGCAGCCTGCTTTGCCGTAAGATGTTTTTTCTCAGCAGCGCTCTCCTCAAGGTCGCTAAGAAACATCCCCTCACAGATAAGAAGATCGGAATCGGAAACATGAGAGGCAATCTCGGGGATGTACTTGGTATCCGTCACATACGCAAACTTCCGGCCGGAACGCTTATCTCCCATTACCTGTTCAGGGAAAACGGAAGTGCCGTCGCTTGCCTGGACAACCCCTCCCTGCTGCAAACGCGACCATAGAGGGCCCCTGGGAACCCCAAGTTCAGCAGCCCTCTCAGGATGGAAAATTCCTGGTCTGGTATCCTCTTCCAAGACATAACCGACACAGGGCTTGGAATGGAGGAGAGGAAAGGCCCGAACCGCATACCCTTCCCCGCGGTATACCTCACAGGGAGCGTTAATCTCCTTTATGATGACTTCGTAATTAATATACATATCGAGAACACTTCTCGCCGTTTCAACATACTCCTTGATTTTAGGCGGACCGATGATGGTAAGAGGTTCTTCTCTATCAACTTGGCTCGAAAGCATCATGATTCCGGGTAATCCGGTCACATGATCGGCATGTGTATGACTTATAAAAATCGCCGAAATCTTCTTCCAACGGAGATTAAGTTTTCGCAAAGAGACCTGGGTACCTTCACCGCAGTCAAAAAGAAAAAGGTCGCCATCCCGCCTCAATAATGCCGAGGTGAGATGCCGACCGGGAAGCGGCATCATGCCTCCCGTTCCGAGTACAAAACATTCAAGATTCATCGCTTATATTTCCTGCTCCTGGAATAGGTAATTAATTCATCGATCGTCATCTTCAACATCTGCTTATCTTCATCAAGACAGCGAAAGAAAAGCCTGCCACAATCGCTGGCATCCGAGAGGGCTCTATGCGCATCCTCCTGAAAAAGATTGAGAAAAGTTATCAAGTTTCCTAGTGCATAACTTGGGAGTCCGGGATACACCCTTCGGGAGAGCGTTAGGGTATCGATAAAAAGGGTATCCCCCAAAGAGAGTCCGAGTCGATCAACAGATGATTCCAAAAAACCATAATCAAAGGGAAGATTATGAGCAACAGCAACCTTCCCCTCAATGAATCTAAGGAAGGAAACAAGAGCTCCTTTTTCATCCGGGGCATCGAGAAGATCATCATCTGTGATACCGTGAACAGCCGTGGATGCAGGCGGTACAGGTATTCCGGGACGTACTAAAGAGCTAAAGGTCTCTTTTGTTTTACCTTGCCGCCAAGAGACAGCACCTATTTCAAGAATTCGGTCCCGAAACGAATCAAGGCCTGTTGTCTCAAAATCAAAGGAGACAAACTCGACATTCTGCGGAAGCAACTCCCCCAACCGCGGGGCAGCAAAGTCAAAAAACGATTGTTGTTGATCCATAAGCTATTGAGTGATCCCTGCATGATCTTTTACTACCTGGGGCTGCCGGGCCGTAAAATGGATTTCCCCTTTTCTGATACCGACTATCATATGGGTTCCGGAGACGCAACGGCCTTTCAGCATTTCCATGGAAAGCGGATCTTCAAGTTCCTTTTGCAAGACACGACGCAACGGCCTCGCACCATATTTGACATCATAGCCCTTATCGATGAAATAGTCTTTTGCACTTTGCTTTACCTCAAGGATGATATTCATTTCCAGCAAACGAAGTGAGATTTCGGAAAGAAGAATATCGAGGATTTTTCGAATCTCCGGCCGCTTCAAGCTCGTGAAGACAACAATCTCATCGACACGATTAATAAATTCGGGACGGAAACTACGCTGTAATTCATTCATAGCGGAGGCCTTGATTTCCGCATGACTCATGACACCCTCGGAGGCCTGAAATCCAAGAGCCCCACTTTTACTGATTTCACGGGCACCGGCATTACTGGTCATGATAAGCACGCTATTGCGAAAGCTGACCTTGTGACCGAGATTATCATGAAGTTCACCTTCCTCAAGTACCTGCAGCAAAAGATTAAATACATCCGGATGTGCTTTCTCAATCTCGTCGAGAAGGATGACACTGTAAGGGCGTCGGCGAATTTTCTCGGTAAGGACGCCTCCCTCTTCATAACCGACATAGCCGGGAGGCGCTCCGACGAGTCTGCTCACATTATGCTTTTCCATGTAATCGGACATATCCACCCGAACGAGGGCCTCTTCATCACCAAAGAGAAACTGTGCAAGCGTCTTAGCCAATAGGGTTTTTCCGACACCTGTTGGCCCGAGGAAGATAAAGGAACCGAGAGGACGTTTCGGACTACTGAGGCCGGTCCTCGACCTGCGAATACTACTCGCGATAGCCAAGATAGCCTCATCCTGTCCGATAACCGTTTTGTGCAGTTCTTCCTCAATTTTCAGCAGCTTCTCCGATTCGCTCTGTACGATCCGCGCAAGGGGGATACCCGTAATTCTGGAAACGATGGCCTGGATATCTTCAGGACCGACAGTACTTCTTTCGCTGCGCATATTGCTTTTCCACTGACTCTGAAGTTCTTCAACCTTACCTTTGAGACGACGTACATCATCACGGACCGCAGCAGCCTTTTCATAATCCTGATTATTGACCAATGCAATCTTTTCTCCGGTAAGACGTTCAATGTCTTCTTCAAGCTGAATGAGTGCCTTCGGCCGTACCGTATTATGAATCCGCTTAAAAGATCCCGCCTCGTCAATGAGATCGATTGCCTTATCGGGAAGAAACCGGTCGCTGATATAACGATGTGAGAGATGAGCAGCGGCTTCCAGGGCCTCGTCACTATACGAAACATTGTGATGCTCCTCATATCGTTCCCGAATTCCCTCCAAGATTCCAACTGTTTCTTCAACGGAAGGCTCTTCAACAAATATGGTCTGGAAACGACGTTCCAGAGCCGCATCCTTTTCAATATGCTTTCGATATTCGTTGAGGGTCGTTGCTCCAATGCACTGAAGTTCTCCACGGCTAAGGGCCGGCTTCAACATGTTGGAAGCATCAATAGCACCTTCGGCACCACCGGCACCGATGATCGTATGGAGTTCATCAATGAAAAGAATGACATTCCCTGCGTTCTGTATCTCCTTCATAACCCTTTTAAGTCGTTCCTCAAACTCACCGCGATACTTGGTGCCGGCGATAAGAGAAGCGAGATCAAGCGTTAACACCCGCTTTCCCGAAAGGACTTCAGGAGCGGAGCCGTCCTCAATCATTTGGGCAAGGCCTTCGACGATAGCGGTTTTGCCAACCCCGGGTTCACCGATAAGGACAGGATTATTCTTTGTACGGCGAGCAAGAATTTGAATGACACGCTGTATTTCAAAATCCCTACCGATTACGGGATCGAGTTTCCCATCATGTGCGAACTTCGTCATATCACGAGAAAACTCATCCAATGTCGGCGTCGATTTTTTCGATTGGGCCGCTCCCCCCCGTTTTCTGAACCCCAAGTTCGGGGGTTCTGCATGTTCGGAACCGGATGCTCCGATAACGGTGTTGCCGGCAGAGCGCTCTGTCCGCCCGCTTCCCCGCAGCTCAGCGATGGTTTGGCGAATTATTTCCACACCGATATTCCGCTTTGCAAGAAAACGCTGGACGACACTTCCTGCCTCTTTGGATGCAGAAAGCAAAAGATGTTCGGTTCCGATATATTCATGTCCGAGGGCGCGGGCCTCCTCAGCCGAATCTTCAAGGAGCTTTTTCCCTCGATGACTGGGAGGCACATCTCCGAGAATAAAACCTGCATGTTTGCGGGGAATACTCTTCTCAAGCTCTATCTGGAGCTCTTCGGGATCGACTTTGATCACCTGCAAGGCACGATATCCCAGTCCTTCCCCGTCTTTCAACAGAGCCAGAATAATATGCTCAGGGAGCAGTTGGTCGGAATGAAATCGTTTTGCTTCTTCCTGAGCGTAGATAGTCAATATGCGCTGTGCTCTCTGGGTCAAGCCCTTAAACATCAAAACCTCCAATCAAGCGGTCAATTCCGAGTCGACTCCGGATATAGTCGATCCGCTCGACTCCCGGATTACCGTTATTTCGGAAACGAACAGTTGCATCACCTGCAAGCCAAAGCAACTCCACGAGCCTTTCCGGCGGAAGTTTGACAAGTCCGAAGGAGACGCCGAGCAATAGAGAAAGAACAAGGCGGTGTCCCTCAGCAGAGTCAATCCGCTCCGCCGAAGCGGCTATCCCGTAGGCACGGAATACACGATCTTTGACCAGAGATAATCGCTCCTGGTCAATCATCCTCCGTGTTTTCTTCTCATAATGTACTAGCAATTCTAGCATATGTGCAAATTTATTTATACTCTCATCTTCACTCATCCCGAAAGAATATTCGGTGCCTATTTCAAATAGTTCTTCTTCCTCTTCATTCTCTCCATTCGCGTTTCCGCGAATCCAGTATCCTTCTTCCATTAAACTTCGAAAGATCGCTTCCCGGTTCCCGTTCCAGCCTAAAGCGGGAAGAAAGAGCCAGGCACTATGAAAGAGGGCGTTACCGCTTGCCGAAATATCAGACAAAAGATACCCCATATCAAGAGCAAAAGCAAAATCGAGTTTTTTCTCGAGTATTTCCTCCCATTCAGACGCCAATACGTAGCTCTGTTTCAGCTCCATACCGGGGCAACGTCCAGAGACTGCAATGTGGTCACGGTCCAACAGGAGACACCATCGCCACTGTCCAGCATCCATACAGAAAAATCTCCGGTCTCCGGCCTGAGGATCACTCAAGAGTCCCGCATCCCGAAACATTTTCCTGCGCAAAGGCGGCATACCGTCTACACCCTCAAAGGGGGGAAGATCAACGGCTGCGGCGAGAATGGCATCCGTCACCGTTTTTCGCTCCTCTTCATCAAGGGCATCGGGAAAGGCATACGAAGAAAGGTTCCGCCTCAGTTCCGATGTCACCTGAAGAACAATATCGGAAGCCTCTCCTGTACCCCAGTGAGGGAAGGAAAAGTTTTGCTCGTCCATTATAATCCGTTCTCGATTCTTGATATCGCATCTCGAAGACGTGCCGCCCGTTCGTACTCTTCGCCTGCTACAGCCTCTTCAAGCTGAGACTGTAGCAGGGCCTTATCGATCAGACAGGCCTTAAAGGTTTTTAGGCGCTTTGGGATCTTGCCACGATAAGCCGCCGGGGTCATTTCACGTTCCTGCATAGCCTGGATGAGAGAGTGAAACTGAGAATAGCAGTCGGGACATCCGACTTTTCCGTTTTCTTTGATCTCATCAGCGGTAGTGCCACAGGACGAACAGCATTCGGGAAAATTCTCATGTTGCCCCTTATCCTCGGCAAAAAGCGTCCCCAATGCATCACCAAGGAGATTCCCCAAATCTAAAGCGGCATTATTGCCGTCGGTGGCAACGATTCCACTTTTGCCTGCACAGGAGGCACAGAGATGAATCTCTTTCAGCTCTCCGTTGCTAATTTGCTGAACATGAATGATGGCCTCATTCTTTCCACACATATCACATTTCATAGTTTCTTATTGTACCTAATGCTTCCTGAAAATGTCGAGGGGCTTAAGCCTAGCTGCTTTTCGAGCCGGCAACCAGGAACCAATTGTAGCAAAGGATAGGGCAAAAATAGCCGCATACAGGACCTCACCGATATGAATATCAATCGGAATAGTTTCCAAATAGTAATCCGGATTGAATAAAACAAACGAAGCCGCTTTCTCTCCATTCAATAGGGCAAAGGGATGAAGAAGCAGTTCACGAAAAACCCCCAACCCGGTTTCGATCCCCGAGATAAGGGTATTTATATTAATGCTGATCAAAAGCCCTCCAGCAATACCGATAACCGTACCGACGATCCCGATCCCCATGCCGAGTCCAAGAAACATCTGCTCAATGGAGCGAGAAGAGACCCCGGTACTCTTTAGCATTGCAATTTCCGGTTCGTGTTCCATCATCATCATGACGACTGCCGCGGTAATACTTACCGATGCAACCATAACGATCAATATCATGATAAATACAAGTAAGGTCCTTGTCGTTTTGAAGCTTTCAAACATGGGACGCTGGAGTTCATACCAGCTGTACACCCGCCAATTTTCCGGTAGGTTTTGGGAAATACGTTGTTTTACATCCTGATACTCCCCGAAAGGATCATGAATTTTTACCCCTATGGTAGAACTCCAGGAATCTGGAAAGAGAGAGAGGGCTCGTTTATATGGGATATAGATGGAAAGGGCATCCAATTCATAGTAGCCCGTGGAAAAAATCCCACGAACCACAAAATGACTCGGCTTCATAACGGTTTTCACCCCACCAATCTTATAGGCGGTAAGAAGAGTAACCTCATCACCGACACCCACATTCAGGGTTCTGGCGGCCTCCTTACTTATCAAGAGGTCGTTTTTGTCGTTAAGCCGATACTCCCCTTCGCTCCAGCTGAGAAATGATGCCGCCTGCTGATCCCTTTCAAGCCAGTCGGAGGGAAGCCCCCGTACAGACACGCCACTCCTGCCGTCGGGAGCATAGACAATACCAACCCCTTCCACCATGGGAAGAGCAAGGAGGACGTCGTCCACCCGTAATATATCCTCAGCGGCCTTTTCAAAGGAAGGGTCACCATCCTGGAGACGCTTAACCTGGAGATGGAAACTACCAATCTCAAGAAAACGTCGGGAAATTCCCTCTATCATTCCGGATGAGACCTGTTGGACCACAATGAGAGGAATAAGGGAGAAGGCAACGCCGATAATCGCCCCGACAACATGGCGACGTCTATTTTTACTGCCATGAGGTCCATTCAATAAGCGCCAGGCGACAAAAACGGTAGAAGGAAGGTTCAAGCCCGTCCCTCCTCTATGCTTAAGGCGCCTCCGCCGAGGGCAAGCCTAACTTCTCCCATTGCTGCCAGTTCTGGATTATGGGTGACAAGCAAAAGTGTCGTACCCTGCTCCCGTACGATTCGTGCCAATAGCTCGGTTACAATGATAGAGTTTTTTTCGTCCAGATTACCGGTCGGCTCATCGGCAAGGATAAGCGAAGGATGATTTATCAAGGCCCGGGCAACCGCTACTCGCTGCTGTTCTCCACCTGAAAGTTGGCTTGGATAATGTTCACGTCTATTGCCAAGACCGACAAGCTCTATCAGCTCTTCTGCCCATTTTCGAGCTCTCAGTCGCGGTGTACCCGACATATAGGCGGGAAGCATCACATTCTCGACGGCGGTAAACTCTTTCAGCAAATAGTGGAATTGAAATACAAAACCGATAACTTGATTACGATAATTGGTCAGATCCTGCTCACTCATCTCGCTGATCCGCTCGCCTCCGACCTCGACACGCCCTTCGGAAGGCAGGTCCAGGCCCCCTATAATGTGTAGAAGGGTGCTCTTTCCACTTCCGCTCTCGCCTGTAAGGGTAACAAAACGTTTTTCTCCCAGTTCAAAGGAAACATCCTGGAAAACAGTAAGTAGCTCTCTTCCGCTTTTATAGACCTTTTTTAGTCCGGATACTTTCACCAACGCGTTCATCTTTGTTCTCCCCGGTTGTTATTCATAGCGCATAATCTCCGCAGGGTCAAAATCGGCAACCCGGCCGGAAGAAACCCAAGCCGAAAGGAGGCTTGCCGCTAGAGCAAAAAGAAAGACAATAAGGACCTCATGGTACATCACCCGACTCGGGATCTCCTGGAGATAAAAATAGGTAGAAGAAAACAATGAAAAGGTTTCCCCACGAACCTGAAAAAACGGCATCAGGAGCCTCTCTGAGAAGGCGATAACGGCGTTGACTATTTTCTCGGTGAGAGAAAAAATGCCATTGATATTTTCGGCAATCAGAAGGCCCAAAGCGGTCCCGATTCCTCCTCCAATGCTCCCTATAAGCGCTCCGTCAAGGAGGAAAATCAAGCGAATATCACGGGGATGAGCCCCTACCGAACGAAGTAAACCGATCTCTTCTTTTTTTTCCCAAACGGTTCGTTCTAGGGAATGCTTCATATTTGCGCCCACAACGATAAAGACAATTCCGATGACCAACATCATCGCCAATTTTTCCATTCGAAGGGCCCCGAAAAAAGAACGGTTGTACTGCCGCCAGGAAACTACCTCCGTACCGGGAAGAAGTTTCCCTGTTTCACTCAGCTCCTCAATAAACTGTCTATCCCGCCAGCGGTTTTTGAGTTTAACCCCTATATTGATCTTCTCTTTTCCTGAAGCGATTGCAGAAATAGAATCATGTGCAACAAAGGCAAGGGCCGAATCATATTCATAATAACCACTGGAAAAAATAAGCGAAACGGTATACTCAACCTTAGTAGGTTCTAGTCCACGAAAGGAATCGCCTGCCATGGAAAGAAACGAAACGCTATCTCCCGTAGTGATGCCGAGATTCTGTGCAAGTACAGAGCCTATCCACACACTCCCCGGTTTGATAAGATCCCGTTCGCCATCGGTCACAAAGGCATCATCCAGATCCATTTGACGTGCCCATCCGGGATCGATTGCAGGGGTATCCTCTGGCAGTGCTCGGATATTGCACCCCACCATGCCGGAAAAAGGCCCTTCGATCATCGTTTGGACGTCAAGAAAAGGAACCGCAGCCTCAACCTCCGGCATACCGCGGAGAAGGGTCAGAAGGGCTGTTTGATCCTCATCCTCCTGTTGATAGATCCTGATATGATACGAACCGATTTCGAGTATATCTTCGATAAAACCGAGCTGAAACCCATTCATAACGGCTAATACGGAGAGAAGCGTCATAACCCCGACCGCAAGCCCCAGGATCGAAAAGAAAGAGGGGCGTATTTTTCGCTCTTTTCTCCTGCTTCGAAGAAAGCGGAAAGCCACAAACAGTATCCACTTCTTTCCGGGAAGTCGTTTCTTTCTATCTCGTGCCATACCCCTTCCTAATATAGTCCTGCAGCAGGGTTCGAAAATCCTCGGTATAACGATGTAGTTCGAAAAAACCGACATGTTCGGTAAAAAGCTCATCGCCGCCCCGAAATCGCGTAACGACAAAAGCCTCGCCCTCTTTTTTTATAATCTGAACCAATGAGCCGGAGCGAAGGGTTTCTACTGCAGTGAAATTTCCCTCCGCAGCGAAATGGTAACGGCTCTCTTCTCGGACCATTGCCGAACGAAGACGAATAGTTTCGTCGGAATGGGAGGGATAAAGATACTCGAAATGCTCATACCCGTCGCTCCCCCTTCGTCTTATATCCCGCAGCCGTGATTGTTCATCGTACAGTCGAATTTCCTCGTTCCCCTTTTTATCTGTCAACCGTACTCGTTGCCATCCATCGCTTAATACTTCCCGACGTTCCTCTCGAAGTATTCCTTTCGAATCCCAACCCAAGGAACGCTCAAAAGAGGCCTTAGGGGGCACAAAAAAGGCAGTGGCATCTTTTCCCTGCTCCTCGTAACTGATTCCATCGGGAAGTAAAAGCAAATAATAACCCTTTCCGTCGACGGCGCACAGCGCCCCTTCCGGTCCGTAATAATAGTCACGACCATTCAGCTGAGACGGAAGGTCCACAGAATGGGGATCATCCGATTCATAGCCGTAGCGGAACTCAACACCCTTCCTCCACTCGTACAAGACACCTTCGTCGCCTATTTCCGCCTTATACATGGTCTGGTCCCCTCTTTTTTCTTCGATCAGAAGCGTGCCATCGGAGAGATCGCTCTTACGGATCGTTCGCTCGGCAATCAGTAACTTTCCCTGATAAAGCCTTTCGATACTGCCTCCGTCATCTTCTTTTACCTCCAGCCAATACTCGCCTTCACCGGCCTGTCGAATAAGAGGAGAAAGTGGAATACCTACTGCATTACTGAGAAAACGACCGCTCTTCACAAAAGAGGGGGGTCCGAAGGCGAAAACCCGAACAGAAGAAACTAATAATGCAAGAAGGAAAAGCCGACGATACACCACGATACCTTGGTCAACCGATCCCCAACAGGGAGTCGAGATAGCTCTCCGAATCAAAAAGAGCGAGGTCACCGTAACCTTCTCCGGTACCGACAAAGGCAACGGGGATGGAAAGGGTACGCTGAATCGGAATAATGATTCCTCCCTTTGCCGCCGAATCGTATTTTGCCATGACAAGGGCGTCGACCCCTACGGCCTCATGAAAGAGCTCGGCCTGACGGAGGGCGTTCTGGCCGGTAGTGGTATCTATGACAAGCAGCTTACAGTAATTTTCCGTTCCGATCTTTGCACCGACGATTTTATGGATTTTCTGAAGCTCCCTGATGAGATTCGCCTTATTGTGCATCCGTCCGGCAGTATCGGCTAAAACGAGTTCCTCGCCACGGCTTACGGCACTCTCGAGGGCGTCATAGATTACAGCACCCGGATCGGCACCAGGTTGCTGATGCACAACCCGAACCCCCAGCCTTTCTCCATGGACAAGAAGCTGATCGATGGCAGCAGCTCGGAATGTATCACCTGCCGCCAGTACGCAGCTTTTGCCCTGAGCGTCATGAAAATAGCGTGCCATCTTGGCTATTGTCGTAGTCTTCCCGACGCCGTTGACACCAAGGACAAGTATCAAAGCCCGTTTCTTATCCCGGAAATCAAGCTTCGCAGCCTTGGTATAGGGTAAAAGCTGCCTCTTCAGATAGTCGAGAATTTCGGATTCGCCCATGCCTCGGGCCTCTTTTGAGTCGCGCAGGGAATCGACAAGATCCATGGCCGTCCGGGCCCCTAAATCGCTTTCGATAAGCGTATCTTCCAACTCATCATAAAAGGCCTCATCGAGCGCACCCTTCCTCGACAAAAGCCCACGTATTTTTTTCCCAAGACTTATTCCAGCCAACTAGTTCCTCCCAACGTTGTATACCGATTCATGCATTTCAATATAATCAGCCAAGCTAAAAATGGCATTTGTTCCGAGAATAACATTAAGGAAAAGTCCTCCCATATAAGCAGTGTACCATAATCTATTTTTATCAGCCAGGCGATCGATTTCGCTTTGATCGGCACTTCCGCTTTCCGCCGCCTGATTGGCAGCTATCCCGTAATCGCTTCCTATGCCGTAACTGATCATCGTGACGGGAATCGAAAGGAGAAAGAGGCCAAAGGCATTGTAGAAACGCCGCCGACTCGCATCCACAAGTAGCTGACGATCATAACCTGCAGGTTCCAGAGAAAAACGATAGGCCCCGGCATTCTGTTCCACGGGAAACTGCACATCACGATACCCCTGTGCAACGATTCCGACAAGAAAAGGAGCTGTCGGACTCTGTGTTACAAGGGGAGAAATACCGACATATTTCCCGTCGAGGTAGATGGATGCCCCTTCCGGTTCGGTACGTAATGTAAATAGATCGGACTGCTGGGGTTTGAGCTCAACAGAAATATGACGCCGCTGATTCGGGGCGAGAAAAACTATTTGCTCCGTCGTTTCATATCCATATGAGGAAACAGTAAGTCTGTAGACTCCGGGGAGGAGATTTGAAGTGGCCGATGGAGAAAGTCGCTCGCCATCCAGGAAAAGATTCAACGGAGGATGTTTTCGCCCCCCTTCGCCGTCTCCCTTCCCGGTAAGCTCCAATGCTGCCCAGCTCCGTCCGACGAGAGAGCCTCTGATACGATCGATCAGTACTTCGGCCACAGCCTCTACCGACGAGCCCCCCGAGACAAGAGAATGATATACCCTCTCTTTCCCGAGAAACGGGGCCCAGAATTCCATGGAATATAGATATTTCTCACCAACGGCATTGACCTCCAAGACAAGAACCGCATCGGCATCTTCATTTTCGATCCAGGATGTCGAAATGTGCTGAAAAGGAAGTGTTTTGACAACGATGGGCTTTGCGAAGGAAATATCATAGGAGATACGATTACCAAGAGCATCCTCTAACTTTTTTCGTTCATCGATGCGTTTTTTTTCCAGCTCACGCTCTCCCTGAAGTTGATACTCCGCTATGTCACGTTCCTTCTTCGCAATTTTTTCACGACGTGAATTTCTTTCTTGCTCAGAAAGGAAGGCGAAATAACGATCCCATTCGTCAAATAAAAAATTATGCTGGCCAATGGCTTCGATCTCTCGTGTAATGGAATCGGAAAAGGCGGTTTGCAGGGCCTCGACCCGGTAATCGGTATCGGAAGAAGAAGGCTCAAGAAGAAGCAGCGTCCAATTGGCCCGCGGATCGCTTAGAACCTCCGTCTGTTCATTCATACCGGCGGCGAAAAGCAAAGAAACGTCACCGGTCTTCACAAAGAGAAGAAAAAGGAGGAATGGCAAGAAACACAAACCGCGGGTAAACGGTCTCACAGGCCTTCCACCGACTCCAACGCCTTCTCAACGGCAGACACGATCCGCGCTTTGGAAAAGGGTTTTACAACAAAATCTTTCGCTCCGTATTGGATAGCACGAAGAATTGTCTTCTCCTGCCCCAAAGCAGAACACATGACAACCATTGCCGAAGGGTCAAGCCGTCGAATACGACGAAGGGCTTCAATCCCATCCATAACCGGCATGGTGATATCCATAAGGACAAGAGACGGGTGCACCGTACGATATAATGTTATTGCCTCTACACCGTTGGCAGCCTCTCCCGCAATGGAAAACCCGGCTTCTTCGAGAATTTCCTTCAACGCACTTCGCATAAAGCTAAGATCATCTACTAGAAGAAGCCGCCGTTCCATACTATCCTTCCGTCTGCATCCAATTCAGAAAGGCAATGATAAAATCATCGATCTCACCATCCATCACAGCCTGAATATTTCCAACTTCATGTTTCGTTCGATGATCTTTAACCATGGTGTATGGTTGAAATACATAAGAACGTATCTGATTTCCCCAGGAAATTTCTTTCTTTTCCTGAGCATGTTTTTCCTGTTCTTTCTCCTGCTCCTTCTTATAATGTTCATACAATCTAGAACGTAAAATCTTCAACGCCATGGCTTTGTTTTTATACTGGCTCCGTTCGTTCTGGCACTGTACCACGATACCGGTGGAGATGTGGGTAATACGGACAGCGGAATCGGTCTTGTTGACATGCTGCCCGCCGGCTCCCTGTGCCCGATAGGTATCGATACGCAGTTCTTCTGGTTTGATATCGACCTCGATATCATCGTCGATAACAGGGGAGATGTATACCGACGCAAATGATGTATGACGGCGGCCGCTAGAATCAAAGGGAGAAATACGTACCAACCGATGAACGCCGATTTCGCTTTTAAGATAACCGAACACAAAATCGCCATTGATCTGAAGGGTTACCGACTTCACCCCTCCCTCGGCCTCAAGAAGGTCAAGGGTTTGAACGGAAAACTCCCGTCGTTCAGCCCAACGGGTATACATTCGCAACAACATAGCGGTCCAATCACACGCCTCAGTTCCCCCCGCCCCTGAATGGATGGTAAGAAAGGCATTGCTTCCGTCGAATTCCCCTTGGAACATTTCCGTTAAATTTAACCCACGATAGGTATCGCCTACCTCGTCCAACTGCCTTTTAATATCATGTTCCTGACTTTCATCCTGTTCTTCGGCAGCGAGTTCGAAAAGTGTTTCAAGATCCTCAAATGAAGACAATAAATCTTTCCATGGATCAAGTCGCTTATGTAGCCGTTTCAGCTCGCCGAGCCGCTTTTCCGCCCGTTCTCGATCCTCCCAGAACTCCGGACTTCCACTTTCCGCCTCAAGTACTTTTATTTCCTGAGCCAATTGCTCAGGGTCAAAGTCGCCTCCAGGAGTTGTAGATTTCTTCTTTTAATTGTTCGATCGGTATTTCAAGTTCACTCAGCATCCTGATCTCCTCGCTCACTAATGTTTATATCACGGGCGAACGACAATACGTCGCCACCGCTTATTTTGAAGACCTGTCACCACCAATACTCCATCGATAGGATATTGGTAAAGACGAACATTATCGTATGAATCGGTCAATCTGTCTATATCTCGTTTCAGACGAGCAAGATAACGCTCTTTTAACTTAACCGTCTCCCAAAGTCCTTCATGCCGCTTTTCAAAGCCATATTCACGTAAAAGTGATTCAATACCACGCTTTTTTTCGATTTCGGAAAGATCAAAGGTGACGGCAACAAACATAAATATAGTGTATTTCTATCCCTATTTTGTGTCAAACCCTTCCTCAACTTTGCCGATAGGTATGATATGAAACGGCTCTTTTTATCTACGTTACTGCTAACAGCAGTACTTTATTCATGGGCAGAAGAGACAACGACGGTCTATGCACCTTTTGTGTCCAATCTCGAAGCAATGGCAGACACCGATCGAATCATTCTGACTTGGAAAGATGCTTCCGATCCAATTGTATTGTATCGGATCTACCGAAGCATCACCTCCTTCGATAACGACAAAGAGACAGATGCGACACTTGTGGCTGAAGTCGCATCGAATATCGAAGTATTCGGCTACTATCCTCAAGATACCGAGTCATACTATTTTGCCGTCCTTGCCGTCGACGCCGATGGAAGGGAGTATAAGCTGTATATTCCTTATAGAAACATCACCAATGATGCCATATCCATTGTTCAGGTTGCATCACTGCAGGAAAGAGCCACGCATATAAGCAATATTTCTGCAAGGGTCGCAGGTGAAGTTGTCTATATTAGCTATAAAAGCTCTTTACCTGAACGAGCGGTGATGGTTTATCGAAGCTCAGACCCTATCGTCGATAAGAATGGTTTACGCTCCGCATCGCTTGTGACCTCGCTAAGCAGCTCACAAGGATCGGTAACCGATTTTCCGCTTCCCGGCCTTGAATATTACTACGCAATCGTCGACAAGGAGCTGGTGGAGTCTGATGAAGTTGAACTCGAGCCTGGAGAAAACGCAACAAATGATGCTGCTTTGGTGGCCTTATCCGATACGACCCAACAGAATGAAAGATTTCGGAACGTCAGGATACGCCCACTTCCCTATCTGACGCTTCCAAAATCGGTAAAAACAGGCGAGAGTCTGGCGGATCCAGATAAGTATGCCCTACCCACATATACACCGCTTGCGAAAGAAACGGAGACGGTGGTACAGAATTTAATCAACGAGCTTGGTCCTGCTCCGAGTCAAAGCACACCCCAAGCCCAGATGCTGGCAATCGACAAAAGTCCGGGAGATAATCCCGAAGGGGTCTTGCTTTCAAACATCATCAAAGGCTCATTCGCCGATGCCGAGTGGGATGCAGCAGAAAAAGAGCTTGGAAATTTTCTTGCCGTCCACAGGAGTAAAGCAGTAGAAGCAAGGGCCCACTTTTACATGGGTCAGGTCTACTATTTTCAAGGGCAATTCGGCAAGGCCCTGTATGAATTCCTTTTCTCGCGGGAGACATACAAACAAGAAAGCACTAGCTGGATAGATGCTACCTTTTATGCTCTTACATAAAATATTGCATCATGTCGTTGTTTACTTTTTCTCTATTTTCATTGTGATGATGCCGCTCCAGCTCTCACCAGGTTCAAGGGAAAGCTTTTTTCTCACGACAAAAGCGTTTGACTGATAAACGGCACGCTTACCACGCAAACCAGCCGCAATGGTGTAGATGGGAAAAGACCAAAGAGCCCACCGGGAATCAAGGACGATACTCACAATGGCATGATTACGATTATCGTGGAGCGCTATCTCTTTTATTCCGCCCCGTTCGACACCCTCTGTCAAAGCGTCATCTCCCGCATCTCCCTTGTCTCCGAGAAATAGATGAGCATCCTCCTGAGCGTTTGCAAAAAGCGAGAGATTAATCTCCGGTGCAAAAAGAAAGGCTGACGTCACTGAAGAGCGATTCTCAATGGTGTATTCAACCTCAACACTGTTTTTTGAAAAGTTATATCCCTTTTTCAAAAAAAGCGGCATCGGAACGCCATTCATGTGAAGGAATGTTCCACAGTGGAGATAGAGCCGTTTATGCTCTCTGTCGAGTTCATCAAGATCATACCGTTGATTGATAAAATCGGCAGCCTCCCGAAACTGCATGGTCTTAAATTGCGAAAAGGTGACGTCATCATATAAGACATGATCAAGAAAAGCCCGTCTCGGATAGTTATCTATCCCGAGACGTTCATCGTTATCATCGTGATACCGCTCCCGGTGCCGGGCCATGGTATCCAGATAATTCCAACCGCTGACAAGATAGTCCAATTCAAAAAGCATACCGCTCCGGCGATGGATATAGGCATTAATATTCTGTCCCTGATAGATATATTCATCCGCCCCGTCGAAATCGATATCAACCGGATGTATGGCTGTTGTAAAAATTCCTCGCTCACGCGTGGTCTTCTCAGCCGTTATGAAACTTCGGTATGCGGCCTTCCTCAGATGGTTGTCGTAGACACCATTGTAACGACCGTGCCAATAGGGGGCATTGCATTGTCCCCGCCAGCTCTCTTCCCGTGCACTCTTTTTACGCGCACGATCCCGCTGCACCTGATTCACCAACAAATAGGTGTACATCATCCGTGCATACAGCAAATTGCTTTCCGGGTAGCGGGTAAGAAATTGGCGAAAGTAACCGCCGTTGACATAGATGGAACCGTTGTCCTTTTCGGTCCGGCTCCTCACAAATTCAAGATCCATCTGCTGTTCGGGAGGAAGCGGCCACTGCATCATCTCTTCATAGGCGGTACAAGGAAAATAAACCTTTTCAAGGCTATCAAGGCTTCTTACAAACTGTCCGGGGAGTACAGGTATAGCCACACCGCGATTCTCATCAACGAGTCGAAGAAAACACTCCATCCATCCGCCTGCCTCACAAACACCTTCCGTGCCCGGCACATATCCGAGCATATCGGCATCAATCATAATAGATGCCACTTCATGCTCTTCGGAGGCCGCTATCTCACCTATCTTGGCATATACATCTTCAGGAGAGGCAAAGGGAATCATTCGGTTTAATCGGGAGGTCAGAGGAAGAACCCTGACCGTTTTACCTTGATCCTCCGTAATGCAAGGATGGTAAATCTTCTCCCCTCGCAGTCCTGCACTCATAAAATGACGATCGTCAAGAAAGATATATTCCATGCCCGAACTGCTGAAAACAGAAGCAAGGGAGGGCTCCCAGACCCGTTCCGGAATCCAACAGCCACGGGGACGCTTTCCGAAACGTTTTCTGATGTAGGTGGTTAAGAGCTCTATCTGCCCCACTCGGTCTTTTGTCGGAATAAGCGGGAAAATAGGCTCATAATACCCTCCCCCGATGATTTCAAGTTGCTTCCTCTTCACCATCTCGCTGATGACCATCAGGATTTCGGGATGGGTCTCTTCAAACCAGTCAAACAGCTGCCCTGAAAAATGAAGACAGCTACGAATTTTAGGAAATCCATATAAAACAGTAAGAAAGGGTTTATAGGTTTTTTGATAAACAGTTTCAAGCTGTTCGGGATCGGTTCCAACCGGTTTACTCCCGAACACCCCAAAAATAAGCCTAAGCTTTTTCATCGACTCCCTTTATCAGAGAATCCACCCGCACAATGCATTTGGGAGGACAACCCTTTGCCGCTTCACTTCTATCTCCCATCTTATCATAATCGATCGAAGAAAGAAAATTCTCGACCTTGAAGCCACCTTCGGGAGACTTTTTCTCACATATTTTACACCCAATACAGCCGACGCTACAATACTTTCTAACGGCAGCACCTTTATCTTTCGAGTTACACGCCACGATATAATCTGCCTCATAAGGTACGAACTGCATAACACCGGTAGGACAGGCCTCTATACAGTTCCCGCAGCTTATACAGGCATCTTTATCAACAACAACCCTTCCACCGGAGTCATAGGATATGGCATCAACCGGGCAAACCTTCATACAGCTTCCCAGACCGAGACATCCGTATTTACACTCCTTATCCCCCTGAAATAGGGCGTGTACAGCGTTACAATCCTTCAGTCCCCGATAGGCATACAGATAGCTTGTAGTCTCCTTAGTGCCGCGACAATGGACCTGAGCAACCATCTTTCGGTCCGAGACTTCGACTTCCTGCCCCATGATTTCCGCAATCTTCGATGCAGCCTCTGCTCCTCCCGGTCCGCATAAGGTAAGAGGCGCCTCACCGGCTGCAATGGCCTCCGCGTATGCGGCACATCCGGCATACCCGCAGGAACCACAGTTTGCACCAGGCAGAGCATCCTCAACCTGCTGTATTCGTTCATCTTTGCTGACAGAAAAGAATTTTGAGGCGACCACGAGCGCTGCTCCGAGAACGCCCCCCAATATCCCTACCACCAAAAACGCATAAAGTATTTTAAGAAGTAACATATCGTTTTCCCGTTATCCTAGAAGATTGTTCAAAAGTGCCTTATCAAAAGCCATGAACGCAAGGGCCATCAATCCCCCGGTGATGAAAGCGATAGGCACCCCACGAAAAGGTTTCGGAATCCATTCATTGTCAAGCTTTTCCCTGATCGTAGACATCAAAACGATGGCAAGAAGGAATCCAAGACCGGCAGCAATTCCCGCGACAAAGCTCTCCAGAGCATTATACTTATTCTGCACGGCAATAAGGGCAATACCCATGACCGCACAGTTTGTCGTGATGAGGGGAAGAAAAATTCCCAAGGCCTTGTAGAGCGGCGGGGAAATCTTCTGAATAACCATCTCGACAAATTGAACAAGGGAGGCAATGACCAGAATAAAGGTTATTGTCTGAAGGAATTCAATATTAAGAGGAACAAGAATCAGGTGGTAAATCGCCCAGGTTGCAAAAGAGGCCAGGGCCATAACGAAGGTAACAGCAAACCCCATGCCAACTGCGGATTCAAGATTTTTTGAAACCCCGATAAAAGGGCAAAGACCAAGAAACTGGGTCAGAATAAAGTTGTTGATAAAAACAAAGGTAATAATAATGCCAAGATAGCTCATATCAGCCCTTTCCTCCCTTCTCCTGAATGATTCCGACAAGGGCCTTTAGATACCCCATGACAAGAAGAGCACCAGCCGCCAGGACAAATACCCGTGCGGGAGAATCGACAATGCCGGGGATTCTCACGACACCATCGAAATCACCAAAAGCAAAAAGGGTTATGGTACCGGATCCGAACACTTCACGAACCAGAGAAATAACCGTGAGAGCCAGCGTAAAACCGATTCCCATGCCAAGGGCATCAAGAATGGATGCTCCCACACCGTTTTTACTTGCGAAAGCCTCCGCCCGTCCGAGAATGATACAATTGACGACAATCAAAGGGACAAAAACTCCAAGACTGTCGTAAAGGTCGGGAAGAAAGGCTTGCATAACCATCTGAACGACGGTTACGAAGCTGGCGATAATAACGATATAAGAAGGAATTCTCACCTGATTCGGAATAAAATTCTTCAGCAGAGAGATAAAAATATTTGAACACAACAAAACAAAAATTACTCCGGCACCCATTCCCAAGGCGTTAATTACCCTGGAAGATACACCAAGAGTAGGACAAAGTCCAAGAACAATCACAAAAATAGGATTTTCTCTGAACAGCCCCTTTGTAAACTCTTTCCACATGCTATTTCCCCTCCAAGGACACTACAAAACGGGATCCTTCCTGAAGCGCCTTACCTACCCCCATAAACGTAATGGAGGCTCCCGTTACACTGTCCGACTGCTCGGTCGTGAGCATGCTTTTCCTGACGGGAACAGGCTTATCGCCTCCCGTACCAACGTATTTTTCCATATAAGATGCCTTCTCAGCCTCTTTTCCTAAGCCGGGGGTCTCTTCGTTATCCATCATTTTGGCAGCAAGGACCGTTCCCTTCAGGTCATATCCACCAAGGATTACGATCGTACCGCCGTAACCGCTGCCGAGAAGCTGGCAAACGTAACCGACGATTTGATCATCATCGCCATATACAGGGTAATAACGGTCGACCACAGGATTATTGTCCACGGCTACTGCTTCACCCGTTTTCCTTCCGCCCGAGACGGTTTCCAAGGCTGCTTTCAGCTTTTCCGCTTTAATCCTGGCAATCTGAGGTTCAGTGAGGGCATTTACGACCCCGAGGACCAGCGCCGCAACGGCACAGATCAAGGCAAGTCTTCCACCGATTTTCACAATGGGGTTGTTCATGCTTCCTCCCTCGCTTTCGACTGTTCCTTTAAACGATCGATAAACCTTTTCCGCTCAACACCGAAACGATGCGGCTTGTTGTACCGGTCGATCATGGGAACAAAGATGTTCATCAAGATGATTGCCAGGGAAACCCCTTCCGGAAAAGAACCATAAAAGCGTATCAGGAAGGTAAGAAATCCGATTCCCACCCCATAAATGATCATACCTTTGCCGGTAAGAGGACTTGTCACCATATCCGTTGCCATATAAAGCGCACCAAGCATGATCCCTCCGGAGAAAAGATGAAAGAGGACATCCCCGGAAAAGGCGCCCATCCCGTATCGGTTTCCACCGAAGATCCAGACCAGCAAGGCGAAAGAACCGAGATAAGCAACGGGAATCTGCCAGGTGATAATCTTTTTGGCAAAGAGATAGAGGGCCCCAAGGATCAGCAACAAGGCAGAAACCTCTCCGATACAGCCGCCGACATTACCTGTAAAGAGATCCGCATAGATCTTTCCACTTGTACCGCCGCCAAAGAGCGGGGTGAAAAAATGCGACAAACCGTTGGTGCTCCCAACAAAGCCGTTGGAACTGAGGAATTCGGCAGGGCCGGTTGCTGAACCGGAATAGTCGAGCAAACCGGTCTTCAACATTCCCAAAGGAGTCGCACTGCTCACCGCATCGACCACCGTCTTTGGACTACTCCAGGATGTCATTTGCCCAGTCCAGCTAAAAAAGACAAAGACCCGTCCTGCCAAGGCAGGGTTCATCCAGTTGCCTCCCAAACCTCCGAAGGTCCACTTCACCACCGCAATGGCAAAAACGGAACCGAAGATCGGGACATAGAAAGGGACGGCAGGAGGCATGTTAAAACCTATCAACAAGCCGGTCAGCACAGCACTCCCGTCAAAGAGAGTGAATCGTCCCGAAAACGCAGCAATGATCGCCTCGGTAACGACGGCCGCTGCAATGGAGACAAGCAAGACTGTCAGGGCCCTGGCGCCAAAGAGGTAGATGCCCCAGACAGCGGCAGGAAGGAGGGCCAACGTAACGCTCCACATAATAGACGAGGTCGATTGCTTATTATGTATCTGCGGAGAACTCTCCACAAGACGCATTATTTTTTCAGCTTCTTTATTCTTTTCGCTCATAATATCCTTACCTGACCTTACGCACTTTTCTTTTTCCGACCCATCTTCTTGCCGAGCCGCATTCCCTGTACCAGAGGAATTCTGGCAGGGCAGGAAAAGCCGCAGCAACCACACTCTTTACAATCCATCAAGCCGGATTCCATTGCCGAAGCATAGTCGCCGTGGTCGATCAACTTGAAGAGGGTTGTAGGATTAAGGCCCATCGGACAAGCCGCTACACACCTACCGCAAGAAATACAAAAGGTCCGGGTAGACGCACGAACCTCCCTTCGAGTCAGCGCAAGGATACCGGAGGTTCCCTTTATAACCGGCGTATCAAGATCGTAAATGGTAAATCCCATCATGGGACCGCCCATGACGATCTTTGCAGGCTCTTCCGTAAAACCGCCGCACTCTTCGATAAGGGTCTTAATCGGCGTTCCGATACGAACCTTCAGATTTTGGGGATCGGCTATGGCGCCGCCCGTAACCGTCACCGCCCGCTCAATGAGAGGCTTGTTAAATACCACGGCCTCGAATACAGCATGGACGGTTCCGACATTAGCGACGATAGCGCCGATATCCAGGGGAAGTCCGCCGGAAGGGACCTCTCTGCCGGTTATGGCCTTCAGAAGTTGCTTCTCATCGCCCTGAGGATATTTGACCTTAAGGGGCACAACATCAAGCTTTACTTTAGCCTTCTGCGCGGCCGCTTTCATCGAAGCAATGGCATCAGGCTTATTAATCTCAATACCAATGGCCAACTTTTCGGCATTGGTAATACGACTGATAATCCTGATCCCCTCGATGATCTGATCCGCACGTTCGAGCATAAGTCGATGATCAGCCGTAAGATAGGGTTCACACTCAACCCCGTTGACAACGAAATACTCGGCTTTTTTCCCTTTGGGAACGGAAAACTTGACATGAGACGGAAAGGTCGCCCCGCCCAATCCAACGATGCCGTTCTCAACAACTTTTGCCATTAATGCCTCGGCAGAAAGTTGGGTCCAGTCTCCGGCCCGTTCTTCTTTTCCGAGGCGGTCGAATGCACCCGCAAATTCGATCACAACTGCACTGCTTTTCATGCCGTTGGGAAGATAAATATCCCGTATCTCTTTTACCGTTCCCGGGACCGGAGAATGAACCGGGGCAGAGATAAAACCCGAAGCTTTTGCTATAAGCATCCCTTCCCGGACCTCGTCCCCTACAGAAACAATACACTCCGCCGGTTTTCCAAGATGCTGGGAAAGCGGAACCACAAACATTGAAGAAAGCACCGCATTCTTGATTGCTTTTCCCGATGCAAGAGACTTCCCACCGGGAGGGTGGACCCCACCCTTTGGAAACGTAGATAATCCTTTCATGCTGCTTGTTCTTTACTCCTTACCGTTCGAGATCCCGGCTCCATCTTTACCGAAGAGAAAACGTTATGCATTTCCGAAAAGACCAGCGAAACAAGGACAACGGTCAACAGAAAAAGTAATTTTCCCCCACTTAGCTCCGTGCCGCCTCCGCTGGCCAAAGAGACATAATTCAGCCCTACCGAATTTGTCTGGTTAAGAAAAAGGCCGATAATCCCGTTTTGTACCTGCTGATCTATTATATCTTCATACCATTGCTCTGTAAACAGTTTCGCCGTTACCTGTTCACTATAGAGAACATCGTTTATATAGAAATAGTTTTCATATTCTAGTGCCTCATTGAGGGTGGGAACCCTATAATTCATACCAAAAAGATAGCCGTCGTGGAATGCATAGTGGGCAATATAATCCCCCCTACTAGGAAGAGGATCTCCCTTTTGACCTAGAGAAGGAAAGCCTGTGGCTGTCGCTACCTCCGAATGAGGTGTCGGAGCAGGCAAGGAAAGGGAGGCTGCGGTGCCGTCATTAAACAAGGGCCATAAGAAAAGAAGGGAAGAACAGAACAAGACGAAACCGCACCGCATATAAAGGGAAGAAAAAAAACGAAGCATTCGTTTCTTGCCAGAGCCCGCAGCGCTTATGGCAACTGATACAAAAAGAGCGTGCTGTCGGGAGGCGTATCGCACATAGTGCCAGAGGATGGCGGCTCCAATCATGGCTGGTCCCGCCAAAAGGCAAGCGAAAAGCGAACCCACGTTCTTTATCTGTCCTTTCTGTGAGAAGATGAGAAAGAAGATAAGCGAAAGAACACAAAAAAGAAGATACCGAAACGCCCTCATCAAAAGGTCGTGTGCCATATTTGACGTGTCCGATCCTCTTCTGAAGCGCTCATTCAGAAACAAGGGAATTTGGGTGACCAGCGAAGCCCAAAATGGCGAAAAAAGAAGGATTGCCGCATAAGAGCCAAAAGATGTCCCAAAAGAAAAGACGGCAACAGGAAGTGATCCCAAAAGAAAGAGGAGACGGGATTTCGCATCCACCCCAAAAGCAAAAAAAATGACAAGGAAAAGAAAGATAAAAGGAAGGAGCAGTACAGGCCCGCTTCCCGTTCCGGCAACAACAAATTTTCCCGAATAAGGGCTGTTCACCCCGGATAAGCGCCGAAAGACCATGTTCGGATCATCTTCTGTGATGATGTAGTAGACCTGAGCATCCCGTCCATCGATGCTTCCGCTAAAAAGCGCCGGAAGTTTTTTCAGAAACGGATCATAAAGCGGATCAAGGGAATCGTAGCGTTCTGAAACCTTCTCCACAGGCACCTTGATCATGCCATGGAAGGAGAAAAGAGGAACCATTGCATTTCCCTGATGACTCACCCTTTCGTAGCCTGCCGATTTCGCAATCCTTAGAAAATCGGAACGATGAAGACTCGAATCCACGAGAACGGGAACGGCATCAGGCCACAACTGACGTTCGGGACCTGAACTAGTATGGTCCTGGCGAAAGGCAGAGAAAAGAGAAAGCACATATACTATCACACAACATATGAGAGCAAAAATTGCCCCTATTCTATTTTTTCGCACCATTCCCGCTGTATCCGTCCGCCTCAGTTTCCGGGTACAACAGCAATTTGTCAAGGTAGCACAGGAAACTACTCCTCACGAAAGCCCCGGGTCTTTCCTAAAATGTCGGTGGCAGCTATCATGCTTTCATGGTTCAGTTTATCCGCCATCTCGTATGGCTACTCAGGGGCGTACAGGTATTTGCGTTGGTAGGACGCAGCGGAACGGGTAAAAGCTTCCGGGCAAAACTTGTGGCAGAAAAATACGGTATTGAATTAATCATCGACGATGGATTACTTATTCGCGATCAGAAGATTATTGCGGGCCGTTCCGCTAAGCGGGAAAAGCTCTTCCTTTCCGCCATCAAGACTGCACTCTTCGAAGACCCCGCCCATCTTAGAGAAGTCAGGGAGGCTATTGATAGAGAAAAATTCAGGAGGATCCTTCTTATCGGTACAAGCGAACGAATGGTCAGGAAAATTGCGGGAAGGCTTGGACTACCTACTCCCTCGAAAGTATTGAGCATTGAACAACTTGCAAGTAAAGAAGAGATCGAAACGGCTATTAAAAGCAGAACGGAAGGTAAGCATGTGATCCCCGTTCCTTCTATAGAAATCAGGCAGAATTACCCCCAGTTTGTTTATGATTCCGTAAAGGTATTTTTCAAAAAAAAGCTTGGTCTTCTTCCCGGAGGACAACGGGCCTTTGAAAAGACCGTGGTACAACCCGAGTTCTCAAGCAAACGGGGAAAAGTTGAAATTAGTGAGGCGGCCCTTACCCAGATGGTTCTACACTGTGTCGATGAATGGGACGACGCAGTATCGGTACGGAAGGTAAGCGTCAAGCACGATGCAGGTGGATATCATCTTCATCTAAAGGTTCACCTCCCTATAGGAGTCAATCTTTCCGGTTCGCTTCACGATATGCAGGAGTATATTATTTCCAGTCTTCAGCGCTACGGGGGAGTCCTGATAACGTCGGTCGATATCACCGTCGATGCGGTACAAAGCCACTAATTTTTTTGCTCATTACGGCCGATAGATAAGTGAGGAGATATAATTTCTCCATTGGATAGAGACATAAGGAGCGGTTATCATGAAACGAAGATCAATCATCGCAGTTCTTCTTCTATGCACCACAGCCATGGTATTTGGGCAAAGCATGCAGATGGCGGAAGGGAATCACTATAGAGTCTTCTCCGAAATGGGTAAAGAAGATGCACAGGCAAATGCCGAATTTCTTGATGCATTTTTCGTGCTCTTCAACTCGTACTTTCATTTTGATCCCGCGGAGCTTCAGAATAAAATGAATGTCAGGCTCTTTTCCAGCAAGGCAAAGTTTGATGATTATCTTCGCTCGACGGTATCAGAGACAAGAGATACCTTTGTCTTTCTTCAATATAAAAATTCAGCGAAAAGCGAGCTTGTCGGCTATGCCATGGATGATCCGGAATTGGAGCGTCGCTCCCTTATCCATCACGGTTTCGTTCAATACCTCCGCAGCTTTATTAGCGAGCCTCCCCTTTGGCTGCAGAAGGGCTTCGCTATTTATTTCGAAGAGAGCAGTTACAACGCAGACCGGAAAACGGCAATCTATCGGGAAAATCTTGGATGGATTCCCTATCTGAGAACCCTTCTTGCCGAGGAAAACGAAACAGAAGGAAGTTCAGGACTGCTGCCTCTCAATATGCTTCTCTATGTCGATGCCGAAACCGCAAATGCGAATATCGACCAGTTCTATGCCGAAAGCTGGGGACTTGTCTCGTTCCTACTCAACAGCGAGTACAAAAATTACAATAGAGCTCTGTGGGATGCAATTTCGAGTCTCTCCGCCGATGCGACAAAACGCGACAATGAGAATTCCACGGTACAGCGCGCCTTTGCATGGACGGACCGCAATCTCTTTGTTTCCGACTTTGCAAGTTATATCTCCTCGGTCAAAACCTTCCCGGATCTGATTGAATCGGGAATGCAGGCCTATGGGCTTGAACAATACGATGAGGCGGAAAAGCTCTTCAGTTCCGCGATGGCTCTTCGCCCGGAGAATTACATTCCCTACTACTATCTGGGCCTCATCGGTTATGCAAGAGCAGACTATGCCTCGGCGGAATATTACTATCACTCTTCCATTCAGGCGGGCGGGAACGCTCCTCTCACCTACTACGCTCTTGGTGTAAATGCTTATGCCGATAGTCGCAACAGCGACGCAGCCTTTTACCTAAGCCAGGTAAAGAGCCTGGATCCGGAGGGTTTCGGCGTCAAAGCAGATGATCTGCTTACGAGAATCAACTCTGAAAGCGGAAATGCGACGAAAGAGACAGAAGAGTAAAAAAAGAGAACAGGGTTAAACATCAAGCGCTACGTCGGCATTTTCAGCCGACTGGCGCTTTTTTCGTCTACGACTTCGTCTCGTTTTATTCTCCTTATCTTTCGCTATGGGCTCGAGAGAGGAGGGTTTCGGTCTTCGTGCAATATTACGTGGGGTTCTGATACCGCATTGCCGAAAAAGCTTTATGACCGCCATCTCCACTTCATGGTTGGGCGGTGTTATTGGTTCAAGCAACTGCTTAAAGGATTTAAAGGTATCACGGAACAGATCGACACTATTGGTACCCTCTAGGGAGAGTTCCAGAAAGGGGCCAAGCAACCTAACAAGCATTTGTCCCTTACGATCCTCGTTCTTTTCCCGAACAAGAAGGTCCAACTCTTCCAAGGAAGCAAAGAAGGCTCCTCGAAGCTTCTTGTCCCCCGATTTGAGAAGGGAATCGATACGCGGGAGCATATGGCGAAACAATCCTGTTTTCAAAAATTCATCAATAAGAAGAGCCGAGCGACCGGAGGCGAGGACCTTAAACACCTCTTCGGTCATGCGGGAGGATGGACAACGCTCAAGCTCGTCCACATGCCTGGCGATGGCCCGGCGAAGCTTCCATCCCATGCGAAATCCGCCACCGGTAGAATACTTGATCGCCCTGATCATACGGACAGGATCATCTTTAAAGGTCCTATCTAAGGGGAGCAAACTCTTCATCTTTCCGGCTCTGACATCTTTTACACCATCGACAAAATCGATGATGTGCAGTTTTTGCGGATCAAAATAGAGGGCGTTTACGCTAAAATCCCTGCGTTTTACATCGTCTTCAAGGGTACCGAACACATTATTCGAGTTACCTTCCTCGTCGTCGGTCCGAAAGGTCGATACCTCAATGATCTTACCGCTACCATAGTGCACATGTACCAAGCGAAAACGTCTTCCGATGATCCTCGAATTACGAAAAAGCTTTCTAACCTGCTTTGGATATGCACTGGTTGCAATATCAAAATCTTTCGGACTCTTCCCCTGAAGCAAATCTCTCACCGCTCCGCCGACAATATAGGCCTCAAATCCGGCATCCTTAAGACGCCTTGTAATGGCAAAGGCATCACTATCGATTTGATCGGAAGAGATCGGGTGTTCTTGCTCGGTGTAAATTTTCGCTATCGGGACACTTTGCCCCTTCTCATCGGTAGCATATCGTTTCAGCAAAACATCTCTCGCTTGCAGTAAGAATCAGTTTTCGTTTACACTATGGTAAATTGTTCGACCATAAAAATCAAGTAAGAGAAAAAGGAGCCTCTTTCGTGATCATAGAGCCAAGAGTCTTAAAAGGTTTCAGGGATTTTCTTCCCGATCAGGCATCTAGACGGATTGCCATCATGCATACACTTGAACAGGTTTTTCTCGGTTATGGATTTGTTCCAATCGATACCCCGGTTCTCGAATACCGGGAGGTACTGTTGGGTAAGGGCGGAGGAGAGACCGATAAGCAGGTCTATGCCTTTACCGATCAAGGGGGTAGAGAGGTCGCCATGCGATTCGACCTCACCGTTCCCTTTGCCCGTTTCATGGCAAGCCATATTAATGAATTGTCCCTCCCCTTCAAACGCTATCATATCGACAAGGTCTGGCGAGGGGAAAATACACAGAAAGGCCGATACCGGGAGTTCGTACAGTGCGACTTTGATATCGTCGGAATCGACGCCCTCTCGGCCGATCTCGAAATTCTTTTGATGATGCGCAGTGCCTTTACCGCCCTCGGCATCGACAATGTGAGCTTCAAGGTCAATCATCGGGGGCTTTTCAACCGCTTCCTCGATACCATTGAGGTGGCCTCCCATTCTGCGGCAATACTGCGCATTGTCGACAAATTGGCCAAAATCGGCGAGAAAGAAGTGCGCGAGCAGCTGGCCTCAGAAATCGGCTCCCAGACAGCAGAAAAGGTGCTCGACTACATTCAGGCAAAAGGAAGCTTTCTCGAGGCCGTGGAGAAGCTTGAAGAGCTCGCCGGGGGCAGTTGCGAGGAGAGTAATCGATTGCGGGAGATTTACCGGGCACTCGAAGAGGCCTCGGTTGCCGACTCCTTTATCCTCGATCCTTCGATAACCCGGGGCCTGGACTACTACACGGGGATCGTCTACGAGACCTTCCTCAACGACTTGCCTCAAATAGGATCGGTTTGTTCAGGAGGCCGTTACAACAACCTTGCATCCCTTTACACCAAACAGCAGTTGCCAGGGGTAGGCTCCTCCATCGGACTAGACCGTCTCGTTGCCGCGCTGGAAGAGCTGGGCAAGGCAGGAGGGAGCACCAGCGCTCCCGCCGTTGCCATATTTAATATCGATGAATCACTGTCTGGATACTATCACATGCTCGCAGGAAAAGTGCGAAAGGCAGGCCTCTCCTGTGAGGTCCAACTCCAAAGCCAAAAACTTGGGAAACAGTTCGCCTGGGCCGAAAAGCGCGGTATCCGAATGGCCCTTATCTGTGGAGGAGACGAGAAGAACGCAGGAAAAGTCTCGGTCAAGAATCTCGCGACGCGAGAGTCTCGTAACATGATTGACATAAAAGAGGCAATTGATTGGTGCCGGATGGTCGCCACAGAGGAATGAACCATCCAGAGTTGCCTATCTACCAACAGCGGGCAAAGATCCTCGATGAACTCGAGAAGAACCAGGTTATCGTCGTGGAAAGCCCTACAGGGTCGGGTAAGACTACTCAGTTACCCATGATTCTTTACGAAGCAGGATACGCCGGGCGGGGAATAATCGGAGTAACCCAGCCGAGAAGGATCGCGGCGGTCTCCGTCTCCGATTATATCGCTTCCCAGATGGGAACAAAGGTCCCCGGCATTGTGGGATATAAGATGCGTTTTGAGGACCAGACCGTCTCCGAAACCGCCATCAAGATCATGACCGACGGGATTTTGCTCCAGGAACTAAAGGCTGATCGCTACCTGAGTCGCTATTCGGTCATCATGGTCGATGAGGCCCATGAGCGCAGCCTCAATATCGACTTTATTTTGGGATTGCTTAAGGAGATCATCCAGGAGCGAAAAGACCTGAAGGTTATTATCTCCTCTGCCACCATCAACCCAAAAATCTTTTCGGACTATTTCGGCAAGGCACCAATTCTTCATATCGATGCAATTATCCATCCCGTTGAAATCCGTTATGCGCCACTCGAACACCCCGGCGATCCCGATCTCCTAACGGAAAAGATCGTATCCATCGTCGGCGATACGGTAAAGCACAAAACGCCGGGTGACATTCTCATATTTCTTTCCGGTGAAAAGGCGATCAAGGATGCAATGACAGCCCTTTCAACCTCCTCTTTTGCAAAAAAGCTCTACATTCTTCCGCTGTACGGAAGGTTGACAAAAGAGGAACAGGAACAAGTTTTTGTTCCTACGCCGAGGGGGAAGTCAAAGGTGGTTATTTCCACCAACATCGCTGAAACAAGTGTTACCATCGATGGCATCACCACGGTCATAGATTCGGGACTGGCAAAGCTTAACTACTACAATCCGCGCACCTTTACCAGCAGTCTCATTGAAGGGCCTATCTCGCAGGCAAGCTGCGACCAGCGAAAGGGGCGCGCCGGACGAACACGGCCGGGAGTTTGTTATCGTCTTTACGATAAACGGGATTATCAGCATCGCGATCCCTTTACCCTTGAAGAAATCTATCGAACCGATCTTTCGGAAGTCGTTCTGCGCATGGCAGAACTCGATATCCAGGAATTTGAAGCCTTTGATTTTATCAGTCCTCCGGGGCGCCCCGGCATCATTGGAGCAATCGAAACCCTCAAACTGTTGGATGCGCTCACCGAAGAACGACAGCTCACGAGAACAGGGCTCATGATGGTCGATTTTCCTCTGAGCCCCAGACACTCCAAAATCTTGGTGGAGGCCATATTCCGCTATCCCTCGGCGATGGAAGAAGTACTTATTGCCACCGCCTTTCTTTCAACGCATACCCCCTTTGTGCTTCCCCCAGGAGAGGAGATGGAGGCAAGAAGGGCCCATCATCAGCTTTCCGACCCTGCAGGGGATTTTATCTCCTACATTTCCATTTTCCGACAGTTTATCAAACTGAAAGGGAAAAAACGGCGGGAACACTTTTGCGATACCTACTATCTCGACTACCGAACCATGGGAGAGATCGTAAACATTAAACAACAACTCGAGGAAATTGTTTCCGGCTTTGGAGTGCCCATCTCCTCCGGCGGAGCGACCCGGGATATCCTCTGCTCGATTGCCGCCGGACTTGTGCAATTCGTCTGTGTGCGTACGGGAAGAGGCATCTATCGCAGCCTCACCGCCGATAGAATACAAATTCATCCGGGAAGCTGTATGTTTCGAGAATCTCCAGGGTTCATTGTGGCAGGGGAGATTGTCCGCACCAGCAGAATGTTCGCACGATCCGTCAGCCCCCTCCACCGTTCCTGGCTCGAAGAGATATCCCCCTCACTGAATCTGCTGATAACGACAAAAGCGGGAAAGCCAAGTTCAAAAAAACAAGAGAAAGAGGAGAAGCAGAAAGCGAAGCGGGACACGAGCTGGACAATCAAGGTCGGAGAAAAAAACTTTACGATGGAGCCCTACAAGGGGAAAAAGAAGATCGCAGTACTTCCCTGGGAAGAGATATCACCCCTGGTCCAATCGGGAGAATCGTTGCCACAGATACAGGAAAACGCCAGGGCAAAGATTACCTGGTCCGGGTATGAAATCCATACGGGAGACAGAATCGCCAGCATTATCAAGATTGTTCCCTTTATCAATCCGCCGAAAGACCTTTCGTATCCTGCCCCCGGGGGGAAAAACTATAATGCCGCAGAGGAACTCGAAGCGCTGTGTGGTCACCTCGATGCCTTACTGCGAACTGCAAAGACGAAAAAATCGTCAAAACGACTTGGCTTCATTACCCTGGAAACCGATGGCGTTGGTGTCTACTGGTTCAAGGTGATTAAAAGCTTTCATACCGCGGTGGATGTCTCGCTATCAAGCCTTGAAGCCCTTGCCGACGAACTGAATGAATCGACAAAGCATACGCTGGTGGAAAAGGTAAACGACGCGTATCGTCGCTTAAACACTATTTTTGAATCATATTAAAACATACTAAGGGTTCAGACAGCCGCCGGATATCGCTTCCTCGACAATTTCTCGGGGAAGCGCTCTGGTAAAGGTATCGCCCGCCTTTTTTTGCAAAACGAAACGCACCTCGCCTCCCCGCTTCTTTTTATCGCTTCCGACTGCCTCAAGGATTGCGGAGGTGTCGGCCTCGGCATATCTTCTATAACCGAAACGATCAAGAAGTTCATCGATAAAGCGCCGATAGCCAGGATCGGTTTCTCCTAAAAGCTCACCGGCGTGGAGGGCCCGGGAAAGCCCCCATGCTACCGCCTCACCGTGACTCCATCCGTTAAACCCGGTGGCACTTTCCAGTGCATGGGCAAAGGTATGTCCGAGATTAAGATGAGCACGTATCCCTCTTTCCAAGGGATCTTGCTCGATAACCGCCCCTTTCACCGTCAAACTTTCGGCAATAATCGAAGAGAAGGCATCACGATTGCCCGCCTTTATATCGGGAAGAAGCCTTTCGATCCTTTCAAGGGCATCCTCGCCGGAGAGCATGGCATGTTTGACAACCTCGGCAAGTCCTCCCATGATTTCCCTCTGAGGGAGAGAAGCCAGATATGTCGGTTCAATAATGATCAGCGAAGCAGGATAAAAGGTTCCTATGATGTTTTTGTAGCCACGATAGTCCACACCGCTCTTTCCTCCGAGCGTGGCATCAACCATTGCCAGAAGCGTACTGGGTAAAAGAACGACCCCGGCTCCCCGCATGTATACCGAGGCCGCAAAGGCGGTCATGTCGCACACAACACCACCGCCAAGGGCAACGAAAAGGCTATCGCGTCCGGCCCCGACCTGAAGAGCAAAATCTACAATGCGAAGGATTGTTTCCATCGTCTTGAAGGCTTCGCCCGCAGGTAAAACCAAACAATGAGGCTCCCCAGCCGGAAGATAACGGGAGGTATTCTCGTCGGCAACCCAGATGATAAGGGAATGAGGATATTCGCGCCTGATAATCTCTTCTGCCCGTTCCCCCTGTTCAAGGAAACGGACAGTACTCACCCGCTCTCCAAGTCGAAATTCTTGCTTCATAACGTATCGTCCATGTGAGAAAATCAGACGGTACCCAACGACTGAACAATCGACTTAATAAAAGGGTCTACAATAGAATAAAAGCGTTTGTTTCCCTGAATCTCGGAATCGACTATTCCCTTTTCTTTCAGAACGGCGAGGTGCTGTGAGACCACGGGCTGTGACTGGTTTAAACACTTCCAGAGCTCCATAACACATGCCTCTTCCTTCTCAATAAGACAAAGGATCTTGAGGCGAACAGGGTGTCCACATACCTTGAGCTTCTCAGCGTAGGTCTCAATAATAATATCTGCACAACAAGTTTGATCGTCCATACGAATACATAGGATACACGTGATAAGCACTTTTTTCAAGGCCATTGTCTTGAAAGAGCGTATCATTAACGCTATCATCGCTCCATGATGGAAAGAATATACCTCGATTGGGCGGCAACAGCACCTTTAAGCGATCGAGCCCGAGAGGCTTATGATAAAACTGCCGAAAGATTTCCCGGAAATCCTTCGGCAGTACACAAAGAAGGGAAAGAGGCATCGTCTCTTCTCGAAGCGTGCAGGAAGCGTGTTGCCCATATGCTGGGAACCGAACCGGAGCACATCATTTTCACCTCCGGAGGAACAGAGAGCAATGCCATTGTTCTCCACTCTTTTCTCAGGACTAAGGGAACCGGAAAGATTATCATCCCAGGCTTCGAACATCCCGCCATATGGGAGTATCGCCCGATTTTCAGCGAATTCGGTTTTTCCCTGGCAGAGCCTTCGATCCGGGAGGAGAGCCGTTTTTCCGTGGAAGAGTATGTAAGGCTCATCACCGGGGATACAAAGCTTGCCTGCTGTATGGCAGTCCACAACGAAACAGGGGAGATCTTTCCCATACAAAAGCTTGTTGAAGCAATACGAAGTAAAGAGGAAGGTCATCCCGTTCATATTCACACCGATGCGGTTCAGGCAGGCGGTAAACGAGAGATTAGTATTGCCGAAGATATCATCGCTTCGGGGATCGATTCCGCCAGCTTCAGCGGCCACAAGATAGGAGCTCCCCGGGGGATAGGAATTCTTTACCTTAAGAAACCTCTTGCCCATCCATTTCCAGGTGGGGGCCAGGAAATGGGTATGAGGCCGGGAACGGAAAACCTGCCAGCCATTGCGGCTTTGACCGAAAGCCTTACCATGGCCACGGAGGGACGGCTGCCGAGTAAAGAGGCACAGATGCTGCTATTTGAGGGGCTTTCCTCCATGAAAGGGGTAAGCGTTATTCCTCGTTCGCGAAAGGCATCACCCCGGAATTTTGTCGGATCGACCATCAGCGCCACCGCATCACCCATTCCTTCCGAAACATTGGTACGCGTCATGAACGATAAGGGATATGCCATATCCGCTGGATCTGCCTGTTCAAATCGTGGTAGTCATGGTGGAAAGAAAATCAGACGTGCCCTTATGAAGGCAGGAGTCGGAGAAGCGGATGCCCTGGGAGCCTTTCGCATTTCCATAGGCCCAGATACCACCTGTGCCCAGATAGAACAATTTCTGCAAGCCCTTGATCAGACAATACAATTTCTCGGAAGGGCATTTTAAGGAAAGAAGATGAAAGAATCACTGTATCTGATACGTTTCGGGGAAATAGCCCTAAAGGGAGATAACCGAATCTTTTTCGAAAGGCTTTTACGAAAGAATATCAAAAAAAAGCTGCTGCCCTACCGATCAGAGCTGCGAATGCATAGTGGAAGGGTGTATCTTAGATGTCAGGAGGCTCCGGAAGAGGCGGTACGCTCCGTACTCTCAAGCACCTTCGGCATAGTGGGATTCACCAAGGCCCTTCGCTGTGACAAGCGAATAGAAGAGATCAGGGAGGCAGCATCGCTGATTGCCGATGAGATAGCCTCGGACGGAAAGCTACAGAGCTTCAAGGTTTCCGCACGAAGGGCCGATAAGAGTTTTCCAATGACCTCGTACGAAATAGCCTGCGATATCGGTGCCCGTATCGCCGGTGCCCATCAGGAGTTCCATGTCGACGTCAAAACCCCGGACTGGGTTTTGGGAGTGGAGATACGCGAAGCAGCATATATCTATGGGAGGATGGAAAAGGGCCCAGGAGGGCTTCCGGTCGGCTGTGCAGGCAAGGGGGTTGTTTTACTGTCCGGTGGCATCGACTCTCCGGTCGCAGCTTTCCTCATGGCAAAACGCGGTTTGAAACTGGACGCCGTCTATTTTCATGCGTATCCCTATACCTCGAATGAAGCCCTCGATAAGGTGAAGAAACTTGCAGAGATTTTGGCCCCCTACACCGGAGGCATACGGCTTCATGTCATTCCTTTCACCGAAGCACAAATCTTCATGAAGCAACGGGGAAGAAGCGAGGAACTGACCCTCCATATGAGGGCCGCCATGGTGGAGATTGCCGATATGGTTGCCGCCGATACGGGAGCCAAGGCCCTGGTTACGGGCGAGGCCCTTAGCCAGGTAGCAAGCCAAACCATAGAAAGCATTACCCTTACCGGCTCCTTTGCCCAGCGCCCCATTTTCCGTCCGGTCATCGGTCTGGACAAGGAAGAGATCATCACGATTGCCAGGAGAATAGGTACCTTCGAAACCAGTATCCTTCCCTATGAAGACTGCTGTACCATTTTTAGTCCCAAACACCCTTTGGTACACCCCAATAAGGAACTTCTTACCACGGCATACCGAAGCCTGAGCCTCGACGAAGAGCTTAAAAGGGCATATGAGGACAGGGAGGTATATGTATTTCCTCCCCATTCGTTTCAGAAAGAAGACCAGGGGACAACCTTACCCCTTGGTTGAAGCCGGTTCTTTTTTACTGTCTGCCTTTTCAACATGAGATTCGTTTGATTTCTGGGGTTTCGTTTTTTCGTCTCCGTTAATAGGAGAAGAGGTGGAAGAAGCACCCGTTCGCTTATTATCGGTGACATAGAAACCGCTTCCCTTAAAAATGATACCGGTTCCTCCTCCGATAAGCCTCCTCACGTGTCCCCCACACTTGGGACACACGGAAATAGGATCATCAGACATTGCCTGAAAAAACTCAAAGGTGTGACCGCATTCGTCGCACTCGTAATCATAAGTAGGCATGTAGTTGCGCCTCCGCCGTCAATATAAATTTTTATGCTGTTACCGTTAATATACTCATTGCAGGGCAATTCGGGCAACATATTTCGCTCATCGAGTCTTACGGCTCGACAAAGGAGTCCGTTCTAACTTCGACATTGTTTTTTCGAAGTGTCTCTTTAATCTCGCCGATGGTATAGCCCTGGATATGGACCATGGAAGCTATCAAGGCTGCATCTGCAGAGCCCTTGGAAAAGACGTCCACAAGATCTTCAGGTTTGCCCGCACCCCCGGATGCAACCACGGGGATGGAGACGGCGTTGCTAATCATCGAGGTCAAATTCAACTCGTAGCCGTCTTTTGTTCCATCGGCGTCGATGGAATTAAGCACGATCTCGCCCGCGCCAAGGGACTCTGCACGAAGAGCCCATTCAAGGGCGTCCAATTCCGTCTTCACCCTCCCCCCATGTATCACAACACGGTAGCCGGACGGCATGGATGAATCAGAGAGGGCATCCATACCAAGAACTATACATTGACGTCCAAAACGTGAAGCCCCTTCTTCTATGATGGAAGGATTTTTCACCGCCTGACTGTTTACGCTGATCTTCTCAGCCCCGGCCAGGATCACATCCCACATATCGTCGACGGAAGAAATACCGCCTCCAACCGAGAATGGAATGAAAATTTCTTCAGCGACCTTACGGACAACATCGATCATGATGGAACGTTTCTCATTTGAAGCGGTGATATCGTAAAAGACGAGTTCGTCGGCCCCCTGATGGTAATACTCTCGGGCCATCTCCACGGGATCTCCGATATCGACATTACCCTTGAACTTCACGCCCTTTGTGGTTTTTCCGTCCCTAACATCGAGACAGACAATGATTCGTCGCTTAAACATGCTCAGCGCCTCCCGGATTCCAAGAAAGAAAGTTTTTTAAAAGCCGTAGGCCAAATGGACCGGACTTTTCGGGATGAAACTGCATTGCCGCAATGTTATCCCGGGCAAAGGCAGCCGAAAAGGTTTCGCCATAATCACACTCTGCGATGGTCAGAGCTCGATCTACCTGCGGATAGTAGGAGTGAACAAAATAGAATGACGTACCATCCGGAATTCCGGAGAAAAGAGGATGAGTATCGCCGCAAAAGCGTATCGAGTTCCATCCCATGTGAGGAACCTTCAGGCCCTTGCGTTCAGGGAAAAGCAAGACCCGCCCCGGTATGATTCCCAGGCAATCGGTATCCCGCTCCTCGGAATGGTCAAGCACCAGCTGGCATCCGATACAAATTCCCAAAAGAGGACGGCCGGACGCGGCATAGCGTTGAAGCAATGTGTCCAGTGAACGTTCCCGCAATACATGCATAGCATGAAAGGCCTCACCAACGCCGGGGAAAATCAGCCTGTCACATCGATCAAGTTCCCTATGATCCGGTGAAACGATAAAATCGGCACCAAGAAATCGAAGGGCCGTACTGACGCTTGCAAGATTGCCAGCATCGTAGTCGATAACTCCTACCTTCATTTCTTCTCCTTCATCCCAGTATATTCCTCATCTTAGCGATAACGGCAAAGTCATATTCCCGCAGAAAGACCGGGCCAATCACAATAGCCGTTCCTTCCCGGCCTACTGCCCGAAGACGCAAAACTTCCTTTGCAAATCGCTGTCTGGAAGCCGTAGTTGCATCGTCTATATGCTCCTGTCGACTGACGACAAATAAGGCCGTCTTCAGCGAGGTCGCCACCTGCTTCGCACGTTCGGCATCGGAACAGGTAATATCTATACGTGTCTCAAAGCCATTCATTTCATCCATGCTCTTGGGAACAAGCCGGACGCGAAGACGGTCGACGCCGGTAAGGTCCGCTTCATCAACAAAAGATGCGGGCTCTTCCAGAAAGAAGGCGATCTCTCCAGGGATCAAGGCTCCCGCAAAAAAACCTTCTTCATCTTCTTCATTGGCGGCCGCCCTTTTCAGCCATGTGTGATCCCCCTGTGAGACCAGTACAACCCCGCTCCACGGCATGGCCATTTGGAGTCCCGGTTCACTGTTTACCTCGCGAACCGTTTTGCGTAAGGCAAAACGAGGAAAATTGCCAGCAAGCGCAAGGCGCAATCCCTTCGAATCAAGGGCGACAGACATACGCTCGGTCCGGTTCAAAAGTATAGCGGCATGCTTCTCTTCCATTCCAGCTTCCAGAAGAAGATCCAGGAGCCATTGTTGCGTCGGTTCCCAGGCCGAAGGCTCCTGCACCACAAGGGTAAGGTTCCCCTTCCCTGTTAAGACTTCCACCCCTGTCTCATATATCTTAGGGGTTCCGGCACACCCGATGAGAAAAGCAGAGAGGAGAATCGAAAAAAGAAAAAAGGGGCGGCGAAAGATTCGCCGTCCCCTCCTATCAGTCGCTGCCGATGGCATCATCAGGGGACTTAAACCTTTACCAGATCGATCCAGCAATGTTCCTCTCCGCATTCACGCTCCTCGGAAGTCGTCCCCTTTCTAAAGTCGACAGACTCGGCAAGGGTCTCTTCAAGGATATGATCGGTAAACAGGTCGACGGCTTCCCGAAGGGCCGGCGTACCGTCGATAAAAAGCCTTATTCGATCGGTAACCTCAAGGCCTCGATCCTTACGCATATTCTGGACGCTTCGAACCACATCGCGAACCGTTCCCTCTTGCTTCAACTCCTCGGTAACCTCGGAGTCGAGCCCCACGGTCAGGCTTCCGTCGTTCAGAACCTTCAGATGCTCCTTTTCAAAACGCTGCACGATGATTCCTTCTTCAGTCAGCTCAAGGGTACCTCCCTCATAGTCAAGGGAAAGGGTCGCCCCTTCGAGGAGGGATTGAACCTCGCGCATGGTCAAAGATTCGATCTTTCCTGCCACAGCCTTCATATACTTACCAAGCTTGCTTCCCAGCACCTTGTAGTTCGGCTTTGCCTGATAGACGACAAGATCCTCTTCATTCTCTTTGAGCAGGACCTCTTTGACGTTCAGCTCTTCCCTGATGATATCCTCCATCTCCCGAAGGATCTTCTTTTCCTGAAAATCCCTGGTAACCAGATAGAGGGCCTTGAGGGGCTGGCGCGTCTTTAGGCTGTGCATGCTTCGGAGGGCCCGCCCCATGGAGACAGCCTTCCTGGTGATCTCCATTTTTTTCTCAAGTTCCAGATCACGGACCGATTCATCGGCAACGGGATAGTCACAGAGATGAACGGACTCTGCCGTTTCCTTACATTTCAGATTCTGGTAAATCGCTTCGGTCATAAAGGGAATGATCGGAGCAGCGACACGGACAACCTTCATAAGGACCGCATAGAGGGTCTCATATGCCTGGAGCTTATCGCTATCGTTCTCACTCTTCCAGAATCTCCTTCTGCTCCTTCTGATGTACCAGTTGTTCAGGGAATCGACGAAACGAACAATCGGTTCAATCGCCTTTTGAAGATCATAGGCATCGAGCTGGGCGGTAACGTCGGAAACAAGATGCTCGGCTTCGGAGAGAATCCACCGGTCCAGGGGATTATCGGGGGCCTCTTTCAGCCCCTTCGGCTCAAAGGAGTCGATATTCGCATAGGTAACAAAAAAGCTATAAGCATTCCAAAATGGGATGATGAAGGTTTTTAAAACCTCTTTTACCCCATCGTCAGAATAACGAAGATCCTCGGCCTTCACTACCGCGGAATTCATCAGGAACATACGAAGGGCATCGGCCCCGAACTTATCGATGACCTCCACGGGATCGGAGTAGTTCCTCTCCGATTTACTCATCTTCTTTCCGTCTTCGGCAAGGACAAGGCCGTTGGTAACCACATTCATGAAGGCGGGAGAATCAAAAAGTGCAGCGGCAAGGATTGTAAGGGTATAGAACCATCCGCGGGTTTGATCGAGACCTTCACAGATAAAATCGGCAGGAAAATTCTTTTCAAACCACTCTTTATTCTCAAAGGGATAGTGGATCTGGGCATAGGGCATCGATCCCGACTCGAACCAACAGTCAAGCACATCGGGAATTCGCCGCATGGTCCCCTTACCATCGGGGCTTGGCCAAGTGAATTCATCAACAAAGTGTTTGTGAAGATCCTCGACCTTTTTACCACACTTTTTCTCAAGCTCTTCCCTGCTGGAGATCACCTCAATATAATCGGAACCGTCGCATTTCCAGATGGGGATAGGATTTCCCCAATAGCGGTTTCTGCTGATGGCCCAGTCACGCGCTCCTTCAAGCCATTTCCCAAAGCGGCCGTTCTTCAAGTGTGCAGGGATCCAGTTGACCTTGCTGTTGGCCGCAAGCATCTTCTCTTTGATCTTTCCGATATCGACAAACCAACAGCTTACTGCACGATAGATGAGGGGTTTTTTGGTCCGATAACAGAAGGGATACTGGTGTTTGTAGTTTTCACGCCGAACGAGCTTACCCTCTTCTTTCAGGCGCTGAATGATTGGTTTATCGGCATCCTTTACGAAAATTCCCTTGTAGTCAGGAACCTCGTCGGTGAAGCGGCATTCTGCGTCGATAGGACAGACGACCGGGACACCTGTTCCTTTCATGGCCGCATAATCTTCCTCACCAAAACCGGGGGCCGTATGTACGATACCCGTTCCATCTTCGGTGGTTACATAGTCTGCAGTAAAGGCTCTAAAGGCATTTTGCTCCCGTAAATGGGCAAAATAGGGAAACAGCGGTTCATATTCGACTCCGGCATAAGCCGTACCTTTTTTCTCTTCCAGAACCTCATATTCCGACGGATCCTTGTAATACGCGGAAAGGCGTTCCTTTGCCATGATGTAATACTCGTCGCCGTCTTTCACCTTGACATAATCGATATCGGGACCAAATGCAAGGCCGAGGTTACTGGGCAGGGTCCAAGGCGTGGTGGTCCATGCCAGAATATAGGTCGACTCGGTTCCCCGTACCTTGAAGCGAATGGTGACTGCGGGGTCCACAACCTCCTGGTAGCCACCGAGATTCACCTCAAAGTTTGAAAGAGGGGTCGAAAGTGCGGGACTGTAGGGAAGAATATTGTACCCCTCGTAGAGGTACCCCTTCTTCCAAAGTTGGCTTAAGACCCACCAGATCGATTCCATATAATCGGGATCCATGGTTTTGTAATCGTGGTCAAAATCGACCCACCGTCCCATTCTCGTCACGATCTGACGCCATTCGGAGGTATATCTCAACACAATAGAACGGCAGGATTCATTGAATTTTGCCACGCCAAAGGCTTCAATTTCACTTTTGCCTGAAATCCCGAGCTCTTTTTCCATCTCGTACTCGACGGGAAGACCATGGCAGTCCCAACCGAAACGCCGGAGAACCTTTTTCCCCTTCATAGTCTGATAACGGGGGATAATATCCTTTATGGTCCCTGGTACGAAGTGGCCGAAATGAGGAAGACCGGTAGCAAAGGGAGGACCATCATAAAAGACAAACTCATCCTTGCCCTCACGCTGATCAATGGATTTTTGGAAAATATTGTTATTCTCCCAAAATTTAAGAATATCCTCTTCCATCTTGGGAAAATTTACTTTTGGGTCGACCGGGTTGAACAAAGTTTCCTCCTCACGGATTCAAAACAAGAGTATAGAAAACACGGAAAGCATTCTAGGGAAAAGGGAACAGTGATGTCAAGAGCGGTCGGCTTCCCTTTCTTCATGAAGCCGCTTCAGGTAGAGGCCCTTCTCTAACTGGGAACGCCATGGAGGCAGACCGTTCTGATTGCGGAACTCTTTGCCGTCGACAATTCTCCTTGCCTTCACGTTATCTTTCCACTCAATGGAAAAAAGATCAATGAGTTCCCGCTTCAAATTGGTATCGTAGATGGGACACGTAACCTCCACGCGACGATCGATATTGCGGGGAAGCCAATCGGCGGAAGAGATCCAGACTTTAACCTTCTCGTCGGGACCGAAGATGAAAAAACGGGCATGCTCGAGATAAGAATCTACGATACTGATCACCTCGATATTCTCGCTCATCTTTTTCCGACCGGGTATAAGGCTAAGCATCCCCCGAACAATCAATTGGATCGAGACCCCCTTCTCACTTGCCCGGTAGAGGCTCTGAATCAGGTCCCTATCCGCCAAATTATTGAGCTGCAGGCGAATGAGTCCCTGTTTCCCCTTTTTGACCCGCCCTATTTGTTCCTCAATGAGAGCGATAAAAGCCTGACGGCTCTGAAAGGGGCTTACGATAAGGTGGTTGAAACGGCTAATCCGATAGTTACGCTCAAAAAAACCAAAAAGTTGATCGACCTCACTGCAAATCTCGGGATGAGAAGTGAGGAGATAGGTATCGGTATAGAGCCTGGCGGTATCCTCGTTGAGGTTTCCGGTACCGATGGCACAAACATGTTCCTCGCTTCCCTTGTGCCCCTTCCTGGTAATGATGCAAAGTTTCGAATGAACCTTCAGGCCGGGAACCCCGAAAAGTACCTTTACTCCCTCGGATTTCAGCTTATTGGCCCACCGTATATTCGCCTTTTCATCGAAGCGGGCCTGCAATTCAAGAAGAACGACTACTTCCTTCCTGTTTTTCTTAGCATTGATGAGAGCATTGATGACCGAAGAGTAACGAGCCAGCCTGTAGAGTGTAACCCTGATACTGGTGACCTTCGGGTCAAGGGAGGCCTCACGGAGGAGGTCGATGATGGTCTCAAAACCGAGATAGGGAAAATGAAGAAGGAGCTCCTTTTTCCTAACCACCTCGATGATTCCAGATGTACGACGAAGATCACGGTGAATGATACCGGTGGGGACATGACACTGTTCGTCCGGAAGGATATCTGGAAAGTTCATATAATCTTTTGAATTGTGATATCGCCTTCCCGGCAAGATGGTATCAAGGGCGTTGAGTTTCAGTTTTCGTTCGATGAACCGTACCATCTCCGCCGGCATAGCCGTATCATAGGTAAGCCGTACGGGGTTTGCGTTTTTACGCTGCTCAAGACTCTTATGAATTTTATTGAGGTAGCTCACCTCAAAATCATCATCGATATCCAGTTCGGCATCGCGAGTGATCTTTATATCATAGGCCTGGAAGGTATCAAAGTTAAGGGAATGGAAGATATAGTCAAGCCCGGATCTAACAATATCCTCCAACAGGATGACATACTGCCTCTCCCCTTCCTTGGGTAGAAGCAAAAAACGGGGACAACTTTTCGACGGAATCTCGATGATGCTGTAGGTTTCCCGGGAAGAGCCCTGTTTACTTAGCTTAACCAGAAGATAAAGATCGGTATCGCTTAATTCCGGAAAACGGTAACGGCTATTGACCATGACCGGAAAGATTTGAGGACGAACCTCTCGTATAAAATACTCCTTCACGATGGCCTTATGCTCCTCACGCACAAGGTCCGTTTCTCTTAAAAAAAAGATATTCGCCTCTTCCATCTTCTTCCGAAGCTCATCGAAAATATAATCAAATTTGGCATGCTGCCGGATAACGATATCCTGGATCTGGTCGAGAATCATTTTGGGGTCGTCACCAATCGATTCGATGCTCTTTTTTCCCAGCTTCGCAAGTCGTTTCAGGGTCGCAACCCGAACCCGAAAGAATTCATCAAGATTATTAGAGTAGATTCCAAGGAATTTGAGACGCATGGCAAGAGGAACGGACGGGTCCTGAGCTTCTTCCAAAACCCGATTATTAAACGAGAGCCAACTTATCTCTTTATTGAGAAACTCAACATTCATGGTACCGCTCCTTATCGTTACCAAGCCACATCAAGTAGAAAGTGTATCGCCAAAGCAGGTACCCAGCGCGCGTGCCTTCCTCAAAAGAGGAAGATCACCGGGAACAAGTTTTAACTTCCCCGCTACTTCGGAAAGAGGGACAGCTTCCACATGCTGATCATGGAGGGCAACCATCACGCCGAACTCCCCACGTGAGGCAAAATCGGCGGCCTGAGCTCCGAAACGGGTTGCAAGAATACGATCGGCCGCGGTGGGAGAGCCTCCTCGTTGGATATAACCGAGGATAGTCTCTCTCGTCGGCATGCCGGTCTCCTCCTGAATCATCTTTGCAATGTAGTTCGCGGCACTTTTTTTCTTCTTCTTCTTTTTGGGGAAATCTATTCCTTCTGCAACAACAACAATCGAATAGGGTTTCCCCTGACGATTACGCTCGGTTAGGTAGTCGCACATGACCGATTCATCGTAGGGGATCTCCGGAATAAGAATAAGATCCCCTCCCCCGGCAATCCCTGAATAAAGGGCGAGCCAGCCCGCATGGTGTCCCATTACTTCGATCACCATGATCCGCTTGTGGCTGTTCGCGGTGGTATGGATCCGATCAAGGGCTTCGGTCGCAACCATCATGGCTGAATCAAAGCCGAAGGAGAGTTCGGTCCCCCACACATCGTTGTCAATTGTTTTTGGGATGCCGATGATATTCAAGCCGTAGTCGGAAAGTTTCGACGCCGTTTTCATGGTCCCGTTGCCACCGATACAGACCAAACAATCAAGACCGAGCTTTTTGTAGTTGTCCAAAATAATATCGGGTTTACTTCGAATATATTCGCCGTAGGATTGATCCTTGAAGGGTTTTTCTCTGCTTGTACCAAGAATGGTCCCACCGAGGGTCAGAATGCCTGAAAGGTCCAGCTCACTCAAACTCCTATACTCAAGCTCAATCATGCCGAGGAAACCGGATGAAATACCATACACATCCATGCCGTAGGTCAGCACCGCTGCCTTCCCCACTCCGCGAATCGCCGCATTTAGACCGGGACAGTCGCCACCGGCCGTAAGGATTCCAATCTTCATTCCCCACCTCTCCTTTCTATAGTGTATCCGATCCAGCTCTGCCTCTCAACGGGAGCCATTCCCAACTAACGGATTTCTAACAGTATCGCCTGCCTCAAGCAAGTATCTTGAAAAAAAGGTAAACTTCCACCCCACACTACCGATATCTAAAATGAAGGACAAGGATGTCCGTCTCACCATTTCAAGGAGGATTGCATGATTATCAATCACAACATGAGCGCCATCTTCGCTCAGCGCCAGAACAAGTTCAACAACCTCAGCGTCGACAAAAACATGGAAAAGCTCTCTTCAGGGCTTCGTATAAACCGTGCCGGCGATGATGCATCGGGACTTGCCGTAAGCGAGAAAATGCGTAGCCAGATCAGAGGCCTGGTCCAGGCGGAACGGAATGCCCAGAACGGTATCTCTTTTATACAGAGCACAGAAGGGTATTTGCAGGAAACTCAGGACATTCTTCAGAGGATGAGAGAATTGGCTGTCCAGAGTTCCAACGGTGTATACACCGATGAAGACCGCATGCAGATTCAGGTCGAAATCAGCCAGCTGGTCGACGAAGTCAACAGAATCGCAAGTCATGCACAGTTCAATGGCATGAACATGCTTACCGGCCGTTTCGCCCGGGAAACCGGAGAAAATTCGGTAACCGCAAGCATGTGGCTCCACATCGGTGCCAACATGGATCAGCGGGAACGCATTTTCATCGGCACCATGACCGCCCAGGGACTTGGGATTCAGGGACTCGGAGCCATGGCTCACGCCGCGACCTTCATCTCCATGTCGACCCCCGACAGCGCCAACATTTCGATCTCCGTAATTGATTCGGCCCTTCGGAAGGTCAACAAGCAGCGTGCGGATCTCGGAGCCTATCAGAACCGTCTCGAGCATGCGACCAGAGGTCTGGCCGTAGGCTCAGAAAACCTGCAGGCGGCAGAAAGCAGAATCAGGGACACCGATATGGCCGATGAGATGGTTAGGTACACAAAGAACCAGATTCTCGTTCAGTCCTCAACTGCCATGCTTGCCCAGGCAAATACGAAAACCCAGTCGGTTCTCCAGCTGCTCCAGTAGCACAAAGTGGAACACTAATCAAAGGACCGGCATACTGCCGGTCCTTTTTTTCGCTTGACACAAAACAAGGCTGGCTGGTAAGAGAATAGAGATGATTCGGAAAAACTTTGCTTTACCCACGAATATACGCTTATTTGGTGAGATCTTTTTTCAACGGGGTCGTGAATGCTATCTTGTCGGCGGTGCCGTTCGCAATATGGTTGCCGGCTGGAAACCCAGCGATTGGGATTTCGCCACCGATGCCCCTCCCTCAGAGGTAATTTCGATGTTTCGCCGTGTCATTCCCACCGGAATAAAACATGGGACGGTAACGGTTCTTTTCAAACAGGAAAAATACGAGGTAACCACCTTCAGAATCGATGCGGATTACAGCGACGGTAGGCGTCCTGATGCGGTGACCTATACCGGTGACATTTATGAAGATTTATCCCGACGGGATTTTACCATCAATGCGATGGCCATCAACCTGAATACCGGAAAACTTATCGATCCCCATGACGGCCGAGCCGATATCAAACGCAAGCTGATACGGGCCATAGGGGATCCCCAAATTCGTTTTGCCGAAGACGGTCTACGTCTTTTACGAGCCTGTCGATTTACCGCCCAACTTGGTTTTCGGCTTGAGGAGCAGACAGAAAAAGCGCTCAGCACCTGCCGCTTCCAGCTTTCCAACGTTTCACTGGAACGGATACGCGATGAGATTGTCAAAATGCTCGATGCTGAAAAACCTTCCATAGGGTTCCTGGTAATGGAAAAGAGCGGTATCTTGTCCGATATTCTACCGGAACTCTCACGCTGCCGCGGAATCAACCAAAAGGGATTTCATAGCTTCGATGTTCTCGATCACAGCCTCTACGCCTGTGACGGAGCTCCGGCCGATAGACTCCTCATTCGCCTTGCGGCACTTTTCCACGATACAGGCAAGGCTGTCACGCTATCGACCGATGAAGATGGCTTTCCAACCTTTCATCGTCATGAAATCGAATCGGAAAAGATTGCACGAGAGGTGATGCAGAGGCTTCGATTTTCCAACGCCCAAACCGATGCGGTGTGTCACCTCGTAAAGCATCACATGTTCCACTATACCGACGACTGGAGCGATGCCGCAGTACGCCGTTTCATCTCCCGGGTTGGAAGGGAGCATATCAGCGATCTCTTTGCTTTGCGACTGGCCGATCAGTACGGCATGACGGCACGAACAATGGAAGCGACCAATCTTACGTCCTTCGCTAAACGGATTGAAGCGGTTTTGGACAAGGATATGGCACTTACGCTCCGAGACCTTGCTGTCAATGGAAAAGATTTGATGAAAGTGGGAATTCCTGCGGGTCCACTGTTGGGAACCATTTTGGATCAGCTTCTGGAAGCCGTTCTCGATGACCCGGAAATGAACAAAAAAGAGAGGCTCCTCGCCATAGCAAAGAGCCTCCATCAACAAATTGATTAAAGGAACGATCCGACAGACGTCCTAACCTTCTTCGCCGGTTAGCTTGCGATATGCCAAGCCGGCGGCATGTTGCTCTGCCTCTTTCTTGTTTTTTCCCTTTCCCGGACCATAGACCTTTCCATCGATCTTTACTTCGATCCAGAAGGTCCTATCATGATCCGGTCCCGTCTTTTTCACCAGTGAGTAACGAGGATAACTTTTAAACTGCTTTTGCACATATTCCTGCAGAAGCGTCTTATAGTCCTTTTTGTGACGGTTCTCAAGAACCTTATTGATTTCAGGAATCAGGTATTTCAAAACAAAAGAACGTGCGGCCTTGAAACCGGAATCAAGATAAAAAGAACCGATGATAGCTTCCATACAATCGGCGAGAATCGCTTTTTTGTTACGACCTCCCGAATATTCTTCCCCTTTACCAATCAGAATATAATTATCAACCTTAATTTTACGGGCGATTTCGGCCAGGCTGTCTTCACTTACAACAAAAGACTTTACCCGTGCAAGATCACCTTCAGCCTTATCGGGAAGAAGTGCAAAAAGATATTCACTGACGACCAGCCCTAAAACACTGTCGCCAAGAAATTCGAGTTTTTCGTTGTTATCGACATTAGTCCCCTGCTCGTTTGCAAAAGAACGATGGGAAAAAGCAAGGTTCAGGAATTCGAGCTTCCTGAACCTGATACCAACATGTTTTTCAAATAGCTGCAACTCCCTCTTACGCTCCGCAGTGATCGGAGGCGCATCGAGCGGCTGCATCTTCGGAAGAAGACTCACGGCCCTTTACTTCGACTGGCTTCGCAGGAACTCCACTGCATCGCCGACAGTTTCGAACTCATTTGCCTTCTCATCGGGAATAGTAATTTTCATCTCTTCCTCTATGGCATAAACCAACTCATAGGTATCGAGGCTGTCGGCACCAAGATCCTGTCGAAAAGAAGCCTCCATGGTAACCTTTTCGGGCTCCACTTCAAGCTTTTCGGAAATAAGCTTTTTTACTTTCTCAAACAATTCGTCCATATGCTTCTCCTTACTTACGCCATATCCTGCAGTTCAAGAACTTGCTTACCCCGATAATGTCCGCACTTGGGACAAACGTGGTGGGGAAGTACCATATTTCCGCAGGTTGTGCACTCAATAAGCCCCGGGGCCTTCAGCTTCATGTTAGCCGATCGCCGGGATCTGGATCGAGCTTTGGAAGTCTTATATTTGGGTACTGCCATTATATCCTCTCCTTCCGGTAAGAATTATCGTGTTACAACAGTCAAAAGAGCCTACCGCATATAAGCCCCCCATGTCAACTACTCCGCACATCACCGCTGATGACGCTCCTTTAAAGCCTTTACGACCAAAGGAGGAACCATCGATGAAACATCACCACCGAAATCGGCAATCTCCTTGATAGCGGATGATCGCAGGACAAAGTATTTCGGGTCGGTGGGCATAAACATGATCTCAAGATCCGGGGCAAGCCCTTTGTTGGTCATGGCCAGTTCAAATTCATAACCGAAGTCGGCGAGGGCTCTTACGCCTCTGAGCATGACCTTTACATCGTGTGCGGCCGCAAATTCAACAACAAGCCGATCCCAGAGGACCACCTCGACGTTGCCATAGGGAGCCAGGAGTTCCTGCATCATCAAAAAACGCTCCTGTTCACTGAAAAAACAGCTTTTTCCTCTATTCACCGCTATAACAACATAGACCTTTTCAAAAATCGCTGCCGCTCTGGTGATGAGGTTCAAATGTCCGTTTGTAGGGGGATCGAAGGTCCCTGGAAACATTGCTTTCAACATGATAACAAAGTCTATGATATCAGCCAGCGCCCGTCAATAAGATAGCGAAAAAGGGTTTTGACAAACAGGGCCCAGCTCGGTACACTTGAGGTAATGATGAAAACGATGATACGTATGGAAAGGCCTTTTCATACATTGTGGCTGTTGGCCATACTGACGCTGGTGCTATTGATAGTCGCTTCCTGTGCTGGTAACAAAGCAGTAACCGAGGTACAGGAACTTCCCAAGGCTTCGGTCGTTCAGGAACAGCCTCCCGTACAGGAGCCGCCAAAGGCACCGGCTGAAGCGACACCGACACATGGCCAAGCAGAATCAGAATTTGTTCTCTCCGAGACGGCCTACAAGGAAACAAAGCGAGATTTATCCGATCTTGTTCAGGAATTGAATAAAATTATTGCAGCAAAAGACTATGAAAAGTGGCTGACGTATCTGACGAAGGAGTATAGAGCCTATTACAGTGATCCCGCCGTTCTACGCGCACAATCCGAAGCTCCCCTTCTTAAGAAGTATAGTGTTGTTTTACGCTCTTTAAAGGACTATTTTCATTATGTAGTCGTAGGGAGCAGGCAGAATGTACGACTTGATGAGATAAAGGCGCTGGATGAAAATCGTGTACGGGCTTATATGTACGTAGACAACACGCCGGTAATTATTTATGAACTGCAAAAGGTCGACAACCAATGGAAGATCGGCATCATCGAATAAACCACGGAAAAACGGAGTATGGTATGAAGAAGAGTATGGCATTTTGGGGCTTAATCGTTTCGGCAATGGTTCTGTTTGCCCCGATAAGCCTCTTTTCCCAGCAGCAGGAGCAGGATAAGAGTAAAGCTGAGACTGGGGAGGAGAAAGAGAAAACGGTCGAGGATATCTTTCTGCAGAGTGTCGAACTGAAAATCATCGGCGAGCTTGCCTTCAGCTCCGACCGGGATATGAAGGTTGAGGCCTTGGACAGTCTCGAAGAGATGATCAACGACGGAAGGGTACAAGAGGGAGACGAAGAGGTTCACTACATACTTGATTCTCTCTCTCTTGAAGGGACAGGGGCTCAGTATCGGGAAAACGGCCGGATGGTTAACAATTTTCCGGAGATTCGACGCCGCGCTTGTGAACTGTTGGGGAAAATGGGTGGTATAAAATCAAAGGATTCTTTGATCAACATACTTCTCAATGATGAAGAGCCAATGGTCAAGGCGGAGGCTGCCTATGCTCTCGGTTCAATCGGTTATAACGAGAACAACCAGGTAACCGAAGCCCTTGCATTTTCCATCCTGAATGACGATATCATGACCCCGGATAATAACTTTGCCTTTGCTTCGCTGCTTGCGTTTGAAAAGCTCTTGGGCAGCAATGATACTTTGAACGACGCCTCTGTCTATCGAGCCTTGGTCCGCATCTCTTCTGGGAATTACATCAGACCAGTCAAACAAAAGGCACAGGAAGTCATTAAAAAGCTTCAGCAATTATAAAGCCATCTACTCCTTTCTTTCACGATACATAAAAAACTCCGTCGAAATCGGCGGAGTTTTTTATGATCGATCCAATGGGGATCCAAGGGGTCCAATGTTACGTCAAATCCTCGAGTAACTCACGAAGCCACATCTCCTCGGCCTCCATCATCAACTCCATTTTCCTGACGAGAAACTTCTTATAATGGAGCGAATCAAGTCCCTGACTCTTCGCAGAACCACGGAGCAAAGAAAGACGCTTTATCGTTTTTTTATGCAACTTACGAATGGCAGAGACAAGCTCATCCCGTTTCATTCGTTCGGCAAAAAAGAGGCTAAGAGAAAATTCATCTTTGATGGAGGTTTGTATCTTTTTATCCTCACCGAAAAGCCAGCGATTAAAGAGAGCCTTCCCTTTTTCGGTTATCGAATAGACGCGTTTGTCGACCGCTTTCTTACCCTGAACAACTTGCACCGTCACAAGGTTATCACCAGTCAAACGGCGGAGCGTGGGATAAAGCTGTCCATAAGAAATGGGCCAGAGATCACCCATTGTTTCTTCAAACCGATGCTTGATTTCATAACCATAACAGGGCTCTTCATCAAGAAGGCCCAAAATCGCGTACTTCAATGACATATAGCAACCGGCATCCTACCTGCGAACCGCCTTACCCAGCTCCTTTCGCCATTCGGCGATCCCATTTTGCTCTTCCACCGCAATTTTCTTCCGAATAGAAAATCGCTTACCACCAGAACCATTATGATATCGTATTATACCAAAGGTTCCCTGACCGAGATAGCAAATTTTCTCGTTAGGGCCCAACTCCTCTTCTTCTCCCAACTTCTTGAGAATGCAATCAAAGTGTATGGGCTCCCGCTTTTCGCCATACTCTATGGCGGTGTATACATACTTTATCGGCTTACCGCAAATCGAGCATACCAGGTCGAGCTTCGGCCGCTGCGGTTTACGACTTCGATTTCCCCGTCTGCCGCGCCTTCTTTTGCCTGTACTCTTATTCTGGCGTTTCTGTTGTTCTTCCAAGGCTATTCTCCGTTTAAATGAAGCAATTCTTTCGTAATGACAAGTGCAAGAGACTCGATGGCACCATTGATATACCGCTGATCATTGATCTTCCGTTTCAGCTCTTCGATCTTACGCGGATCGATTTTTCTCTGTTTACGGCTCATACCATCCCCGTTTCACTAAAAACATCCGTCAGGTGTGTTATTATTCCTGAAGCATCAAGAAATAAAAAATCGAAAGAAATCCGGTCTTTATCAAAGCTTGCATGTTTGGCAAGATATCCCCTGGAAGCTGCAATAATCCGTGCTCGTTTTTTCGCATTAAGCGCATACTCCAGATTTTCCATACCATATACCTTCCAGCTTTTCACCTCAACGAAATGGATACGATCATCCTTTCCGGCTATAATATCAACCTCTCCACCACCGAAACGGTAGTTCCTCGCAAGAATTTCATACCCATTATCCAGAAGGAACCGCACCGCATGGTCCTCCCCCTTCCGGCCCAGGGCGACACTATTCACGAAGCGTTCTCAAGCTCACGGGGATGCACGGCGCGGGCAATAAAAGCATCGGGAGTTACCAGGAGATCGACCTCACGCTGTTTTCCAGAAGCAAGCCTCTCGCCATCGCTGTTAACCAAAACACGCACCACGGGGCGCAAAGGAACATCCCTGTGATTTCGTATAACCTTACCGACGCTTCCGTCCTGCAGAATAACCACACTTCCGGGAGGATATACCCCCATACTTTTGATGAAGACCTTCAGAATATCTGAATCATACCTTCGCCCATTATCATTTAAGACCTGGCGGACCGCTTTATAGCCTATCATCGAGCCCCGATAGGGGCGATCGCGAATCATTGCCTCATAAGCATCTGCAACAGAGATAATTCTGGATGCTACAGGGATTTCTTTTCCGGTTAAGCCCTTTGGATACCCCTTACCATCCCAGCGCTCATGATGAAGAAGGACAATTCTTCCCACTTCTTCGGAAAGTCCAAGCTCTTTTGTAATGATTCTGTAGGAGTGAATAGGATGGGCCATAACCGCTTTCATCTCATCTTCTGTCAAACGCTCTTTCTTTTCGACAATGGCACGAGGTATTCTTGTCATGCCAATATCGTGAAGAAAAGCTGCCAAAGCAAGATTCATCAAGCGGTGCCCGGGAAGATTAATGCGTTGCCCTATGGCCATGGAAAGAATCATACAATTGATGGCCCCACCGGCATAACGGCTTTCGGTTTTACTTTGACGAAAGGTCAATCCCATGGCATCGTCAACAGCATCGCGGAGAGCAGGATAATAACTGCCCATCAATTCATCGACGGCTCCTGTATCAAGGCCGCTTCCCTGTTCCGCATCAACATAGAATTGATCTGCAATGGTCAAGGCATCGGAATAGAGTTGAAGTAACTTCTTCCCGATATTACCGTCGATCGAAGATATCTGCTGCTGGAAATCCTGCTCAATGATGGGAGAACCCTCGCTGGTGACAACCTCGACCTCCCAACGTTTTAATCGTTCAATATCTTTCTCGCGGATTGCCACCCCTTCAGGAACCAGGAGACTCTCTTCATCAATATAAACGGGGGCAGAAAACTGCATACCGTCCTGAAGCTCACTGACTTTATATTTTTTCATGCGCCTTCCCGTAAATTCCAAACAAAACTGTAGATTTCCGCAACAACTTCATAGAGGTCTTCCGGAATGACCGCTTCAAGATCAAAGAGATAAAGCCGCTGTACAAGTTCCTCGTCACCCATTACAGGCACACCATGTTTTTTGGCAAGGGCAATAAGCCGTTTTGCCGCTTCACCACTTCCCTTGGCGGTAATCCGCGGTGCAGAATATGTGTCTCTATCATATGCAAGAGCTATGGCTTTTTCAAGCATCCTTTTCTTCACACCAAAGCATCAAAACCTCTCGGACCCTTTTCATCAGGGAAATCACAACCGTCGAACCCTTCCATACTTTTAATATCGTCAAAACGAATCCCAAGGTTATCCAATTTTTTCTGAAAATCTGCAAGCAGACGATGATCCAAGCGATTCAAACGATCCTCCGGCAATAAAGCCGAAAGTCTCAAGCTACCGTCGGCAGGTTCCACAATAAAGAAAAACCGTTCCGCCTCACAAAGACGAAGGTCGAGAACAGCACGGCTAAAATTCACTGCAGGAGGCATGCCCTTAAAACGAATTCGTAAAACACCTGAAAGATTATCTTTCCCCTCACGGAGTTCGGGAAGGGGAAAAAGCATCCAGTGATCATCCCCGCGTCCTTTCAGCTGATTAAAGAGGGTAAGGAGAGAGCCCTCCTTACAGGAATCAGTGATCACCTCTTTCAAAAGCTCCGGAGAGAAAGCCCTCTCGCGACGCCGACGGTGTTGCCTTCGTTTCTCTTGTCCCCCATCGCCACCGAAATCGAACAGAGGCAGAAGCGTATGATAGGCATTCCCTGCCCCGGGATCAATGTCCTTTCCAAGTAACAAAGAGATGAGTCGGATACCAAAACGATCGCTTTGGAAGCGGCGAAGCAGGCTCACAACCTCATCCACCAACGCCCCTCGAAGCGGAAGAGCCGCGGCCGTGAGGATTCGCACCACGTCCATCGAAAGCTTACTCCCCGCAGCATTGTTAAACATATCAGTCACACTACCGGAGCGGGAAAGGGCATCAAGTTTCAATCGTACCTGACCATTGGAAACATGCAGAGAAGCCCCATATCGACGTCCCTTTTCAAGGATTACATCAGAAGAGACTTGCAACCGTTTTCCTTCCAAAAGAATGGTCCACTTACCCTTCCCATCTGTATCAAGAACCTCAAAGGAGACAAAAAGACCGGACCGCACCATCGGGTACAATCCGGCTTGTGTTAATACAGACTGAGGGATAACAAGTGAGGACATGAGCCAGGCTTATCTGGCAGCCTCGCTTGCCTTTTGTCCCTTCTTTTTGATCAGCTCGCGTACCTTTGAAGCCTTTCCCACACGATCCCGTATATAGTAAAGCTTTGCACGGCGAACCCGCCCATGGCGTACCAACTCAATCTTTTCGATCTTCGGGCTATGAAGAGGAAATACCCTTTCCACTCCCACTCCGTACGACATCTTGCGCACGGTAACGGTTTTTCTGACACCGCCGTTGTTCATAGCGATCACCAAGCCTTCATAGACCTGAATCCGCTCGGTCTGTCCCTCAACAATCTTGTAGTGGACCTTCACCGTATCACCGATGCGGAAATTCTCGCGTCCTTCGGTAAGCTGCTCTGCTTCGATCGTTTTTATCACATCCATTGCCGTCCCCTTTCGTATTTCCTTTTCAATACGTATTCGTTCTGTCCTCGTCCCCACTGCGTTTCAGCAGTTCGGGTCTATTTGCCGCCGTCTTTTCGATACGTCGCTGGTGACGCCATCGAGCAATCTCGGCATGGTGGCCGGATAGCAGTATATCCGGAACCACAAGACCGCGGAATACCTGCGGTCGCGTATAATGCGGATATTCCAGCAAATCATCGGTAAAACTCTCTTCCTCGAGTGATTCGCCGCTGATAACCCCGTCGACAAGCCGATAGATCGCATCGATCATAACCAAACTTGCAACTTCACCGGAAGAAATCACATAATCGCCGATAGAGAGCTCGTCATCGACATAGAGATCGATTATCCGCTGATCGATCCCCTCGTATCTTCCGCAGATAAAGACAAGCTCTCCCTCTCTGGAGAGTTCGCAAGCCTTTTCCTGCGTAAAGGGCCTTCCCGAAGGCGTCGGAAACACGACCCGCTTGTCCGCTGCATCCACCGAATCCAGAGCACCGGCAAGAGGTTCGGCCTTTAGGACCATTCCGGCCCCGCCGCCGTAGGGCGCATCATCGCAGGTTCTGTGACGATCAAAGGCAAAATCTCTCACATCAACCAGACGAAGATCAATCAACCCTCGTTCAACAGCCTTTGCCATGATCGACGAAGAGAAAAACCCTTCAATAATCTCGGGAAAAAGCGTCAGAATGGTAAATTTCATTCCAACAATCCCGGTTCCAGAAGCTCGACAGTCCGGGAAACAAGATCCACGGAACCGACGAAGTGCTTCTGAAAGGGAACAATCCATTTTCCCCCATCGGTCTTGACCTCTAAAAGGTCAGAAACACCGTTTTCAACGATCGAAACAATCGTTCCCACCTCCGATCCACGGCACACCACAGCGCAGCCTATAAGATCGGAATAGTAATATTCATCTTCGCGCAAGGCCGCTCCAAGCTCTTTTGACACAATCATATCGGCACCTGCCCAGAGCTTTCCTTCTTCAGGGGAATCGATTCCCCGAAGCTTCATCAACAGATCACTGCCGGCGACCCGAACAGATTCAACGACAAAAGAGCGCTCACCACGCTCACGTTTCAATACCACTTCCTTAAGAGCAAGAAAGTGGCCGGTCTCTCCGGAAAGACTTCGTACCTTCAATAAGCCGCGGACCCCATGTGAGGTCCGCACCTTACCAATAACAACCGTATCCATCAATCGAGGATCTCGAGCACAACCCTTTTACCGGTTTTGGTAGCCGAAGCACTAAGTATCGTTCGTACCGCTTTTGCAATCCGGCCGTGTTTTCCGATCACCTTTCCGATATCATCCTGAGAAACCCGTAGTTCGAGAATAGTGGATTTCTCACCCTCAATCAAATTCACTTCCACCCCGTCGGGATCGTCAACAAGGGACTTTGCAATATACTCAACAAGATCTTTTTCCACGTTTCTAACTCCCAGGGCGACGGCGCCGTTTAACGTTCGATACGGATTTCTCGGCTGTTGAGCAGCTTTCTGACCGTATCGGTCGGCTGCGCGCCTTTGGAAATCCATCCCTTGATCTTTTCCTCATCGAGTCGAAGCTGACGGTCAGCATTTTCGATGGGATGATAAAGACCAACCTCATCCAGGGTCCGGCCGTCGCGGGGAGCCCTGGAATCCATAACGACAATTCGATAGTAGGGCCGTTTCTTGGTCCCGAACCGCTTCAGTCTTATTTTAACACTCAACTAGAACCTCCTAACGCGTTCTTGAAAATTATACACCAAGATTTTGCATCAACTTAGCTTGGTATTTTTTATTCTTCGAAACCTTTTTCATCATAAGTCGCATCTTTTCGAAACGTTTGATCAGACGGTTTACCTCGGCGACAGAGGAACCGCTTCCTTTTGCTATCCTCTTCCTGCGAGAGGGACCGATGATCCGGTGATTGCGACGCTCTACAATGGTCATGGAGAGGATGATTGCCTCTTCCTTTTTCATCTCCTTTTCGTCGATGTCGTCCTCGCTGATGGCCCCCTTGGCACCGGGGATCATCTCAAGAAGCGACTGAACACTTCCCATCTTTCGCATCCGTGCAAAGGATTCGAGATAGTCCTCCAGGGTAAAGGTGGCGGAAATCATTTTCTCCTGCAGGGCCGCAGCCTCTTCAAGATCGATGGTTTCCTGAGCCTTTTCCACCAGACTGACGACATCTCCCATGCCGAGGATACGGGAAGCGATCCGCTCGGGATAAAAGGGGTCAAGGTCCTCGGGTTTTTCTCCCACACCGACATACTTGATCGGCTTACCGGTGACGCTCTTAAGGGAAAGGGCGGCGCCTCCGCGTGTATCGGAATCGAACTTGGTCAGCACAACACCGCTGATACCGACCTGTTCGTCAAACGACTTTGCTATGGTAACCGCTTCCTGCCCGGTCATTGAATCGGCAACGAAAAGCTGTTCCTGAGGATCAAGGACCCTCTTGATATCGACAATCTGCTTCATCATCTCTTCATCAAGATGAAGACGTCCCGACGTATCTACAATCATAGTGTTGAAACTCGACTTGATCGCATATTTTTTGGCTTCGCCGACAAGCTTTACCGGATCTTTCTCTTTTTCAAGGGAGAAGACCTCAAGATCGACCTGCTTACCAAGGACCTTGAGCTGATCGACAGCGGCAGGACGAACCAAGTCGGCGGCAACCAAAAGAACCCTTCGTCCCTCTTTTTTAAGGCGAAGCCCCAGCTTCGCAGAAGTGGTCGTCTTTCCGGAACCTTGAAGTCCCATCATCAAAATGGAAGAGAGGGCATCCGGCCCTTTAAGCTCAAGATCCTGATGCTCGTCGCCAAGCAGTTGCACGATTTTATCGTTTACAATCTTCACAAACTGCTGGCCGGGGTTTACCGCTTTGAGAACGGCCTCACCTTTAGCCTCTTCGATGGTTCGATTCACAAATCGTCGAACAACCCGAAGGTTTACATCAGCCTCGAGCAACGCAACCTTGATCTCTTCGACGGCATCCTGAATATTTTTCTCAGAAATGGTTGCCTTACCCGAGAGTTGCCTAAAAATATCTGAAAACTTATCGGAAATTCTTTCTAACATACCAATCCCATCGTCCGCAGTTCTAGGTTTTATACCGCATTTTGCAAAGCCGTGTCAACGCCTAACGTAGTTCTAAAAAGTGACGGCGCAGGTAGCGTTCCCGTTTTACTGCATCATTCCAGTAGCGACTCCACGGATAAGCTTCCCTGATTTTTCGGTAGTATTCAACCGCCTGTTCGGGGTTTTGCGGACGCAGTGTCTCCTCATAAAGACGGCCGATACGATAGTAGAATTCATCCCGCTGAGAGGACGGAAGCGAAGGTACAAACCAAAGCAAAAAGTCAAGCACCTCCTTTCCCCCACCCCGTTCAACCTGGCTATCAAGGAGCTCGAGAAGCGAAGAGGCCTGAAGCATCGAAACAGCGTCGGCTCCGGGCTTCTCAAGTATGGCAAATTGGGAAAGACCAAGGGGCGAATCCTTTTTCTCTTTTTCGGCATCAAGAAGCTCTAAAAGATGGGAAAGGGCCTCTGTTTGCCGCCCCTCTCGGTAGGCCGTGGCCAACTCGTCTATACTGAAAGAAGGAACAAGTGTCCCATCCTGTTTTTCAAAGCCCTCGGAGCTATTTCCTGCAGATGCCGGGTGTCCCTGCCCCTGGGAAGCGGCTGCCTCTTCGGAGCCGGTAACTATCACGAGATAGCGTTGGGATAGGCTTTTCCCCGTTGCCGCCTCCTGTTTTTGGAAGCTGAGGAGCACATTTCCCTCGGCTACGGTAAGGAAAAGAAAGCGGCTGTTGTTTTCTCCAAAGCTGCGTTCCATAAATTCCACCGGACTTTCGCCCGAGGCTCCGACAGACGATTGGGATTTTGCTCCCAGATAGATCCACCCCCTTCCATCGAGGATAATGGTCACATTTTCGCCTACCGCCGCAGTAAGCTCCGAGACGATGGGATTCTCCTGCGAATCCAGGCTTGCAGAAGGAGGAGTAACGACGGAAGAAACGGAAGAAGAGGATGCCGGAACGACGGCCGGAGCTTTCACCGCCGCAGATCCTTCCACGGCAGAAGCCCCGGATTCGCTGCTCGGTTCAGAATCCGCTTCCACGGCAGCCATTGGTTTGGGAATCGCCTTGGGGCGGGGAACTGCCTCAATTTCGGACTCGCTTAGCTTCGGGGTGTCCGGTACGGAAGGAGGAACAGGCTCATCGATACCCTCCAATTGGGAAAAATCATATTCGGAAGAAGCCGGAAGCATGGAGACCGAAATACATTCGGGAAGGGGCGGAGCAGGAGGCTCGGGAAGTGGTAAATCGACCGAATATGACTCATCTTCCCCGCCCGCCGGCCTTAGCAGATCGGAAATCAAGATGGGCGCCGGATCCATTACAGAAGCGTTTATAGGGGCAGTATCCGCCTCCTGCCCCCCGGTGTCGATCCTCAGATCGGTAGACTGCCGCGTAGCGGGACCAGATGCGCACGAGGCAAGGGTCAACAAGAATACAAAGCCCAACCCGAGGGATCGTACGATCACGGCAATGTCCCCAGAAATTGCTCTACCGCCTCATCGCTTTTCTTCTGCAGGGACTCCTGCTCTACCTGACCAGGAGCAACCCAAAAGGGCCTGATTCGCTCATCATCCCAGGTTCCGGAGGATTGGTGGTAAGGAATCAGCTCGACCGTATCAGGGCTTTTCCAGCTTTGGGGCAGAAGCATGGATTCGGGAGCAATCTGCGTTTTCTTCCCTGTCACAGATTGCGGTTGAGGAGAAGTTATCCTACTTCTCTGCGGAGCATGGGCAGAAGAGGCCAGGGCAACGACAATGGTCACCAAAAGAGCGAGAACGGCAACCGAGAGGGTCACCGTAAGATAAATACGAAAGGCCCTACTCTGTAGGAACTCCATCCGGCTCATCGACTTCCTCTTCAACAACATTTCCATCGTCGGCCAGTCTGACGGCGATGATCTTCGAAACACCGGACTCCTCCATGGTTACACCGAGAAGGGTTTTCGCACCGGCGACCGTCTTCTTGTTATGAGTAATAACGATAAACTGGCTCTTGTTACCGAATTCCATCAATACATTGACAAAACGGCCGACGTTCGATTCGTCAAGGGCAGCATCGATCTCATCAAGAATACAAAAAGGAGAAGGTTTCACCATATAGGTGGCGAACAGCAGTCCGACGGCTGTCAGGCTCCTTTCTCCACCGGAAAGCAGGGAGATATTCTCAAGTTTCTTTCCCGGAGGCTGAGCGTATATCTCAATACCGCTGGTAAGAACCTCATTGGGCTCTGTAAGCTGAAGCTCTCCTCTTCCTCCTCCGAAAAGACGGCGAAACATCGAATGAAAGTTTTTCTTTATCTTTTCGTAGGTGTCGAGGAAAAGTTCGGTAGACTCAACCCTGATCTGTTTGGTAATGCGGGTAAGATCCTCTCTGGCCTTGTAGAGATCATCAAGTTGACCATTAAGAAAGTCGTAGCGCTCCTTAACCTCGGAAAACTCCTCAGGGGCCATCAAATTCACCTGGCCCAGGGCTTTGAGCTCCTCTTTGGCCTTGGAAAGCTTATCCCGTAGGTCCTTTGCATCCTCGCGTATTTCGAACATACGAGAGTCATACTCGTTTAAATCCCTTGAATGACGATCACGAAAATTGTCGTAGATATTGCGAACCTCGGCGTTGAGACCGGCAAGATTCACCTGGAGTTGTTCGACCTGACTCTGGATCTTTCCGAGTTGGTCCATCTGCTGTTTGAGGTTATCCTCTTTTTTCAGCAGTTCTTTATTACGGTCGTTGATCCCTGCCTCAAGGTTAGTCAGTTCCTTCTTAAGTTTGGCCTCCTGCTGGTCGAGCTCCACCCGCTCCCTGTCAAGAGCCTTGATCTTGGCACTGTTTTCCTCAATGTTAAGCTTGCAGCGTTGGGCCTCCGCCTCTGCCGCGGCAAGCTGCTTTTCCAGATCGTTCAATTCCCGTTTCAGGCCCGCAAGGCTCTCCTTCATGGCCTCTTTTTGGGTGTCCATCTGGGCACGACTGATGCGAAGCTCCTCCAGGGTACGACGATACTCCTCGATTTTCGAAGAAAGGTTCTTGTTTTCCTCGCGAAGGGCCGCGATTTCTTCCCTCCGGCGGGTCATTTCCGTTCCGGCTTCCTCGATATTACGGTCGATCTCACGTTTTATGGTGATAATTCCCTCGGGCGCAAGAAATTCATCGATAAAGGAAGGAACGGCGCTGCGATAACGGGTAAAAAGCTCAGAAAGCTTTTTCGTCGCCAAGCCGGTGGCCTCAAAAGCATCCCGCACCAGTGAAAGAGTCTTCTGCTTTTCACTCTCGTCAAGCTTAAGGGCATCCTCGACCAACGACTGCTTTCCCTTCAATTGGATCGAGAGAGACTCAATGGTATTGAGAATCTCTTCTTCCATGTCCGCCCGTTCCTGGCGGGAATAACCGGTCTCCTTCAGTTTACTGTCGAGTTGCGTCACAATATCGTCGGTAATTTCCCTGAGTTTGACCTGCAAATCCTCCCGCTGTCTTTCAAGAGAGAGGACCGTTTTCTCATTCTGGGCGATGTGCTTCTCATTTTCACCGATTCTACCGTTGGCAGATTCGATATTCCGGGTAAAGGAGGCTATGTGTTCCTCGATCTCGCCGATACGCTTATCGAACTCAGCCAAGGAGGCCTCCCTGGCACTAATGCCCTCTCCCGTACTTGCAATCTTTTCCCGGATGGAAGATTGGCGTTCTACGGCAGTCTTTGCCTGCTGTTCGAGCTCGGACGAGCGCTCGGTCAATATCTGCCTGCGGCTCTCCCTATTGCTCTTCTCGATATCAATACCGTAAAGCTTTTTCTGAGCCTCTATGAGACTCGACTCCATACTATTAACCTGATCAAGGTTCTCTTCGAGCAGGTTATTGATGGTATCGATGGCGGATCGCAGTTCATCCCGCTTTTGGCTCTTTTCCTTTAACTTTTCCTCTTTCTGATGCTGATCGTCGAGAATTCCCTTTAATTTTAACAGCTGAATATCAAGTTCAAGGTCAAAAATACGTTCTTTCAAATCACGATAGGAAAAAGTCTTTTCCGACTGTACCTTGAGGGTGTCGTAGGAGCGCTTAACCTCCCGAAGGATACCCTCCACCTGACGCATATTTTCTTCGGTCCGTTGGAGCTTCCGTTCGGCCTCCGCGCCCTTGAGTTTATACTTGGTGATGCCAGCAGCCTCTTCAAAGATATAGCGCCGCTCTTCGGGCTTGTTTGAAAGGATCTGATCGATCTTCCCCTGTTCCATGATGGAATAAGATGATTTTCCTATCCCGGTATCGAAGAACAGCTCACGAACCTCACGAAGCTTTACCGGAGCAGAATTGATAAAGTATTCCGATTCACCGGAACGGTGGAGGCGCCGTTTCACCTCGATTTCGGGTATCTCTATGGGAAGGACACCATCATCGTTGCTTAATGTGAGGGTCACCTCAGCAACATTAAGTGCCTTTCGATTTTCCGTCCCGTTGAAGATGACATCTTCCATTTTTTCGGCTCGCAGGGTCTTGGTCGACTGTTCTCCGAGAACCCATTTGATAGAATCCACGACGTTGCTCTTACCGCAACCGTTTGGCCCGAGTAAGGCACTGATACCGTCACGAAATTCGATGACGCTCCTATCGGCAAAGGATTTAAAGCCGAATATTTGAATGCTTTTTAAAAACACCGATGCTCCCGTATACTTAAAGCTTACCTGTTCCTTTTGATACTATACCACGTATACAACTACACTCCAACTATCGTAGTATACCCGGTATGACAACAATTGAATACTGCGGCATCGACGAAGCCGGCAGGGGTCCTCTTGCGGGCCCGGTAACCGCTGCAGCTGTTATTCTACCTGCAGCTTTTCCTGTCGGGCTACTCGACGATTCGAAGAAACTCTCACCGGCCAAACGAAACATCGCCCTGAAGGAGATTCTTTCCTCCTGCAGCTATGGTGTGGGCTGGGTGTGGCCGGAAGAGATCGACAGAATTAATATCCACAACGCCTCTCTCCTTGCCATGAAACGTGCTTTCGAAGCCATAGATCAGAAGGCCCGTACGCTCGTACAAATCGTTCAGGTCGATGGGAAATTTCCTCCGAAACTCGACCACCCGCGAATAGAAGCCATCATCAGGGGCGACCAAACCCACCCCCACATACAAGCGGCCTCAATCCTCGCTAAGGAGGCGCGAGACCGCTGGATGATTCGCTACAGCTGGATCGAACCGGCATGGCACTTTGAACGCCACAAAGGCTACCCAACAAAATTACACAGAGAACTCTGCCGCCAGTACGGCCTGAGTGAGATCCATCGCAAAAGCTTCAGGATTTTTTCTTCATGAAATCGATTGCTTTGTTAAGTTCTCTGGTAAAATCCTCCAGCTCATCGTCGAAAACAATTACCGACTGACGTTCGTACCCACCGATATCGCCATGCTTTTTGCTTTCCACGATATTGAGAAACAGATCACCCTTTCTATTCTCTTTTACATTGAAAAAGTAGGTACGCTTTTCCGTGCTGAACCTGGTTGAAAAGACTTCCCCTCGTAATCCCATAACTCATTCCTTCTCTATATCTGACATGATTTTCTGGTTCGCCGATACTACCGCATCAAAAAAAACCTTTCAAGACACATCACCCCACAATTGTCTAAAAGGGGGGCCTTGACTTTTTTCCTGTTTTCACGTAAAAACATTGCCACAGAGGAATGTAGTATATTCCAATATGCGTCCGTCGTATAATGGCTATTACCTCAGCCTTCCAAGCTGAAGATGTCGGTTCGATTCCGATCGGACGCTCTTTTTAAGTCCTTGCAATGCAAGGACTTTTTTTGTCTTTTATCTTAACGGTGAAAATTGCATAAAGGTGAGTTATGAAGTCTCCAAAGTCTGAGTTTCACTCATCTTTTCTTTTTATGCAGGAATGATATCATAAAATTGCTTCATGTCTTTCTATTTTTACACATGCCACGATCGCACTATTGACATGGAGTAAACTACAACTGCTATTTTTTCTATAGGGAATATAAAGCCTATGATATATCAAGTGGATAGACACGTTTTCAAAACAGGAGTGAATGAGGAATGGAAAAAGCAAAGGTCTATTTTACGGATTTTCGCACGATAGCTTTCGGAGACGGACTTCCCACCAAACTGAAAAAGTTACTAAAACGAGCCGGTATCGGCCAAATCGATATGGATGGCAAGTTTGCAGCCATTAAGATGCATTTCGGAGAGCTGGGAAATATCAGCTACCTCCGCCCCAATTATGCTAAAGCCGTGGTCGACCTCGTGAAGGAGCTTGGCGGTAAGCCCTTTTTGACAGACTGTAACACTATGTACCCCGGTAGTCGAAAAAATGCGATAGAGCATTTGGAATGTGCATGGGAAAACGGATTTACACCTCTGACCGTGGGCTGTCCTGTCCTGATAGGAGACGGGTTAAAAGGGACCGACGATATCGCAGTGCCTGTGTCCGGAGGGGAATATGTAAAAGAAGCCCGAATTGGACGAACCATTATGGACGCCGATGTGTTTATCAGTCTGACCCATTTTAAGGGGCATGAGATGACGGGCTTCGGCGGTACCATCAAAAACATCGGCATGGGCTGCGGCTCCCGTGCAGGAAAAACCGATCAGCACAGCAGTGGTAAGCCACACATCGACCAGGCTCTTTGCCGTGGCTGCCGCAGATGCGAACGGGAGTGCGCCAACAACGGTCTGGAGTTTGATGCGGCCGCAAAAAAGATGCATGTTAATCAGGAACATTGTGTTGGCTGCGGACGCTGTCTGGGTGCATGTAATTTTGATGCCATTGTTTTCAGTGGCGATAATGCCGTTGAACTGTTGAACCGCCGCATGGCCGAATATACAAAGGCAGTGCTTGATGGTCGGCCTAACTTTCACATTTCTTTGGTAGTGGATGTCTCGCCCAACTGTGATTGTCACGGAGAAAATGATGCACCCATTCTGCCCAATTTAGGCATGTTCGCATCCTTTGATCCCCTGGCTCTGGACCAGGCCTGTGCAGATGCCTGTCTGAAAGCTGAACCGCTTCCTGGCAGTCAGCTATCTGAGAATATAGCAAAACCGGGCTTCGTTGATCATCATGATCATTTCATCAACTCCACTCCCGAATCCGAATGGCGTACCTGCTTAGCGCATGCAGAGAAAATCGGCCTGGGCACCCGGGATTATGAGCTTGTTATAATGAAATGAGCAATGCCGTTGACAGCATCAAAGCTGATCGATAGGGATTCGATTTTGGCATACTGGAGATGCTTTTAAAATTGACAAGTACCAGGTAATTTAGGGAGAGAGAATGGGATTCTCTCTCCTCCGACAATGTATGAGTCTACTATTTTCTATTCTTTGTAGAAAGATCAAACCAAACAGCAATAAGCAAGACGAGTCCTTTACAGATCATCTGTATATCTGCAGACATATTCATCAAGCTCATTCCATTATTGATACTAGACATTATTAAGGCACCGAGCAACGCACCGATAATCGTACCTTCGCCCCCAAGGGGATTTGCTCCCCCTATTATCGCAGAGGCAATAACATCAAGTTCAAAGCCTTGGCCGGTGCTTGCTGCGGCAGAGCTCAGCCGAGCGGTAAACACAACCCCTGAGAGACTAGCCAATATTCCCATACTTACAAAAATAGAAAAGTTTACTTTGCGTATATTAATTCCGGAATATCGAGCGGCCTCACGGTTTCCACCGATGGCATAAACATATCTCCCGAATGGTGTCTTCGTTGCTATGAAAGAATAAAGGAGCGCCACAAAAAAAACTAAAATAATAGAATATGGTATGCCACGATACAAGATAAGAAAACCTGAAAAGAAAATAATTGCGATGCTTACCAGCAACTGTTTGATAAACTGTAGTGCACCTGGAAGGGTAATAAGAAGATTACGTTGCTTGCGAAGATAAAAAGAAACTTGGAGTATGTTGTAAAGGAACACGACAACAACTGTTAGATAAAGGGTTGAATCATGTATCCTACAAGCGTTATTTATCTTGGGAAGGTATCCCTGTCCAATGGCGCTAAAACTATCCCAAATTGGAGAAATTGTCTGTCCCTGGGTTATATAGATGAGAATACCACGGAACAACGTCATTCCGGCAAGGGTAACAATAAAGGCAGGGATATTCCGATATGAAATCCAATATCCCTGCCAGGCTCCGATAAGGGCACCGACCAGGAGAGCAGCCAAAATAGCTATGAAGGTAGGCATACCATGGTACACTTGCAAATATGCGGCCACAGCACCCGCAAGGCCTACAACGGACCCGATGGAGAGATCGATATGCCCTGCGACAATGACCAAAACAACTCCCATAGCTGCTATGGCAGTATAGGCCGTCTGCTGGAGCAGATTTGTATAGTTTCTGGCAGTGAAAAAGAGGCCTCCGGTTAGGATAGTAAAAATCAACCAGATTCCTCCGAGTATCAACACCATCATATATTGCTTCAAATTTCGTTCGATCTGCTCTCGAACAAGAAGAAGGACCGAATCAGGCTTTTCCATTTTCAATACCTCCGGTTGCATAAAACATAACTTTTTCAGGGTCAGCTTCTTCATGCCGCAGATCTGCTCTGATTTGTCCTTCGTGGAATACAATGATCCTGTCACTCATTCCAAGAATTTCCGGCAATTCCGAAGAAATCATGATAACCGCCATGCCACGTTCGATGAGGCGATTGATAATTTTGTAAATTTCAAATTTCGCGCCGACATCAATCCCTCGTGTCGGTTCGTCGAGGATTAACACTCTCGGCTCGACCATAATCCATTTAGCTAAGACCAACTTTTGCTGATTGCCTCCACTTAAGTTCATAGCCCGTTGTTCCAAGGATGGAGTTTTGATCGTTAGTTCTTCACAATATTTTCGAGCGGCCTTTTTTTCTTCAAACGAGTCGACTACAAGACCATGACGAGTAAGCCTGCCGAGAACGGCAAGGGTCGAATTTTCTTGCACACTCATGTTTAGTACAAGCCCCAAATTCTTTCGATCTTCCGTGAGGTATACTATTCCTTTGGCAATGCAAGCCTCTGTTGTTAACGGACCGCTGCTGTGGCCGTCTATTTCAATCTCTCCTGTAACAATTCCGTTGTAGGTACCAAAAATACTTGTTGCAAGCTCTGTCCGTCCCGATCCCATAAGACCTGCGATTCCGAGGACTTCTCCGGTAAAGACATCAAGAGAAAGATTGTTGATGATTGTCCGATCCTTCCGTTCACTATGGTAGAGCGTCCAATTTCGCAATGAAAGAATATGATCTCCCCTGTTATGGGGTTCACGAGGAAATCGTTGCTCCATTGGACGCCCGACCATATATTTTATGATGTTTTTTTCCGACCAGAGGTTGACAGTTTTATCATCGTCTACGGTAGACACAATGCTCCTACCATCTCGAAGGATCGTTATCGAATCGGCAATGGATAATACTTCTTCAAGCTTATGACTGATAAAAACGAGGCTCACTCCTTCTTTACTAAGCTCACGTATAATCTCCAAAAGATTTTCACTTTCCTGCTCATTCAGGGCTGCAGTCGGTTCATCCAATATCAAAATTTTTGCCTGCTTGAGCAGAGCCTTTGCTATTTCGATTAACTGCTGCTGCCCAATCCCCAGGTCGATGACATGTGCATCTGGGGAAACATTAATGCCTACACGTTCAAGAACCTTTTGGGCAAGTTTATATTCCTCAATATCGTTTATTCGCAATCCTTTTCTTCTTTCATTTCCAAGAAAAAGATTTTGCCGAACAGTTAGATAGGGAACAAGTGCCAATTCCTGATAAATAACGGCAATCCCATGCTGTTCGCTCTCTTTGATATCGGAAAATTCCACCGGTGTTCCATGAAGCAGAATCGTTCCCGAATAGCTACCTTTTGGATATATACCGCTAAGAACCTTCATCAAAGTAGACTTGCCTGCCCCGTTTTCCCCAACCAAGGCATGAATTTCTCCGGCACGAAGCTTGAAACTTACATTATCAAGCGCAAGAACACCGGGGAACCTCTTGGTAATGTCTTGTAATTCAAGAACTATCTTTGTCTGTTGTTCCTGCATTCACATCTCCTGGTAAAACCAAACGCGGGCCTTGACCCACGTTTGGTTCAAGGAATCGATTTCCTACTCTCCGTATACCTGCGATCGCTCCAGATAACCGCTGTTGATAACTACTTCATCAAGATTATCCTTTGTAATAACAATTGGGGGAATCAGAAGCGCAGGAATCTCGCCTGCGCCGTTGTCAATGGTAGAACCATGGGTATCAGGAGTTTCTCCCTGTGCGATTTTTACTGCAGCATCAATGGCCGCCTTTCCAAGAATTCTGGTATCTTTCAGAACCGACATTGTCTGAGTCCCCGCAACAATGCGCTTCATTGCGGCCACTTCAGCATCTTGTCCTGTAATCACAACTTGGCCGACAAGCCCTTGGGCTTCCAGAGCAACGATTGCCCCACCTGCGGTACCGTCGTTAGGGGCGAGAATGGCATCTACCTTATTATTCGCAGCAGTTAAAGCATTTTCGACAATTGCGAGCGCATTCGCGGGAAGCCAGTTCTCGACCGCTTGTTCGGCAACAACATTGATTTCCCCAGAGTCAACCATCGGCTTTATATACTCCATCGCCCCATTGAAAAAAAGCGTGGCATTATAATCGGTAGGAGCTCCTGCCATAAGAATGTAGTTTCCAGGGCCGACGGTATCGACAAGGAATTTCCCCTGTAAACGGCCTACTTCTTCGGGATCAATTGCCATAAAGAGGGAGATATCAGAAGTGTCCCGAATTAATCTCGCATAGGAAATAACAGGAACACCTTCCGCAACGCTCCTTTTCACAAGACTGGCACTGGCCGAGGCATCATGCGGGGCAAGAATGAGTACATCAACCTGTTGCGCAAGCAAGTTTTCAACCTGAGAAGCCTGCTGGGCCATATCCGCATCGGCAACAGCCATACGTAGATCTATGCCGAGCTCTTCGGCATAGGCTTCCATTGTCTCTTTGTCGCGCACCCAACGAGCCTCTCTCTGCGTCGGAAGAGAGACACCGATGACAATCCCGTCACTCGTTTCCTGGTTTCCTGCTGCAAAAACATTAAGTCCTGTACAGATCATCAACAAAACACTAAGTACCTTGGTTAGCTTTTTCACAATGGCCTCCTATAAAATAGTTATTGAAAAGCAAAAGCTTTCAACGCAATAATTTGATATTGCCCATTTGGGCGTTCACTTTTCTCGAAGCTGCCTGAATGTGTTCATCATCATTAATATCCTTTTGGGAGAAACATCTGCTTGAATATTATGTACAGGAGCAAAGACCCAGCCGCCGCCCGGTGCAAGGGCGTCGAAATTACGCTTGACGTCATCCTGAATTTCTTGGGCGGTTCCCATGGGCAAGACCCGCTGGGTATCGATTCCCCCACCCCAAAAAACAATTTCCTTTCCGAAATCGTGTTTAAGACCTTCGGGTTCCATACCTCGTGCCGTGATATGAATGGGATTCAAAGCGTCAGCTCCCATTTCGATAAAATCGGGAATCAAGGCTCTTACAGCCCCACACGAATGAAATAAAATTTTGATATGAGGTGCTTTTCTCTTTATATGCGAAAAAAGTTCGCTCCAAAGCGGTTTTAGAAGTTTTTTAAACAGAAGCGGTGAAATCAAAAGGGATTCTTGTGTACCATAATCATCCGCTTCCACGGCAATATCAAGGCTGGTTCCCATTTTATCCAGGACAGCATCCCAGAAACGCATTTTTACATCGAAAATTCTATGTAAAAGATATTCCGCCGTTTTGGGTGTCATCATGGCATCAACGAGAAAATTGTCCATGCCGCGTAACTTAGACGCCATCTCCACAAGTCCCGAGCAAACGGAACGCAGCACAGTAACATTTCCGGTCTTTCTGTACGTGACCATTTTTTGTTCGACTTCCGGGAAACGCCAAGACTCGTCTCCCGACGGCATGGAAAGATGACGGATATCATCTATTTCTACTGTAGTTCCTTCAAGAGGTCCTGAAATACGTGAATAGTAAAAATCATGCTTCGGATCAAAACGATAGACAACATCCCATTCATCTTGATATTGCAGGATTCCATTCTTTTTTATATGCGCAGCTTTCCAGTTCGCACTCTCAACAGGAAGAGGAATAGTTGCATAATATTTCGGAAGTCCTCCTCTGAATTCCGTTTCGAAGCGAAGGAGAAGTTCTTCCGAAGGCTCCGCCAATTGTTGAATCATGTCAGATGCCCTGATTGTCTGGTCGTTAAGGTCCATATAATGAATAAGGTCCTTATAAGCATGAAGTGCTATACCGGAGTTATTGGTAGCGCCAAAGTCGATTGGTACAAGGTCAGGTTCTTTAAATGCAAAAACTGCTTTAACGCGTTCTTGTTTTGTCATCGCATACTCCAAAAATAAGTCTACAGCTAAAAATAGTACCATTGATCAAAAAATTTGCAAGTTATTTTTTATAATAAATACACAAAACCGATATGATATAAAAATAAATGCTACCCATACCAATAAATACCATGTATTATGTGTAATAAATCATATAGATAAGGATAATTATTATATGAAATACATTGATGCGATTATCGAAATAGCCCAGAAAATTCAGATCACTCAAAAAGATAGCCTCACTTCAGCTTCAAAGATTTGTGCGGGGGTCATCGCAAAAAAACGTCCAGTATTACTTTTCGGAGCAGGTCACAGTTCGCTCCCCTGCCAGGAAGCCTTTCCCCGAATCGGTTCTATTCCCGGTTTTATCCAGATAACCGAGCCTGTATTCGGCTTCAACGGCTTTGTCACCGGAAAAGGAGGCCAAAAGCAAATGTCTTTTCTTGAGCAGACAGAAGGGTTTGCCGAAGTCATCCTTTCCAACTATGCCTTACAAAAAGGGGATTGCCTCATTATCGTTTCAAACTCGGGCATCAATGCACTTCCCTTGGAGCTCTGTCTCGCTGCGTCACAAAGAGGCGTAACGACAATAAGCCTTTCCTCCTTTCTCCATGCCTCGGCCAATAGACCAAAGCATACGAACATCACACAACGGCTTCATGAACTTTCCGACATTGCCATTGACAATTGTACTCCGGAGGGAGATGCCTTGATTCCAATTTTGGAAACGCACAAATCAGGCGGGAGTTCTACAATTGCAAATATGTTAATCATAAACAGCATTGTTGTGGAAACGACCAGGATCTTGGAAATGGAAGGTTATCATCCGCTGGTCTACCCAAGCCACAATGTTTCGGAATCTGAACACAAGGTGGCTATACTGGAAAAAGCAATCTTTACAGCACATAAGCAGTTTCTTTCATCGCTTTAAGGAGGTAGTAGTATGGATTTTTGGTTGGCAACAGCGAATATGCGGCGAATCGAGACTTGTCTTCGATATGGATTCTTTAAAGGAGTCATTACCAATCCACATGTTGTTTCACTTGAAAACAAAAACAAAGTAGAACTGTTTCGAGATATTATTTCTATCGCAGATATCGCCTATTTCCAACTCAAGGACGGAAGCACAAAAGAAATGCTGGAAGAGGCGGAACGAATGCTTTCTATTAACCCGGAGAAAATTCGAATCAAGGTTCCTGCAAGCCTTGAGGGTATAGAGGTAATTCGAAGGCTTGCTGATCGGAATATCCCTACTATGGCAACAGTGGTTCCTACAAGTTCTTGGATGTTACTGGCTTCCGCAGCCGGTGCGAAACAAATTGCCCCATACTCAGGAATGCTGCAGAAACGCAATATCATGAGTAAAATGGAAGGCGTTATAAAGATGCAGAAAATAATTGACCGACAACAACTTAATATTGAAATTTGTACAGGAATTTATCATGCAACGGAAATTGAAACGTATGCCGAACAGGGCATCAAATCAGGTTTTATTTGGGAAAAAGATGTCGAATCCTTTCTCCGCCAAGATCTCGTCGATGAAGCAATAGAAGCTTTTCATGCCGACTGGCAGAATATTGAAAATTACTGAGTGGAATATATCGGAGCAAGAAAGATGAACTACGGGATAGGCATTGATTTGGGAGGAACGCTCATTAAGGCAGTAGTAATGCAGGAAAATCGGGTGATCCTGAAAAACTATCTGTGGGAGACGAACGATCATTTCGAGAGCCTTCAGCAAGGAGCCCCAATATGGGCACAGCGTATTCGCCAAGGGATAAGCAAAATTAAAAGCGAACAGGGTCGTGATCCATCGTGGATCGGTATTTCATCTCCCGGGCTTGCAGATACAAACAACAAAAGAATTACAGCGATGCCAGGCCGTCTCCTTGGTTTGGAAAACTTAGACTGGGAAGTCTACCTCGATTCTCCCGGGAAAATTTTTGTCCTTAACGACGCACAAGCTGCTCTTTACGGGGAAGTGCAGCTTGGTGCTGCAAAAGGACGAAAAGATGTTATCATGCTCACTCTTGGAACTGGAGTCGGTGGAGCGATTATGCTCGACGGGAAATTATTTCAAGGGAGGTTGGGAAGAGCCGGCCATATTGGGCACCTCAGTGTAAATTACAAAGGAGGCCCCGATATTTGCGGTACTCCCGGTAGTATCGATACTTATATAGGAGATAACTCTATTTCCGAACGAACAGAAGGACGCATTAGCTCGACAAAAATACTCGTCGAGCGTTATCGACAGAATGATCCGTATGCAACTTCGATCTGGCTTGAATCAGTCAGGGCTCTTGCGGCGGCAATTGCTTCACTCATCAATATTCTTGATCCAGAAGCAATTATCATCGGCGGGGGAATTGCAAAGGCTGGTAAGGATTTATTTATACCATTACATAATTTCCTCGATCAGTTTGAATGGAGACCTAACGGCGAACGAGTGTCGCTCATCATACCCAATCTGAAAGATTATGCAGGGGCAATAGGCGCATCCTGTTTTGCAAAGGATAGCCATCAAGGCATGTGATAAGAAATAAGATTGCCTCTATGAATAGGGCGAGTCACAAGCACATAATGAATAGTAGAATTCAGGGTGTTTGATAACCTGCCCTTTATTATATCAACCGACAGGTTTATAAAATCATCCCAGGGAATTGCTATGGTCGCAATATTCATCTGCTCCGATATCGGTGCATCATCAAAACCAATAATGGGAACATGCTTTTTTGTGTGATCATAAATATAACTGACAACGGCAGAAGCCAAACGGTCATTACAACAAAATACCGCATCGACAGGATTGAGAAATAAGACTGAAGCTTGAATATATCCGGGCTCAAAATACCAGCTATCTGCTTTAAACACGCTTGCATCAGGGAAAAGGGAGAGAAAGCCCTGGACTCTAGCAATGCTTCTGAGATCACGATCGGGGCCTGCTATGATCACAGGATCGTGGATCGTCCCCTTTTGCAGGAATAACTCAGCAGCGGTAACTCCTCCCGAAAAATCATCGATAGTAATGCTGTCTACAAAGGTACTGCTGATACCTGGTTTTGGACGCTCATTCAGTAGAAGACAATACTGCCTTCGTGTAGTAATAGCCTCAAGAAGTTGTGGGGTTTCCCACAGGACAGGAAAGAAAGCTGGATCAATATCCAATTTTTCTCCTTGTTCAAGATAAAAGGTCTGAGTAAGAATATCCGCACGCCTCAGCTCCTGAACAATTCCCCTTAGCAAACGATTCCCGAAGCTACCTTTCTGTTGTGCTCTTGACTGAAAAAAAAGCGAAACACCTTTCAGCTTATTTTGAGGACCTGCAATAAAGGCACCAGAGGAAGGGACAAGAGTAAGATACCCCTCTTCTGCCAACTCTTTTGTAATCCGATAGGCGGTCTGATAGCTAACGCCAAACCGCTCTTCGATATATCGATTTGAAAGAAATCGGTCTCCTGGTTTATAATAGTCCGACTGAATACGCTCTATCAGCTTGTTTTTGAGAGATACAACTTTCTTGGTTCTACCTCGAGGCATTGGCTCTATTCTCTCCAAAAAACGAAAAGTGTCCTTTGTATTGAGAATCAGTATCCCATATCACTTATTTAACAGTCAAGTAAGCTCTTGAAAATAGTGTTGCAAACAGTAGATTAGGTGAAGAAGTTACCAAGACTCAAAACACTACACAACTTTAATGTAGTGTTCCGAATCCTGGTGGTATGCATGCCCTTTTGCCGGTAAAATCCTTGTTTTTATGTCGGTGCTTACTTTTTCCCATAGTTTGGCCTTCAATTGACTGCGAGGAAAAGAATTGTGTCCCTTCAATCACCAGGATTCGGAACAGTAGACAACGTTAAAAAAGTCCCCGGCGGGAACCGGGGCACAGCCGAAAAAAAAGATACGGCTCAACGAACCGTTGAGAAAGTGTACCATTATATATTTAAAAATACAATGGTGTTTTATACATTCCACCTCTTTTTAAGGAAAATTCTATCATTTTTCGAGATATTATGTCATTGCTTTCATCCGCGCATATACTTCACTGATACTTCCCTCAAAGGGACCGGGATGCTCCATCTTAATAGAGCAGAGCGCAGCGGCATACCGCAGAGCCTCGGCCGGGTGTGCATCTTCCACACGTCTTGCAAGATAAGCGGCAAAAGTGGTGTCTCCCCGCCCTGTACGGCCGGATAAATTAGAGGGAGTAAATGGAGCCGTATAGATCTTACCATCAACGCATAAAAGGGCCTCACTGTTATGCGTGATGAGGACCTCTTTCGCCCCTTTTCTGTTCAACAAGATAGCAGCCTTCTCTCGATCCTTCTCTCCTGTGAGAATTTCCGCCTCGGCAGCATCCGTTTTTAAAAATCTAATAAAAGGAAGCAAGTCATCAGCGTTTTCCCAGGGTTTGAATAGGAGCCTTTCTCCTTCATTGCAGCGGATAAACCCCTGAACATCCACGGCAAGATCACCCTTTTGAGCCAAGTGGGGGATAAAATCTTCAGGAATCTCTCCTCTTACCAATCCTGCCAAGTGAAAAATTCGGCTTTCGACAGGCGGAAAGGAGGCAATAGAAAACGACGATGCCTGAGCAGCCAAAAGAATCTCACGTCGCTCACGATCAACCGAATCATAATGCAGCGCCATACAGGTTGTTTGAGGCGAATCCTGCCTTGTGACCGCTATCCCATTTTGTCTCATCTCATCAAGCAAGAGATCATCTTGTTCTGCAGCCTTTGTAATAACATGAACATGCTTTCCCGAGCGCAGCGCGGCGGCAGAAGAGAAGTAGACCGCCCCACCCAGACTTTCGGAGCGAACTCCCCCATCAAATACAGTGTCTTTGCAGACATGACCGATCATTGTTATATCGTATAGCATTTTTTTGTCCTTGGAGCACGCAACCGGAGATGCCTTATGTACATCCCGGTTGCGAAGCGAAAAGAATTATTGCAAGGTAAGCCAGAAATTTCGCATATCATCAAGGATCATGTAGTTATAGTTAAGATCCAAGGGCCATAGGTTCAGGGAATTCAGGGGAGGTGTGTCGATAGGAGCAACATCCGTACGTGAAGGCCAGGAACCTCTGACATGAAAGGGTTTAAATCCCTCACCCGTTCCGTCGGCCTCACCCCCTATCCAACGAAGTAGAAGCTTTGCGGCATTCACATGTTCCGATTGATCGGTAATATAGAGATATGCAGGATCAAGCACGCCCAAACGAGGCAACAAATCATTGGCAACATTAATCAGCAGATCATCACCTGCTTTACGCATCTTGCTGGAGGTTGCAATCCCGAAAGGAGGATCACTTTGTCCAGGAGCCCCGACAGCCTCAGTGATATCGGTATCTGACGTCATGATAATCAAATCATTATTGATAAGACGTTTTAAAAATTCATAACCGGCATGTTCCGTTCCGTTTAAAACCAGCTTTTCACCAAACTCTTTTTCATAAGCAGAAGCCATATCATCACTATTCTTTACAAAGGCAATAAACAGCCCCATGATTTCGGAATTTTCTATTGGACTCCTCAGAATAATCTTACCGTTATATTCAGGACGTGTCAGATCCCACCAATTATCAATGGGGCAAGAATCGTACACTTCCGAATTGTAAAAAATTTGCTTCATCTCAAAGTAAGGAACATAGGCGCCTTTTTGGTACTCGGGAAGAGCGCTTTTCATCATATTTTGGGGAATATACTCTTTCAAAAGTCCCATCTTAACGAACTCATTATAAACAGCCCCGTCGGTGTCCTTTATAAAAAGCACGTCTGCAGTATGGATACCGGCATTGTATTCTCTTTGGAACTTTTCCAGGATTTCGGAATTTCTCATATCGTAGACGACGACTTCAACCCCCGGATATTGCGCTTCAAAGCTCTCTTTAACGTCGTTTAGTCGGCTGGACATAGAATAGATCGTAACGGTTTTTTCTTCTTTGGCTTTTTCGTAAAGTTCTTCCACACTTAGTTTGTCATGAAATCCTGAAGTTTCCTCCCAACTTTTCCCATCCGAAATGGAGGCTGTCCCCTCCTCGCTTTTACTATTCGAGCAGGAAGAAAATGCAAACACCAAAAGTAGGATAACTGCCAGAATACCTAATCGTTTTACATGCTTCATCGATTTTCTCCTTTACAAAAAAATTAATCGGAACCGTGTATGTATTGGTTCCGATAGATTCCATCATTGGGCACGCATAATCAAAGTGCCGTTTTCATTTTCATATAAATTCATTCGTTCCTGCTTCATGTGGACCCAGACCGTATCGCCGACATCGAAGCGTTGGGGGCCAACCTCTTTCACCATGAGAAGACTATTTGCCAATTCGAGTTCCAGCAGTGTTTCCGATCCGGCAGGAAGAATAGAAGAAACGCAACATGGGATATATCCGTCTTGCTCATTTTTTTCGATAAGGATATCTTCGGGACGAATAGCAACGGTTACCTCAAGCCCGGAAGATGATTCGGAAACAATGCCTACGGAGTCATTGTCTCGTTCGTCGATATTCTTACATGTAAGGGGCCCGAAACTGCATTGAACAGTTAATTGATTATCCCTTATATCCGCGAGGATACCCGAAAGGAAATTAATCTTCGGATTACCAATAAACTCTGCAACCCGCAATGTAGCAGGGTTATTGTAGATTTCACTTGGTGTATTGCATTGTGTAAGCACCCCTTCAAAATAGACGGCGATCTTGGAAGAAAGGGTAAGCGCTTCGACCTGGTCGTGGGTCACGTAGATGATTGTGGTCTTCAACTCTTTATGCAGTCGCTTTAATTCGGCACGCATGTCTATACGGAGTTTTGCATCCAAATTGGAAAGCGGTTCATCTAAAAGAAGAATTTTAGGTTGGGAAACAATGGCTCGTGCTATGGCAACCCGCTGTTGTTGCCCACCTGATAATTCCGAAGGATAGCGATCGGCGTACTGACCGATTTGCATCCTCTCCAATGCGGACATTACGTTCGTCTTAATCTCGTTTTTGGGAACTTTTTTTACAGTTAGGCCAAAGGCAACATTTTCAAAAACGGTCATATGGGGCCAAAGAGCATAGCTTTGAAAAACAAGGTTGAGATCCCTTTTGGCGGGCGGCTCAAACCTACCACTTTTCGGGTCGGCCACAACCCTGCCATCGATAGACACCGTGCCACTTTGAGGATTCTCCAAGCCGGAAATAACCCGCAGCGTAGTGGTCTTTCCACATCCCGACGGACCAAGAAGGGTCATGAAATCCCCCTCCTCCACTACAAGGTCAACATCCTTCAGGATAAGTGCTTTATCATAGTATTTATTTACCTTATTCAGTTCTATCCGGCTCATATCAACCTCCTATTCCTTGAGAAATGTCCGCTTTACTGACTTTTCTGGCAATGAAATTAACAACGATGATGATAAAAATAATTAATGTTGTAATTGCATCGGAAAACTGCTCAAAACCTGACTCCGTATACGAATAGGTCAAGGTCGTCAGGGTCGAGGTTTCGGGCGTGACTAAAAGCATGATCAATGCCAACTCTTTCATTCCACTAATAAAGATCAATAAAAAGGCACTGAAAATTCCTCCTTTGGCGAGAGGGAGAATCAGCCTTGAAAAAATTTTGTGCCATGGTGTTCCCTCGATCTTTGCGGCCTCTTCAAGTTCACTATTAATTTGCATCATGCTGCTGGTTCCCGATCGAACCGCAAAGGGCAGGTATTTAACAATGCTGATTAGAACGAGCAACGAAAAGGTGCCGTACAGGACAGGCAGAAAGAGCTGCTGTTTGGAAAACATTGAAAGATAGATGGTACTCAACGCAATAGAAGGAATCAGCATAGGGGTAAAAGAAATTTGTTCAATAAACCGACCACTGATTTTCTTGCGTCCCCTTGAGATGATGTATCCCAGAAGAAGGCCGACAACAGTTGCGATTAGAGACGTTATAATAACAAGCTTCATCGTATTGACGAGTGCAAGCCAGATTCTCGGATTATGGAAAATGCCTGCCTCTCCATCGGCTATAGCGGGATTACTCTCCCCAATCCAGAAATGAAGCGTCAAATTGCTCGGACTGTAGACCCCTTTCTTCAACATGAGACTTTGAAGGACCAAAACGACCAGCGGCATAATGACGCCTAAAACGACAAAAAGGAAAACCGCGATGGTAACCAGGGGTTTAAATTTCTTAAGCTTTATAAAATTCCGACGTGTACTCTTTCCGCCAATTGTCGTAAAACTCTTACGTTTTCCAATGGCCTTCTGGTTAAGGTAAACCGTAAAACTGGCAACAAGAATCAATACAATCGACAAAGTAAACGCCTGAGTGGTCATACGGTTACGGATATTGGCATAGATCATGGTCGACAAGGTGTAATAGTTCACCTTCAATCCCAGAAACGCCGGTGCACCGAAAGAGCCTATTGCCTTTGAGAAGGTCAAAATAAACGAGGACAGGATGGCCGGCATGACGAGAGGAAAGGTAATCCTCCGCAAAATGGTACTTCGTTTTGCTCCGGTTATCTCCGCCATCTCTTCAAGGTCCCCTCCGATGGAGGACAACGCCGCAGAAATGAGTAGGAAAGAAAACACAAAATAATGCAGGGACAAAGTAATGACGATTGGAAAAAAACCATACGATATCCAGTTGGGTGGCGCGATCTTGAAGATAGACTGAAACATACCAGGATATCCGCCGATCCTATCGTTTTTAAAGATAATCTGCCAAGACAGAGCCTTACACCACGAGGGAACCATATACGCAACAACGAGAATAAATGAAAAAAAGTTCTTCAAAGGTAGATCAGTACGGGTAACCAGCCATGCCAGGATTCCACCGATGAGGATACCGAAGACAGAGACATTCAGAGAGATGAGCAACGAATTGACCAGGGGTTTATAAAACATTGCCTTACTTATGGTACTGGCAAAAGTCTGTATCCAATAACGTAAGGTAAACGAGCCTTCGGAGAGGCCGGTTTTCATTGCATCACGAAATTGTAGTTGAAACGTATTACTGAGAATCTCCCACAACGGAATGACTACCAAATATAAAAGAACGATAATAGAGACGATGGTAATCAGATTCGGGGGATTCCGCAGGTAATTAAATAATCTGGTTTTATTATAATGCATTTTTTTACTAAATTTCCCCATCGCTGAAATTTCAGAAGAAACCATTACATACCCCCCTTTTTCGGTATAATGTTTTTATTGACGTTGATTGATCTCGTCGATGATCGATGGAATGCTCATGAGGTCCTGGATGATATAATCCGGTCGGCTATCCTCTGAGAGTGTCCCGTCACTGAGCTTTGTAAAATCGGACTGAATTTGAATCGATCCGAACAGGCCTGCATTTTTTGCTCCAAGTACATCTCGAGTTATTGTATCGCCCACAAAGAGTGTTTTTTTCGCATCGGCACCCATCTGATTCAGAATATCCCTGAACAAAAATCCATGAGGCTTACGAATGCCATAGGCGCAGGAAAGTGCGATCTTATCAAAAAAAGAACGGATTCCGTATCGGTCCAGTGATTTATACACCTGCGTGAAGCTGCCAGTATTACTGATGATACCCATCTTGATATCTCGAGAATGTAATTCCTCAAGCATCATGGCGGTGTTTTTCCGGCAACAGCGGTTGATTACTTCTGTTTCCCAGAAATAGGCAAGCTCTTCACAATGATCAAAAATAACATTATCGGGAATCGAAAGCCCTTTCAGAATCCAATCCCTCCATACCATGGCTGGATGAACCTCTATATAGGTTCTCTCCCTAAAACAACGGTATTCGCTATATCGCTCAAGGAGTGTTGTATAAAAGGCATCGCCTCCCTCTGTCGTAATCGACGAGAAAGGAACCTTTAAAATGTTTTCAAAACGTTTTTCAATCATCGAGCCTACAGTAGAGGAATAGGAAATTTCTTCCAGTGTTCCCCCCATATCAAAGAGTACGGTATCTATTTGCATACGGGTTCCTTTGCGATTAAAGCGTCATAACTAATAGCTTTCAAAGCGGTAATAAGTTCGGCATTACAGGAGATACGTTCTGGCAGGAACACCCCGCCGCTTGCCAGATCACCGGGTCTGTGAAAATCAGAACCGGACAAGATAAGCGTACTGTTTTCCGCAGCCGCCTGTGCGGCAAGATTATTTCTTGAATCATGTCGTGGGTTTCCGTTATAGATTTCCAAACCATGGACGATCACTGGATCTACCAACCGACAGCCATCGCGAAAAGGATGAGCCTGATATACCAAAATATCTGCCCTACTCTTAATTGATTCCATAAATACGCTGATCGATGAACGATGAAGATCTACCCACCCCTTCAAGAAGTCACTATCTATTCCATAGACAAGGTAATCGTTATCGTTTTCGGTAAAACGCAGCTCCATTCCCCATAAAACATCCATGTCCAATTCGCCAGCCACTTTGGCAGCTTCCCGGTAGCCTGTCAGGTAGCAATCAATCTTGGCCTCCCAACTCATGTTTCCAAGAGAAGAAACATAATCGTCATGAAAATGGTCGGTAAAAATAATCCCCTGGTAGCCGACACTCTTGTACATCCTAAGAGCATCGGCAGCCCTTACTCGGCCACAACTGCTTACTTCGGTCGTATGAGCATGTGTTTCATATGCATACGATCTTTTCATGTATCTGAACTCCTCCATACTTAAACGTTTAAGTATCTAACAAAAAATTTAAATTCGACAGGTCGATGTCCTGATCCTCAGTTCAGGCTGCAAGACAATCTTGCGATCTTCTGTTACAGGATCATCCTGCAACTTTTTGTGTAATAGCTCGAGAGCCATCTCTCCTGTTTTAAACTTCGGTTGCCAAATGGTAGAAAGTCCTATCATCGGGAGAGATGCAAATGAAATATCATCATAGCCCATAACGGAAACAGCCTCGGGAACCTGTATCCCCGCCTCGGAGAGAGCCTCCATAGCCCCTATTGCCATCAAATCGTTCAAGGCAAAAACAGCCGTAGGAAGTGTTCTCCCCGCAATGATATGGCGTATGGCCGAAACACCACACTGACGTCCCTTTAGACCTTCATTGTTAAAAACGACAAGAGGTTTTAATCCCTTTCTTTTCATTGCCTCCGTATATCCATCGACTCGATCATGTCGTGTTTTCGTATCAAGATCGTCACAGATCATGATGATATCCTTATGTCCGAGCCCCGTTAGATAATCAACGGCGAGCATGGCGCCGTGATAATTATCGATACCTATGGAATTTTGCATTGCGTCGTTGACCTTTCCACCAAAATAGATGATCGGTATCTGTCCCCGAACGACCTGTACAATATGAGAGATATCATTGCTAACAGGACTGACAAGAAGCCCGGCCACCCTATTCTCCATCATCGTCATGATATATTTCTTTTCGCTTTCTATGCTCCGTTTTGTGTCGCCAAGCAAAAGTGTATATCCATACTTCATGGCCGTTTCATTTATCCCCTTATAGATACGAGGATAAATGGGCGTGGATATATCGGGAATTAATACACCAATGGTCTTATTCCCCTTTGTTACCAAATTGCGGGCAATCATATTCGGGGTATAACCCAATTCACGACTGATCCGGATAATTCGCAACCTCGTCGTTTCACCAATATCCGGTTGTCCATTCAAGGCCTTGGACACGGCAGCAGTCGAGACTCCCGCCTCTCTCGCAATATCTTTGATGGTCACTCGCATGACAATCCCTCAACTAAAACGTTTAAGTAATTATAGCATGCATATGTACAGCGGTCAATTTTTTTCGTTCGACTATTTTTCTCGGCCTTTACGAGAAAATCCCATACGCTCCATTCGTTCATATACCATCTCCTCAGTTCCCGAGAATGGGCCCGGGGCCTCCATTTTCATGGAACAGAGGGCGGCGGCATAAGCCGTTGCCCAAGAGGGATCGGAATCAAGTCGTACAGCCATGTAGGCGGCAAAGGTGGTATCACCCCGGCCGGTCCTACCTGACAGATTAGCAGCAGTATAGGGAGCATAACAGAATTCGCCGTTTACCAAAACAAGAACTCCGTCATGATGGGTAATGACGATCTCTTTTGCCCCCATATCGGCAAGGATTCGTGCGGCATCTTTTCTATCAGAGGTTCCGGTTAGTATTTCAGCCTCCATTGCATCCGCCTTAAAGTAGCTGATATGGGGCATGAGCTGATGAGCGTTTTCCCAGTTCTTGAAAAAAAGCGCTCCTTTTTCGTTACACCGAAGAAGGCCTTGGGCATCGACACCGACACTCCCTTTCTTCGCAAGATGCGGAATAATTGCATCAGGTATCTCGCCCCTAAACAAACCTGCCAAATGGAAGATGAGGCTGCCTTCTTCCGGGAGCTCTTCGAGAGAAAAAGAAGAGGCTTTACTTAAAAGCCGAACCTTTCGCCTTTCGCGATCATCGGAAAGATATATATTCTCTATACTGGTTGTATCGGGTGAAGATAACCAGCTAACCTTCACGCCCTCCGCTTCCATACCGCTTAGCGCCGCTCTATCCTTCTCCGAACATTTTGTAATAACATGTATCCGTTTTCCCGAACGAGCAGCAGCGATTGAGGAATAGATGACAGGTCCTCCGATAAATCTTTGCTCATCTTCGGGGTAAATCATGACATCTTTTGAGATATGCCCGATCATTGTTATATCGTATGTCATATTTTTTTCTCCATGATGGCTGCTAAGATCTTTCCAACTCCATCTTCGGTATTGGAAGGAGCAACTATATCGGCAGCGTCTTTCAATTCCTGGCGAGCATTCCCCATGGCAACCCCCAATCCCGCATTACGTATCATCTCCATGTCATTCAAGCCATCGCCAAAACAGGCAATCCGTTTCATATCAATCCCGAGGTAGTCGGCCAAATGCAACAACGAACTTCCTTTGCTCACAGCACTTGGAAGAATTTCAAGGAACGTTAATTCAGATTGCACAAGCCTGGCAGAGGTAGCAGCATCATCAGAGAAGAGGTCACGAAATTCCTTAAACGAACTATTATCACCGATCATCAGAATTTTTGTTATCTCTCTTTCTTTTATCACGTCAACACTGTCGATCAAGGCACAAGTAATTCTATCTCCCTCCTCGTATCGGCGTACATTATCGGACCTCTTCAGGGTATAAGCCTCTCCATTCGAATAAAAAACATAATCAAAGGGGAATTGTGGTAAAAGATCTATGGCCCTATCGACATCACACGTGGTAAGAAAAGAATCGTAGATTGCCGTTTTTGTATCGGGGTGATAAATTCTTGCCCCGTTATATAAAATAATCGGGATATGCATCTCCAATTCTTCATAATAGGGAATCGCCGATTTCTCGATTCTTCCCGTTGCAAAAGAGATCCTTCCTCCACAGCGGCAAAACTCTTTTATCATCTTTTTATTAAATGGGGAAATCTTTTTCTCAGCATCTACCAATGTCCCATCGATGTCACATATTACAAGTGTATACTCAAGCATCCGCTTCCCCATCGTTATTTTTCAGCAAACGTATACCATCGAGATTCACGGCTATGCCGACGACATCCTCTACTTGATATATTTTCTTTTCAAGCGGACAATATGATTCAACTTTGATGATCCTATTTTTGATTTCTATTTCGTATTCGACAAAATTACCGAAGAAAACCGTCTTTCGTACTACTCCTGTAAACTGCCCATCTTCTTTTTCTAATACCCTAATAAATTCGGGCCGAATTACGGCAGTGGCCTCTCCTTTGAAAAAAGAAAAATTCTTTCCCGGAGAGGGTACGGTAATTCTAGCACCAAGAATAACCGACTCAATACCGTCGTCATTTTTTTCCTTTATTTCGCACGGGAGAAAATTAGACTTTCCTATAAACTCTGCAACAAAAAGGGTGGCCGGTTCATTATACAAATCCAAGGGAGTTCCAACCTGAACAATCCTCCCGGCATTCATAAGTACCACTTTATCCGATATGGCCATGGCCTCGGATTGATCGTGCGTAACATACAGGCTGGTTATTCCTAATCGTTTTTGAAGTGCACGAAGCTCATCACGCATATATTCCCTAAGTTTTGCATCAAGGTTTGAAAGAGGCTCATCAAACAGCAGGACCTTGGGCTCAATGACGACCGCCCTCGCTAATGCAACACGTTGCTGTTGTCCCCCGGAGATTTGCGAAGGAAGTCTGTTTTCCATCCCTTTGATTTGCATAAGCTCGATTATCTGATTTGTCCGCTGTGTTATCTCGGCCTCGGGAAGTTTCTTTATCTTCAAACCATAGCGTATATTGTTATATACGGTCATATGAGGAAAAAGTGCATAGCTCTGAAACATCATAGCCATATCACGCTTATTCGGAGGAACCGATTCTATCATTTCATCTCCGAGAAAAAGCTTACCGGAGGTCACACTCTCAAATCCAGCAACCATTCTCAACGTTGTAGTTTTTCCACAACCGGAAGGACCTAAAAGGGTAACAAGCTCGCCGGATTCAATCGAAAGATTAACATTATCAACAGCAATGACCTCTCCTGATCCCCCTATTTGACGAAACTTTTTTGTCACATCTACCAGACGAAGGCTACTGCTCTTTGCCTTAATTGCATCCTCAATTCGGTTTCTCATCTTTCTATTTCCTTACCATAGCGTTTTTTTCGGGATCCATTTTACTTACGAGAAAATTAAGAACATAAATTGCACATGCTATTACGATGATCATTATCACAATGTACGCTGCGGCATCACTGTACTGGCTCACCTCAAAAAGTGAAAAAATCCTGGTCGTGACAACATTCCAACGCGCCGAAACGAGAAAAATAATGGCACTCACCGCCGTCATGGCTCTGACAAACGAATACACCAGCCCGGAAAAGAAGGCTCCCCGAATCAACGGAAGGGTTATGTGGAAAAAGGTATAAAAACTACCAGCGCCCATGTTTATAGAGGCCTCTTCAATTGAAGGATCAATCTGCATAAGAGCGGAACTAGCTCCCTCAATTCCTACCGGAAGATTTCTGAAAACAAATACACAGATAAGAATCACCGCCGTCCCTGTCAGCAAAAAGGGACGATCGTTGAACGCAAGAATATAACTGATACCAACAACGGTCCCGGGAAGGGCAAAGGTAAGCAACGATGCAAGGCTCATATAGCGTTTACCAAAGAAACTTTTTCTGACCGTTAAAAAAGCAATCGCCATCCCCGTTAGACCGGTAATGGGTGTCGCAATAATTGCCAGAGTAACCGCATTCCTCAGTGGTTTGAAACCTATGGAAAAGACATACCGAAAATGATCAAGGGTAAAGGAATAATTTACGCCCCAAACTTTTACAAAGGCCCCGACAATGACCGTTCCATAGAAAAGCACTATGACGGCACAAAAAAGTAAGCAAACCGCAAAAAGCGGTATAACAATGTGCCTCTGATTCAATTTGGTTCTGTTCTGAGAGGGTTTACCAGTCACGGTGACAAATCCCTTTCCGCTTATCCAGTATCGCTGAAGGAGAAAGGCCATCAAACTGGGAATCAACAACATGATAGAGAGAATTGCACCTGTTCTTAGATCATACATGCCGGTAATTACGCGATACGCTTCAACACCCAATGTAGGAAATCCTCCGCCTATAACGGCAGGGTTACTAAAATCCTGTAAAGATTGTATGAATACCAAGAGAAATGCACTAAAGATACCAGGGAGCGATAAAGGAAAGGTCACAGTCCAGAAGATTTTCCATCGTGATGCCCCAAGGTTAAGTGCAGCATCTTCCACCGAAGAGTCTATAGCCTGCAAAATACCAGAAAGCGTCAGATAGGCAACAGGAAAAAAAGAAATTGTTTGGACCAAAATCAAACTATGCATGCCATATACATTAAAATCCGTAATCCCAAGCAGCCCGTTTGTAATCAACCCCTTCCTTCCAAAAAGAAATATGATAGAAAGAGAGAGAACAAACGGCGGCGATACAATTGGCAGAGTCGCCATCGTTTTCATGAATCCCTTCATGGGGAGTTCTGTTCGGGTAATGGCAAAAGCAAAAATGTATCCGATAATCGTTGCTATACATGCCGAGATAAGCCCGAGTTTAATGCTGTTGCTAAAGATAATTCTATACGAACTGTTTTTTACCACGGCCCAGATGGTTTGAAGAGAAAGCTCACCGCCATCCGCAGTAATACTGTATTTTATCAGCATTAATAATGGATAAAAAACAAAAACGGTTAAAAGTAACAACAAAAGAAGAATGAAAATAATCAAAATTGGCTCTTTTAATATCATTTTCATCTTCCACATAAGATCGTTTGTGCCGTTTCTCATAATATTTCCTTCAAAATACCGGAAGCCTTTTCAGGCTTCCGGATAGGTTCATCTATTTAAGATTATTTGCGTTGGAAACGACATCGCTGAATTTCTCAATGAGCCGCTTACGGTTTTCTCCAGCCCAAATAAAATCGTATTCGATTATCGGAAGCTTATCGATACTGATGGCACCGGAAGGAACCTTCGCATGCATATTAACAGGTAGACGAAAAGAATCGTTTTGTGAATAGATATCCTGGGCTCGTTCACTTAAGACCCAATCAATAAACTTTTTTGCATTCTCATGTTCTTCTTTTGGTCCATTCTTTATAATTGCAATGGCACCAATCTCATAGCCGGTACCGTCCTTCGGAAAGACAGTCTCCACAGGATATCCTTGAACTGCAGGCTTTAAACAATCATGAGAAAAAGCAAGACCGATGGCTGCCTCTCCCAAACCAACATTCTTCGGTGGTGCAGAACCTGATTTTGTATATTGACGAATATTCTTGTCCAGTTCCCCCATATAGGCCATTGCCTCTTCCTCCCCAAGCATCTGAACCATTGTGGCCAGAATGGTATATGCCGTACCTGAAGATCCGGGATGAGCCATTGAAATTTGATCCTTGTATTCCGGATTCAAGAGATCGTTCCAGGAAGTAGGATAGGAAAGTGAATGGTCGGCAAACCATTCCTTGTTGACGGCAAAAGCCAGAGCTCCAACATAGACGGGAGACCAATAACCGTCAGGATCCTGATAACTGGTAGGAATATTGATCAGCTCCGATGACTTATAGGGCTCGAGAAGGTCATTGGCAGCAGCAGCAATAAAGGTATCACAATTGCCTCCATACCAAATGCTTGCCTGTGGATTATTCTTTTCAACTTGAACCTTTGATAATACTTCCCCAGCCGACAAGCGAACAAAATCGACGGTAATCCCGGTATCTTCCTTGAAGGCCTCAAGGTATGAAGGAATTTCCGTTTCTGGAAGAGCACAATACATAGTAAGGTGTGTCGACTCCGCTTTCCCCTCTCCGTCACTTTTTTCTGCGGAACCTCCACCACAACTCAGTAAAAGAGCTGTCCCCAAAATCATCGCCGTTAAGAAAAGCATCACTCGTTTTTTCATAGTTTCCCTCCTAAAACACACGTTTGTTTACGCAACGCACACGTGTGTGTTATATGGTATCTTCGTTTTTTGCATTTGTAAAGAAAAATCTAAAACAAAAGGGGGCACATCCTTTTGGGATGTGTCCCCCCGAACAAGTCGCGTGTACACCGTTTAGAAATTGTTCTTCAGATTTGAAATATCCTCTTCAACAGTACTGTCGGGAAATACGCCCAAAGCCTCTACCTTTTTAAGATAATACTGCCTGATTTCGGACCAATGATAGTAAGGCCCAAGAAAAGGGGATATCTCTTCAGAAAATCGGCTTTCTCTTTCGTTAAGAAGAACTTTTATAAGAGCTTCTTTACCGGGTGATCTATAGACAATCAATTGCAAATTTCCACCCATCGGTCCATAATAAGCGGTGTTCCAGTTTTCTACCGCTTCTTCAACGGAATCATAAGCCTTACCGGCATTCTCAATATCAAGAAATCCGACGAGAGGGACCAGAGTTTCTGCATGCGCAAAGCTACACACCGCAAGGTACGGGGAACTTTCATCCAAGGATGCATCAATGGTGTTGATCATGTGCTTGGCCAAGGGTGCCATGATATTAAGTGAGAGGGCCTGTGAAGAAGGACTTCCACTACCATATTTATAAAAGGACTTTGCATTCTGTATCGTTTCAAACATTTGGAGTTCGTCATCACGAAAGTACTTTTTTACATTAATATCGGCGAATCCGTCTTCACGCAGTGCAGGAAGGATGATATAAAGTTCATACAATGCGGAACTTGCCGTAGCAGCGCTATCAATTATGACCTTTCCCTTCTCATCACAAAATTCCATCTCACCACTGTCCAATTTCTGAAGAAAGCTTGCTTCAAAAAACTGAGAACAGACCCTTTTCGCCATCAAACGCACAGTATCGCTATTTTCATACGCTCTTACCGTCTCGTGCCAGGCGCCATTATCGAAATAATCGCTGTACTTCTTAGCCAAATCCATGGGACGCAGGTAGGGATCTTTTTTCTTTTCATAGAAAGTTTTCTGTATTTCGCCATGATAACCTGAAGCTTGAAGTCCCGCCAAGAAGCTGTCCCGAGACTCTTGAGTCCGCTCTTTGTAGGTAGCATCGGCAAAAAGAGGGCTTCCCGTACGAAAGAGATCGCTGAAATTTTCTCCAACCCTTTTTCCGATGCCAAAAAGTTCATCTTTTCCGAGGTTTGTTAAAAGACCGTATTTACCAACCTCGTAATCTGCAATCTGCTTTATTTCCCCATAAAGCATGGTCCCGGCTTCTGTTAATTGCCCCTCTTTTCCAGCAGTATCCAACAATTCAAGCCATGCCTTGTCATATTTGAAACTTGATAAATTTCTTGATCCGTGTCGATGTAGTACATACACAAACGAGGCCTCATAACCAGCAGGAGCTTCTGTGTAGACAAGATTAGTAGGTACCGGGTACGGACTTTTTGAGCCAAGGAATAATGATCCGGCGACTTCCGACTTATCGCTCTCGGCATAATTCCCCGTGGTGTTACAAGCCGAAGTGCACAACAAAAGAACCGATGCAAGAACGCCCCATAAGAATCTTTTTTTCATGGGTATATCTCCTTAGAAATTGAAAAGAGTTCTATACAAATGGGTACCCACAAAACAGATGCGACAAAGAATAAAACTTATTCTTTGTACAGCATTAACAATCATATAAGGCAGCTGCCGTTTTTACACAATCAATACAGTATAGCCAGAGACTACTCCTTCACACCATAAATATGTCTACTCACACGTGTGCTTTATGGTATTCCCGAATTCTCCCTTTGTAAAGGAATTTCTTTTTCTTACGCTTTAGGTCGTTTCGCGAGGAATTAAACGAGGCTGAAAAACAAACCGCTTTACCGTATTATCACCGGCGAGCTGCTTAATCAGGATTTCACAGGTCTTTATCGATATGTCTTCCAGGGGTTGCGCAACAGACGAAAGATGAGGCTCAAAAAAGGTACACAATTCAATATTATCATAGCCCATAAGGGCAATATCCTTAGGAACAGAAATACCATGTTTGACTAATTCTTTCATGATCTCAAGAGCGATAAGATCGGTATGGGCAAAGATGGCATCGTATTTTGAAACTTGCAAGATTTCCCGTTCCACATCCTCCGGACAGAAATCAAAGGAGGATCCCCCCTTTAGGATCATCGTCTCATCAACGGCTATTCCGGCCTCTTCCAAGGCCTGCCTATAACCATCTGTTCGTAATGCAAACTCCAAACGTTGATCGGGTCGGGTGACACAGAGAATCCTCCGGTATCCGCAATCAATCAAGTGTTTAGTCGCTAAATACCCCCCCTTTCGATGGTCACAATAGACGGCATTAACCTTACCAAATTCGTCGGGAGGGATCTGGTGGGAGAAAACAAACGGGATTTCAGCGTCCCGAAGAAAATCAACGGTTTCTTTTTCGATCGAAGAAGTAAGAAGTATAAGGCCATCAACCTTTCGCCTGTTGACAATTTTTTGAATATTATCTTTTCCCGAATAATCATTGTGGGGAAAGGTCGTGATCGTATCCAAATCCTCTTCTTCCAACTGATGTCTAATATGCCGAAGAAAATTATTTGTAAATAGATGAGGTTGATTATCATCATTTGCCTCATTAAGAATAATCCCTATCGTCTCCGTCTTGCTGGTATGCAAACTCCGCGCATTAGCATTAAATTCAAAGCCGAGATCTTGGGCTATACGTTTTATTTCCGCCCTCATGGCGTCGGAAACTCCCGGCTTATCATTTAAACATCTCGAAACGGTTGAATGCGTGACACCGGCAATCTTGGCAATATCCTTTATTGTAACGGCCATAGATATATCCTTAATCGAAAAAGGCGTTAGATATGCTGCAACAATGTATTAAGAATAAAGAAATGAAACTTGCCATGCAAGAGGTCGGGCCCCATGTCAACAACATGGGGCCCTAAGGTGCAATAACTGCGTGCTTTAACATTCAGCTGTTAGAAAAAGCTTGTTTTCCCGCCAATAAGAGGCACCAGAAAAAGAAATCGAAGAGAGATCGGCTTTTTCTTGGTCAAAAGAGATCGCGATCTCTACGCCGGAAAGATCAACATCACATATAAGAGTTTCGACATATGTAATGACACCATATCCTGCAATTCCTATATTCCACGTCTGGCCTTTTCGCTCTATAGAAAGCTTCCTCCCCTTCAAGATAAGATTATCAAGCTGGAAATTTCTGTATTTCTTGGAAACTGGATTAAATCGGAACCCTTTTTTCGTCGGATGTATACCGACAACAAATCGAATAATAAAATCGGTATATAGTGCACCCCACCCCTGAAAAGGTAATCCAGCCCCCTCCCCTGTGGCCGAATCGTAGTATTCATAGCAGTTTTCATTTGCACTTGTGGAATGGAGAAATCTATCGAGTACCTTCCCTGCTTCATCCGGCTCACTTTCACAGATCCCATACAACACGGACCAGGTTATTTGCGGCCAGTTCGCTCCCCGCCAAAAATCGTAAGAACTATAACTTTCTTCACTTTGACTTACCGAGGGCACGGGAGCGGTCGTTAGAAACTCCTTTTCAGAACATAGATAGCGATCGATGAGAGCCGAACGTTGCGCCGCCGATGGAATATCAGTCATCAGAGGGAGAAGCCCAGCCGCAGTCTTGACCGGAATTCTGTGATCGCTTGCCGCTTCCAAATCATAATAAAAGTGGTCTTCCTGGTTGTACATCAACTCATTCATGCTACGTTTTGTCATTGCCTGATGTTCCCGGATTCCCAGCGGTTCAGGCTTACCAAGAACAGAAGCGATCTGGAGAATGGTCTCACGTAAGATGTAGATATAAACGTTAAAATCAACCCCCTCAATAAAGGGGTCAAGGACCCTATTCCGAGCCGCAGCATCAAAGCGAGGACTATTGTCCCAACCCGTTTCCCAGATATTTACATAAGAAGAAAGTCCTCTTTTTCCCAAATCTCGGTAAAGGCTTAACCACCTTTCATACTCGACCAGGGAATCATAGAAAAAATCGAGATAGGCCTTGTTACCGAATTTTGTAAAAACCTCCTTCAAGGTGATGCCAATTACGGGAGGTTGCGTTGTCCCCGAGGTGAGAGAATCCCCATCCATCCATTCCCGACCATTTACCGGATACATAAAAAGTTCGTAGGGAATCATCCCGTTCCGCCATTGGTGAGCGACAAAATTTTTCATCTCACTTTCAGAAGGGTCGGGATCGTTAAACCAAAGCCAGGCAATCGCCTGAAATGCAGAATCCCAAAAAAATTGATTATAGTAGTGAAATTTATTTACCGAAGTGAACGGGTATCTAAAACGCTTTTCCGGAAAGTGAATTCTACCGGACTTTAGAATGTACCAACTCGTGTAATAAATTTTCTCAAGATTTTTTTCCTGACATCGAAAATTTGGAATTTTCTGGATATATTCTTCCCATTCAGTATTGAGTAAAGAACTTACCTCTTCGATCGATTTTGGGCTATCAGAGTCAGCAACTTCATTTGTTGAGAAAACCGAAAAATTGATATCGATACTTGCCTTTTTTCCGTCGGAAAAGTCCGGAATCCATGCTCCGGCATATCCCATATTTCTGCTACAAAGAGAAGATGCTCCATCATAGCCTCCCCGTTGAGGCCTCTCGACCCAATAGGTATACCGCTTTTTCAGGTTGTGACTGGAAAAGTACTGTTCCCTTTTTATCTCATCGGCATTGATCTTATGCAAAGCAAGCTGGTTTAGTTTTCTAGAAAATCGAAGTATAAAGTTTGTCTCTTTCCATATACCATGGAGCTGTTGAGGACTTTTTATATAAGCATTCACCATTTTTTCATCTTCCCAATGATAGGGAACACCTTGCGGTGAAAAAAGTAACGCTCCCGAAAAATCCACAGAGAAATCCAGTATTCCCGCATCTGGAGTTCTTGAGAATTCAACGTGAAGAAAGACCTGATTTCCTAATACCGAAAAGCGTTGGTCCATAATGAGCCCAAGCGAAGAAGTGAAGGTTTTACATATCTCTATTGGAGTAGATATCGCTTCCTTGAGAGTAAACTCGACCTCAGTGCCATCGGAAGTAAAAACTGCTATTTCAAGCAAGGGCTGAAACTGTATGATCGATGCAATAAATCCCTGATGAATGCCGGGACACTTACAACCTTCCTTATCCTTTACTGTAACAAGGTTGCCAAATAACGCTTTCATTTCGGGAAGGGATGAGAAAAAAAATTCTTTATTGGTTAAAGATTTCATAGTTGCTTACCTTTAGCTGTATCAAATCACCTTCGTTATATTGTTCTCCTGTCTCCAGAAGAATAGACATCTCATTACCGATATCAACTCGGTATCGATGTAAGTTACCAAGATAGTATCGCTGAATTATTCGTCCGCGAATTCCACCAAAGCCTTCCTCCTTTGAATGAGAGAAGGATTCTGGCCTTGTAAAAAGAATTCCCTTACCAGCCTTACAGTTTTTCGGCTGAAGTGGTATTACCAAGTTGCCAGGAAGCTTGAAGTCCGATCCATGTAACTCGCCTTCAAGAAAATTGGCTTTTCCGATAAAGTCCGCTACAAAGAGGTCGCTGGGCCGCTGATAAATTTCTTCCGGCGGACCGACCTGCAGAACTTCACCCTTATTCATCACGGCAATCCTATCGGAGATTTCGAGAGCTTCCTCCTGGTCATGGGTAACATATACGGCCGTGATCTCAAGAGAACGTTGAATATTTCTTATCTGCTGCCGCAACGATATGCGCAATTTTGCGTCGAGGTTGGATAAAGGCTCGTCCAAAAGAAGGATATCAGGATCGATTACCAAGGCACGAGCGATTGCAACACGCTGCTGCTGTCCCCCACTCAACTCTTCGGGAAACTTTTTCTCTATTCCCCTAAGCTCAACCATGTCGAGAGCCCATGAGATCTTTTCTTTTATGTATGAAGCATCTTTTTTCCTGAGTTCCAATCCATAAGCAATATTTCGATAAACACTCTTATTCGGCCATAGAGCATAGTTTTGAAAGACAAAACCTATATTCTTATTCCACGGCGGAATATTTGTCGTATTTTCCTCGTTAAAAAAGATTTCGCCCTTTGTCGTTTTTTCAAAACCGGCAATGCTACGTAAAAGAGTAGTCTTCCCGCACCCCGAAGGCCCCAACAGAGTAAAAAACTCTTTTTCATGGATCTCCAGTGAAACATTACGAAGTGCCTGAATGGCGCCGAAATTTTTCTGGACCTCTTTTATTGATACCGAGGTAGTTTTCCGATTTGTATCAGATACTTTCAATGCGGACCTCCTTAGGTTTTCGAGCTTTGATGGTTACAATATAGAGGGGCACATAGAGCATCACCATCAGCAGCACAGTCATGGCCGATGCAATCCCGAAGTCGGCCCCGGCGTCGATGGTATTCTCAAAAATTACGGCAGTCATGGGCTTCCAGGGAGGACGATAAAGAATAATAGAAGCACTTATTTCCGTCATTATCTGAAGAAACGAAAGCGTTGCCCCGCTGATAACACCACCGATAATCAGCGGAAAGGTAATCTGCCAAAAACTCCTCATAGGCTTTGCGCCAAGACTTTCCGCAGCCTCTCCCAAGGCCGGGTGGACCTGGTATAGAGCAGATTCTGCACTCTTTACCGAATACGGCAACTTTCTGATAAAATAGGCGAGAACCAAAATCAACCATGTCCCCGTTAAGAGAATAGGAGGCTGGTTGAATAAAAGGATAAAACCGATACCAAGTACAGTTCCTGGAATCAGATAAGGAACCATCACCAGTTGATTAAGAAGAGTTGCAACAACGGGGTAACGCTTTTTGACCACGACAAAGGCAATACCGATCCCGAAGATAAAATCCAAGAGGGTTGCCGTACCTCCCGTGAACAAGGTCACGCCGACAGAACTGAGGTTGCTTCTGAATAGTCTCGCAAAATTATCCAGGGTAAAGGTGGAAGTAAGGATCCCGACCTTCCACTTAAAAAAAGCAGAAATCGCCACGGTAATGTGGGGAAGAAACGCAAAAGCAAGGACAATAGCGGTCGATGCATAAATCACCCGTTTTTTCCCCTTTCCTGCCTGTCGTGCGGAAGGCTGATGCGACTTAACCGATGCATACGAGCGTCGAGCAAGGTAAATCCGCTGTGCCATAAGGATCAACGAGGAGAAAAAAATCATGAGCATGCTTCCCGTACTGGCAATCGAAAGATTTCCACCGACCTCGCTCATGTATTCCTTATAGATCATGACGGGAAGCACATTTAAATTCAGCGAAATAACATATGGAGTACCAAAATCGGTAAACGCAGTCATCATCGCAAGGTATAGCCCGTTTAGGATTCCAGGCATGGCCATCGGCAGTTCGATTCGAAAAAAGGTTGTTTTTCGATCCCCCCCCAAACTCATCGAACACTCTCGTAACGAGTGGTCCAAAGAAATAAAAGCATCATAGGTCAGTAAAAATATGATAGGAAAAACCAACCAGCTTATGACCCAAACGACCCCGTGCAAACCGACAATGGTCCAATTGAGATGAAAAAGCCGGGTAATCACCCCGGAACTACCCAACAACATTCGCCATGCATATGCACCAAGAAAAGGAGGAGAAACGGAGGCCATCGTAATAATTGTCAGGACGGAGCTCGTACCTGGAACCTTATATCTGGCATAGAGGTATGCAAGTCCGACACCAAAAAATGAAGCAATAAGTGTGGAGAATATCATTACCAGGAAACTATTCTTTACCGCACTTAGATATTTTGAATTTCGGAAAAAGGTCACATAATTGGACAGGGTATAATGGGTTTTCTTATCCGCAAAAAGAAGAAAGGCTCCAGGATTGTATTGCAGGTGTACCATGTTTTCGCTACTTTTTTGCAGCGCCAACTGTCGATGATTACTTCCGTCATCAAATAATCCGGTAAAAATCTTTTGTGATATCCAGAGTGTATCCGGTCCGGTTGATAGAGAGACGGTACCTTCCTGGAGAGACGTGTCCGCGATATTCCCATTGGCCGCTTCTATCCCAAGCACACCAGGCTCCATGCTTGTAATGATATAAAGCGGAGTATGTCTCTGGTTTACACGATAACGGCCGTCGGAAATCTGTGACAAAGAAAATCCTTTCACCGTCTCATCTTCCAGTAAAAGCTCGCCGTCGGTCGACGTACTGATGGTAAATTCTCCGCCGTTTCTTTGAAAGGAAGATTTACATATCCATACCTGTGAGAAGATCACAAGGGAAATGAGTAAAACAAGAGCGATTGCAGTAAAAATTTTCCAGGGGTCCCTAAAGAAGATCAAAATACGGCTCAAGATGTACTCCTTTTTTTAGGAAAAAAGCACCCTGATAGATCAGGGTGCTTTATGAGAAAAATCACTGCGCCAATTTTTCAAACTTCGCATTAACAACCTGTCGGGGTTCATTTGCAGGAAAAAGATTGAGCTGGCCCAATGCAGGAAGAATGGAGGGGGGATCTACATCGATTCGTGCGGAACGACGAGAAATCTGCTCCACTGCTATCGTATGAGCATCTGCCGAACAAATAAAATCAAGAACAACCTTCCCAATCTCAGGGCTCGGGGAATTTGCAACCAACGCGACAGCATCCATCTGAACCGTAACCGCATCCTTCGCATAGATCATCTTGACAGGCAGGCCTTCCTGCTCCCATTTTGCCCCCAAATCCTCGTTGATAAAACCGACGGCAACTTCACCGTCTTTGATGGCCTTGAACATGGCATCGGAACCGGGAGTGACGACACAGTTGTCAAGTAGTTTTCCAATGAAATCCCAGCCATAGGCATTGACAAGTCCAGATACTATGGTATAGCCGGTACCCGATTTATTCGGATCGGCAAGGGCAATCTTTCCATCCTTCCACGCCGCATCGGCAAGCTGCTTAACGGTAGAGGGATAGGCATCTGCCGCCACTAAATCAGTATTGACAAGGATCGGCTGGCAAAGAACGGAAAAGGGATGCCATTTATGAGCAGGATCGCTTTTCATCATAGAGGCATCTTCGGGAGATTCATAAGAAGCAAATAGATGTGAGTAGGATTCAAAAGAAATCGTATCGCCACCCCACATGACATCGGCGGTCGGATTATCTTTTTCGGCCTCAAGCCTCGACAGAAGTTCTCCGGTTCCGGCGTTTACAATTTGAATCCGAATATCAGGATATTTCGCACGAAACGCATCTAAGATGGGATCGGTGATTTCGGCTCCATGGGGTGTATACACGGTGACAACTCCACTTAAGCTTGAAGCAGCTTCCGGTGAGGAAGCTTCCGTTTGTCCACCGGCATAGAGCACTCCCGCAGCTGCCAATAGCACAATAAGGAACATCAATGGTTTTCTCATAAGGCCTCCTTTTGGATATATCCATATATTTTTTGGGTATCACCATTTTAAAATAGCTTTATGACACTGTCAATAAGAAAGTCAGAGCAGAATCGGGGTAAAAGGCGCAAAACGGGGTCCATCATTCACCTCAAAACAGGCTATTTTCCATAATGTACCTTTTTCATGCCCAAAACCCAAAAAAGGATTGACATTTATTTTCTGATTGGTGAATATATGGATATATCCATTTTCCTTAGTAGGTAGATGCAAGTGTATAAATATGAGCAGATTATAGAAAAAATCCAAAACGAGATAACATCGAACAATTGGAGACCCGGATCACAAATTCCTTCGGAAAGGGATTTAGTAGTCTCCTTTGATGTAAGCCGGATAACGATAAAGAAAGCACTACAAGAATTGGTATCACGCGGAGTATTGGTGCGCTACCCACAGCGTCGCGGTACCTTCGTTCACGCAGCAAAGGAAGAGGCCGAAGAAAGACCATCACCTGCGAAACTCATCGGCGTTGCCATCGACGATGTCTCCGATCGCTTTGGTTCTACCCTTTTACGCGGGATTGAAGACTTCTTATGGAATCAGAGAATTCATACAGTAATATGCAATGGTGATCGAGATTTCAAGAAAGTCGAGGATTACTTTCAATCGCTCTTGCAGAACAACATCGACGGTGTCATTCTTTCTCCTGTCATAGCTGAGGAATCCTACCAGGATCATAACCGGAACATCATCAAGTTACTCCAAGAAAAGAATGTTCCTTTTGTTCTCGTTGATCGAAATGTTGCCGGCATTGATGCCAATTATGTCTCTTCCAATCACCGTGAAAGTACCTATAATTTGACAAAAGCGCTCATTTCCCGGGGGCATAGAAAAAATATCCTATTAAAAGGCCTGCCTTGCTCAAGTATGGAAGAACGGGAGGAGGGATATCTCGATGCAATGCATGAGGCGGGAATCTCCGTTCCCGAAGAATGGATAATCCGACTAAATGACAACAGACTCTTTACATCCATAGATGTGCAAGAGATTGAGAAACTAAAATCGGCATTGAAGCGAATAGGTAAATTCCATTCCATCGTGGTCCTGAACAACCGATTACTCAAAGGATTTATCACTGCAATGAATGTACGCTCTGAAGAGTGGTACAACGATATCGTCATTGCACTCCATGATCAGTTGGTAGTCGATCTTCCCTGTAAGGAACGGGTGTACCAAATCATCCAGCCCGACTACGAGGTAGGAAAAGAGGCAGCAAGGCTTCTTACGCAAACAATAGAAGAAAAACTCCAGCAAACGCGACAGATCATTCTCCAATCAAAAATAGTGTTAGGCCAAGAATGATTTCCTCTCTCTTTCGCCACTGGTAAGCAAGATCACCAGTAATTAAAACACAAAAACATCTAATATATCCAATATCACGCAAACAAAATAATACCAATAGTTTTTCCTGGTACTGTACTGGTACTTTTCTATAGCCTAAGTTTTTTTTATCCATGATAGGCTACACAATGAATTCCCTCGGAAAGTGAATATCTTCATAATTGTCATATGCAGGGGCATGTAACAAAGGAGCACAATTTTCACAATGATTTTTGACTACTTCCACAATCCCGTAGTCATTTCTGATTGGGCAGGAAAGATAGTCTATGCCAATCATGCTTTCCTTACCTTGTGGGGATATTCCAGAATCGAACAAGTGATCGGAATAAGTGTCCTGAACCTTTGGAAAGATAAGTCGAACGCACAGCAAGCCTATGACAGGGTGAAGCAACAGGGGACATGGCAAGGACTTCTGGGAGCCTTTACCAACGCCGATAGGGAACTTGCAATTGATGCAACCCTTTCCCTCTTTTACAGAAAAGGACACAAAAGGGGGTATTTCCTCTCCTCGTTTCAAGATATTACCGAAATGCTTAACCTGCGAAGCCGTAACATTTTTCTCTCCAGTCATTCCTTTGATTGGTTTTTCGAATGCGATACAAAGGGGTACTTTCGCTATGTTTCACAATCTGCAATAGCCTTCACAGGGTATCACCCGGCTACCCTCATTGGTAAGCATATAGCTTCCATTATCCATCAACAAAGCCGGAAAGAAATTTCGCTGCTTATTCAAAAGCTAAAAGAACAACAATCCTCCGGACATGAGGAGATTGAGGTAGTTATAGAGACCCAGCAAATTCCACAGCGGGAAACGTTGATACGCTTTGCTGCTCAAATAGACATAATGGGAGTGTATAAAGGAATTAGAGGCATATGTAAAGATGTTAGTGTATACAAAAAATTTGAGCATGATCTCAAAGAAAAGGAGCAGAAAATAGACGAACTCAATACCGCATTGCAGGTTGTACTTGAAAAGCAACAGGAATTTATCCACAAAAAGCAGCTTGATTTATCAACCGCACTTTATAGCAATCTTACACCGAACAGAGAGATAAAAAATGAATCAATCGATTCTACCTGGGGAGGTAAAAATGCTATAGCAGAAATACAAACGGCAAGCCCCCTTGCTTTGTTGAAACAATTCACCCACAGGGAAATCCAGATCATCGATTTCATTCTGAAGGGAAAGACATCAAAAGAAATTGCTTCGACCTTGAGCCTTACTCTTCGCACCGTTCAATTTCATAGAGAGCGGATAAGGGAAAAGTTGGGCATCAAAAATCGAAAAGAAAACCTGCGAGAACGACTTCTTGAGCTTTTCTATCAGGACTGATACGAAATCTGTCAATAAACTGGCATTATACTGGTATTATTTTCCATTGTCCGAAGGGCCTCATACCATCTACCATCATCATCGTTATATATGAATACAAAAAGGAGTTCTCTTATGGTACAGAATGATTGTGTTCTCTTCGTCTTGTCATCAACAATCGGCTCTTGTGTTCTTGTAAAGCGATAAAGATGTCACTGAAGTTGTTATTGTCCGATGCAAACAGGCTTCTCTGCCTGCTGATCTTTTTTCAGGCCGGTCTCATCCTCATACTTGCTCTTATCCTTCGATCACGAAATCATACCATAGAAAAAACAGAAGCGGCAGTTTTGAATATCAAGCAAAGCATCGACAAACATATCCATGCCAACCTGCAAGTCATGTTCAGTCTACTCTCCATTGAGCAAAACAATACCGACAACGAAGAATTAAGAGCCGCATTAACCGCAACGGAATTGCGTTTGTATTCCATTACAGCGGTATCGTCATGCTCGAAATTTTCTCATTCGCACATATCGGTTAAACTCCCACTACTTTTCGAAAAAATTGCTATGCAACACAAGTATCAATTTCTCGCTTCCGCTCGTCGTATGTCTATTCAGGTCGAGAGTAAAATCCCTGAAATTGCACTCAGTCAAGCATTACCACTTGCCCTTTTTTTCACGGAAATACTTAGTAAAACAGTGAAGTTCCTACTGTCGAAACGAAAAACGAGCGTCATGCTCTCTATCGAAATTCGGAGACAATACGAGAGGGCCGAAGTATCAATTTCAAGCCTCTTCGAATCGGCACATGAAACCATAGATTACCAAGATGATGCAGGCTTGAAGGATATCCTCGTTCGAGAGCTGAACGGGATCCTCACTTTTTCAGAAAACACCTTTTCAAACATTTCCTTATCCTTCCCCTTACGGGAAAAAGAGAATGTCGACATTCAATTTGAAAAAAGAATAAGACATTTTGAAAATACGATAAGAACAGCATATCCTCCCCACTTTCACGAACTACCGACGGAACTCTGGTTTAATCCGAGGAAATGAGGATACAATGAGCCATGCAGACTACTCACGACATCTTGTTTGGATCGGCTCGAAACATGAGGACAATTGAAGCGGAAACTATCGCTTTGGTGGTTACCTCCCCTCCCTACCCGATGATTAGCATGTGGGATCTTCTCTTTGCTCTTCAAAACCCCGACATCAAGGTCGCTCTTGAAAACGGGAATGGGTATAAGGCCTTCGAAGCGATGCATTCCATTCTTGACGAGGTCTGGCGTGAGTGCTCAAGAGTGCTCATGCCAGGAGGTTTTCTATGCATCAACATAGGAGATGCTACAAGAAAAATAGGTGCTCATTTTCGTCTCTTCACCAATCATGCCCGTATCATTTCAAGCTGTGAGGCCTTGGGATTTCACTCACTCCCGCCACTTCTGTGGAGGAAGCAAACCAATAGTCCAACCAAGTTCATGGGTTCAGGTATGCTCCCGGCCGGAGCATATGTCACCCTTGAGCATGAGTATATCCTTGTATTTCGAAAAGGAGGAAATCGTCGTTTTTCCGAAGATGGACGCATAATCAGAAAGAGAAGCGCTCTTTTCTGGGAAGAACGAAATAGTTGGTTTTCCGATCTATGGGATTTTAAAGGAATACGCCAGCCGCTGTCTCAGAAAGGATGCCGATCAAGAAGCGCGGCCTTTCCCTTTGAGCTGGCCTTTCGCCTCATTAATATGTTCTCAATCCAAAACGATACGGTGTTGGACCCATTTCTCGGAACCGGAACCGTTACGGCTGCGGCCATTGCCTCGGCACGGAATTCCGTCGGTGTCGAAATAGATAGTGGATTATGCGGACTTATCAAAGAAACCATCACGGCCGCGACCGAAGCCGGGAATAAGCGTCAATCAAAACGGCTGTCGGACCATCTCCATTTTGTCGAAGATAAGGAACTTCAGCATCGCAACAGCTTCTATTGCTTTCCGGTGGTAACCGCACAGGAAACGACGTTACGCCTGCCGCGAACGAGAAGCGTAACAACCGAGCAAACACCTCCTCCATCGCCTTCCCGATTCCGATACCACAGCGATCACGATTTTTACGAAGCTTCAGAGCTATAAGCACATCATCAAAGGCGATCGAAATCATCATCTTCAAAGGGCATCGTCTCCGAACGAGGTGCATCAAGAGCAAGATGTTTGTCCTCGAGACGAAAACGCTGAATCAGTGACTGCAGCTGATCGGCCTGACCAGCAAGTTCTTCGCTGGCCGAGGCACTCTCTTCGGCACTTGCCGTATTGCTCTGGGTCACCTGATCGATTTGATCCAAGCCCTCGGTAATCTGATCAATACCCTGAGCTTGCTCTCTGCTGGCAACCGATATCTCTTCGAGAAAATGTGCAACCTTTTCAACACCGTTAACGATGTCTTTCAACTTACCTGCGGTACTTTCCACGTATTTATTCCCAAGTTCGATATTGCCTATGGACTCCTCAACCATCATGGTTGTTTCCTGAACAGCCCCGCCACTCTTGACCGCGAGATTCCGCACCTCTTCGGCAACAACGGCAAAACCCTTTCCATATTTTCCTGCCCGGGCCGCTTCCACGTTGGCGTTTAAGGCCAGCAAATTAATCTGAAATGCAATATCGTCGATCACCTTTACAACTTTCTTTATCTGATCACTCGATGTATTAATAGCCGCCATCGCATCCTGGAGCGATGTCATCTCACGGTTGCCATCCCCCGCAGTGGTTACGGCCGACTTAGCGATACCGTTGGCCTCCATTGCATTCTCAGCATTTTGCTTTGCCTGTGCATTAATCTCATTAATTGAAGATGTTATCTCTTCCAGGCTGGAGGCCTGTTCCGTTGCCCCCTGGCTTAATTCCTGAGAGGCCTGACTTACTTGATCGGCTCCAGAAGCGACCTGTTCCACTGCCCCTTTCACATTGGAAAGAATATCGGTCAGTGAGCGCTTCATAATAGTAAGAGATTCGCCCAAACCGTCTTTTTCCGATGTTTTTGAAAACTGAACGGTCAAATCGCCTTCCGCAATACGTTCTATCACCCGTCCCTTTTCCTGTAATGACACAAGCATTGAACGAAGTGCATCCGCCAGGATACCGATTTCGTCCTTCTGATCGATATCAAGTTCTACCTCAAGATTTCCCAAAGCAATCTCTTCGGCAAAGGCAACCCCCTGTTTCAGACCATTGGCAATCGATCTTGTCAATAGAACGGCAATAATCAAAGCAAGGATAAGGGCAACAACCACACCAATCAGAATAAGAGACATGGAGGCAATTAAACTATCTGCGGTAGTATTTGCAATATCCTGGGCAGCTCCGACCCCGGCAGATGCTGTCGCTTTTGCAGCCTCAAGGACTTTGTTACCGGCTTCCGTACTGTCATTACGGATTTCTTCTACTTCTAAAAATCGATTGTAAGCCTCATGAACGGCATCCTGATAGCTCTTGGCGGACGATTCAATCTCCCCCAGGAAATTAATATCCGAACTTCGTTTGGTTTCTGCCCTAATGCTTTGAACAAGCGTTTCTGTTTGATCCAAGGCATCCACGGCGTCTTTCATGTATGAATAGTCTTTTGTTGCCTGAGCCTTAAAATTGAGAATGCGAGCAGCGTTGACCATATCAATCACCTCATTCATGGTCCTACTTTTCCAGGCCCGAAGAAGTAAGGCCGACTCGCCGACATCCGAAGCGGCAAACTCCTCCCCTTGGATGCTTGCCTGGCCGTCGAGATACTCCTCTGCCTGATCAAGCAACGTTGCCGCTGCGGCATCCATCTGCTCCCTTGCGGCCTCTATGGCATCAACGGAATTCTTTAGAAGAGCAATTTGTCGGCCGTATTCGTTCACATTTTGGTTAGCGGCTTCAACCTCAGCCTTAAGGGATGAGAGATAGGAATACTGCTCGGACAATGCCAGCGCGTCATCCAGGGCCCCAACCACTACACTGTGATTGTTCATCCCTTCTTTGTAGAGATCGGGATCAAAGCTAAGCGAATACTCAGAGAAGTAGAGCATGGTCCTTAACGATTCTCGCTCAAGTTCATTTGCAACTCGCACTTCGGGAATATATGCATCCTTGAGTCTTTCCGATAGAACAGTGATCCTTGACATATTGACGATTGAAAGACCACCGACAATAGCCACAAGAAGTATGATAAAACCAAACCCTAAGGTCATCTTTACTCCGAGTTTGAGATTTTTTATCATTCCAGAGCCTCCCCGTGCATGCTGCACATAGCCTTTTCTTACTATTCTTTTGATATATTTTCGAAACGCAAGGGAATTGGAAATTTTTCATGAAAGAAGATCGAAAATCGACGAAGATTATGGAGCAAGGAAAAGCAAAAGCGCCAAGACAAAAAATAGAAGAGCAAGACCCAATTTACCCCAAAATAGATTTCTGTTGAACCATCCGACTATACGCTGATGAGAGACACCCGCCACCACAAGGAATAGCAAGAGAATAAGAGGCGCTATAAATGCGACATTGTAAAGCAGCAAGAGAGGCAAGGCCGCTTTGTTTTTGCTCTGGACCATGAAAGCGATGGTCGGAAAATAAACCTGGCCGGTACAAGCCAATTCCAAAAGTGAGACAATCATACCAGTAACGACGAGCGGGAGAACTATACGAAGAAGCAAAGAAAAACAGGCAGGCCTCGACGCTGACTCCTTTCCATCATACTTTCGAACATGAGCATGGATCAGAAGCTTGATCGAACGCGGTAGTTGCAATATCATCCGCGACCGAGTTCCCCGCCGAACCATCACAGCATCGAGGCAAGAAAGAAGAGCAAGAAGAAAGGCAAGGATGGAAAAACCATACCGTAAACCTTCCCGTAGGATAACCAGGCCTTCGGCCGTGCGGAAAAGGGTAAAAAGGCCACCGCCGATAGCGAGATACGAGAGGAAAATCCCCGTGATAAAGCTTCCTCCCGAAAGCATAAGCTTGCGGCGCCCTCCACCTCTCGATGCAATCCATGACAAAAAGAAAAGCATGGTGGTAAACGCACAGGGGTTCACACCATCAGCAAGACCGGCGAAAAAAACCGGAAGCCAGGTAAACTGCTGGCTGTACGATTCGCGATGAATGTGAAGTTTTTTTTGTCGTTTCAGATAGTCTCCGTGTTTCGCAAAGAAACTCAATTCGCGAAGCAGTCCGGACTCCACAGCATTATTACCCTGATACGCATTATTTCCAATAATCAAAACAGGGAAAATATCAAAGTGCTGCCCCATTTCGGTTAAGCGTTCCTTACAACGGGTAAAACCATCTTCAGAAAGAATATCATAGTATTCGGCTCTGACATCGACCCCGGTTTCTGCTTCGATCCGAGGAAGCAGCCTCTGACGAAAGGTATCGCAATGGGAGCACCCAATCTCCCCGTAGTACTCAATATCGACGGCGGTTAAAGAAAAAATAGGCATTGAAAAGGCACTATAAAACATAAGCACCGCAACAAACCAGAATTTCACAAAAAGCCTCCCTTTTACCTGTAACCGCTGCGACATGCTCCTGGTTTTATGTATATACAGGAAACAAAGATTTTTTTAAAGGAGAAGCAGATGAATTGTCGTTTTTTCCTCTTCCCGATGGCTGTGCTGCTGATGCTCCTAACGATTTTACCTCTATCGGCCCAATCGCTTTCTGTCGATTTCAAATCAAAAACAGAGGATGCCAGTCACTACGGGGCATGGAGCAGCTCTTCGGGGAGGCTCGTCCAGAATGATGTGCAGCAGCCCCTTGCCAAGATCAATTTCAGAATTCCCCAAAGCGGGGAGATGGACTACTCCTTTGATGTGCATTATGAGGGAGGTGCTATAGAAGATCGAAAGGGAGGCTTTGGAATACAGGTTTTTGTTGATAGGGCTCACCCGGGAAAATCCTGGGGCGACGGTCGATCCTACCTCCTCTGGCTTAATTACGACGAACATGCGACCTATGGAGGAAAAGGCTTTCGCGCCCAAGTCTACAAGAGTATAAATCATCACACCATGACGCTCATGAAAGGCTATGATATTCCCCTGGATAGTGCCATGCTGACGGAAGAACATCTCGATCGGGTGGTCCCCGTCAGATTAACCGTCAACGGTGATACCGGAGAGGTAAAGGTATGGAACCCTCTGCAAAGCGGAACATACTATCGCTTTTTCCTTGATAAGGCACCGGACAAAGGAGCCTATATTGCTCTCAGGACAAACAGCATGGCAGTGAGCTTTGACAACCTTTCCGTGCATGCGGCGCGATAGCTGCATGTAACCATTCACCTATTTTCCCTTCCACACGCTCCACGTGAATAGGTATCAGCAGGGCGGGAGACAAGAATGTCGGCCGCCCACTTTAGCTTAACAAAGAGCATTCCGTCCCCACCGGCATCGGGATGCTCCTTTTTACTCAATCGTCTAAAAGCCTCCTTTATGCATGTGGGCGACGGCAGAGGGACAGGCAGGGAAAGCTTCTTGGAAGGGGGAAGTTCGAGAACGAACAAGGCAAGAAAGAGCTCGGCTTCTTCAGCCGAGAAGTTGCGGTATCTTTGCACAAGTAAATTCAAATGCTCTTCGAAGCGATCCATCCATTGGAGTCTGGAAAGGCCGATAAGATGGCGTGTGGCTTTTTTTGTTTTTGGAACAAGCTCTTCGGCCCAAAGAGGGGTTTTGTCGCTTCCTGCAAGGTACTGCTCCAGGTATGCAAGGGAAAGAAAGGAGTGAAAAAGCGGCTGTGGTAAGGATTGCAAGTGATGGATAATCCAGCGTTGTTTTTCCTCACGTTTTCGTTCCAAAGTCGAAAGATAGTCCCGTTTCAACGCCAGATAAAGGGGAAAGAAGGGATCGACGGGAAGATGCTGCGCCCGAAGAAAGAGGCGCAGTCGATCGGGAGAAACCCGGGCATGGAGAAGCACGGAATAACCGCGCCGCGAAAGTCTGACCCGTTTCAGTCTGTCCGATGTTCGATAGCGGGCCAGAAGATCACGATAGCCGGGAAGCCCCCGCATCCCAGCGGGCTGGTGGGCAAGCAGCCCTGCGATGGTATAGCTATGCTGTCGGCGTCGGGAAGCTCCGCTCATGATACGGGAGTATAGCACATAAGACAAAAGGGGCCATTCATTGACAATAGCAATCTCCCATGCTACTGTTCTTCGATACGTTTACACCAATAGAAGAATCGGAAAGGTAATGCGATGCCAAGCAAATCGAAGGATCATAAGGATCATATCGACAAACCCAATGTCGTAGAAAAAAAACGAGACCAGCACCCTATGCTTTGGGCTTTCAGTGTTTTCATCCTGGTGCTTATTGTTGTTACGTTTGTCGGGGCCCCGGCAATATCTCATTTCGGAAGTCAGAGGGGAAGTATCGTTTTCGGAAGCTGGAACGGAGAACCGATTGAATATCGTCCGGATAACTATCTTTCACGGCAGAGAGATATGGTTGCCAAACGTTATCAGGCAATGTTTCAGCAATCCCAGGGACAGGACAATATAGATTGGCAGCTATTCCAGGTTTGGAATGGGGCTTTCGAGTTGACGGTCATACATTCGGCCATCATGGAAGAAGCCCAAAAGAGCGGTTTACAGGTAAGCGACGAGCGCGTAGACAGAGCCCTGACCTACTATGAAGGATACTGGGAAAACGGAAAGTTCAGTCCGGAGGCGTATAGGAATACCTCGAGCAGCGAGAAGTTTTCCGTCAGAAATTATTACCATGAAAGTCTCATTCATCAGCAATGGGTGAGTGATGTGTTTAGCACCCACTCAAGCAGTGCCGAGAAAGCGTTTCTGCTCTCCCTTGCATCCCCTGAACGTAACTTTCGTTTTGTCAACTGGGATTTAAACAGCTACCCGGCGGAAAAGGTCGCCGAATACGGTAGGCAAACGGGAGATCTTTTTGCTGAGGGAAGCTTCAGCAGAATCAGCCTCAAAGATGATAAAAAATCGGCGGAAGCCGTTTTAAAGCAGCTCCGAGAGGAAACCTCGACCTTCGAAGAACTGGCCACTGCTCATTCAACCGATATCTATGCCGACAAAGGCGGAGAGATGGGCTATGTGATGCGTTATGCGCTCCAGTCGGATATCAGTAATGATAAAGATCTTGATGAAGTGTTCTCTCTTGCTCCAGGGGAAGCAAGCGGGCTGGTGGAAACCCCCTACGGCTGGGCCATATACAGAAGCAACGGTCCCATCCGCGACGCGGACTTCACTAATGACGAGACCATCGATAAAGTTAGAAGCTACATGCTGGTAAATGATCGGGGAATCGTTGAGGACTATTTTCTCGATTTGGGAAAAACGTTTGGAGAAAGTGCCGAAAAGAGTTCGTTTTCCGAAACGAGTGATACGATGGGGCTTACCGAACATCTTACCGATTATTTCCCCATTAACTTCGGTTCCGTCGGTTTTCTGAAGGTAATCAGGACCTTAGATAATTCCAATTACCTGCAAAGCATCGGTAGCAATGACCGTATTCTGAAATTGCTTTTCTCCCTTGAACCGGAAGGAGTAAGTGAACCGCAGGTTGTCGGCAATAGCGTTATTGTCTTTCAGATGATAGACGAGCGTGATGCTCCGCAGACCGTAAAGGATACCATTGATCAACGTTACCGATCCGTTATCACCAATATGACCGATGATCGGGTCAGAAGACTTTTTCTGGGCTCCAAGAAGCTGGAAAACAATTTCATGGAGGTCTTCAGTACCCGTATTCTCAATCGTGGCTGAGACCTCCTCGTCCAAAGGCCCTCTCCTGCAAGCCGCAGGTGGAGGGCTTTCCTGTTTTTATGCAAACAGGAATCTCTATCATTACAAAGAACCAGTCGAGAAAGCGCGCCAGAGAGCCGATGCCGCACCTCTTTCCCCTCAGACACTCTATATACTACCTTCTCCTCTTCTCTGGTATGGTGTCGATAGATTGCTTGAAAGGATCGATGAAACCTCTCTGATCCTTGCCGTCGAAATCGATGAAGAGCTCTACAACCTCGCAGAGGAGAGAAGGCCTTCTTCTCTTTGCAAGAACGAACGGCTTGTGTTTCTCAAAGAAGATCAAGCCCTTGGAATCCCCCCGCCGGTCTCGCTAAGCACTATTCGCAGGGTTCGCTTGGTCACGTTGAACGGGGGCTACGCCCTTGCTCCTGAATCATACCGCCGACTGGTCTCCCACTATGAACGATATATACGCCTCCAATGGCAAAATAGGATGACTCTCGTATGGTTTGGGCCGCTTTGGTTGAAAAATTTCTTTTATAATTGCGCGGCGATCGCAAACCAGGACATAATACCGCTTCGACAGAGCAAGCTCCCGATTTTGATTGCGGGAGCGGGCCCCTCCCTTGAAGAGGCCATTCCCCTCATAGAGCGTTATCGCAAGCAATTCCTCTTGCTTGCGGTGGACACGGCCCTATCGCCACTGAAGGCGCACGGTTTAGATCCCGATCTTATCGTCTGTCAGGACGGCCAATATTATACCATGGGGGACTTTATTACCTCGCAGGGCTTTTCCACCCCGCTTCTTTTCGATCTCACAGCCTTCAGAGGGGTTCCACGACATCAACAGGCCCCACTCTTACCCTTTCTATCGTCCTTTGATTCTTCGCAGCTTCTTGCCCGCTTCTCGCACGCCGTACCGAACATACCGCTTCTGCCCCCGGTCGGCTCGGTCGGGGTGACGGCTCTGCTCTTGGCCCAAAAGATGAAACCGCCTGCACTGCTGCTTGCAGGCCTCGACTTCTCATATCGACTCGGCAAAAGCCATTGTCGGGGAACCCCTTTCCATCACCGGGAACTTCAAAACCGAAGGAGGCTAAGCCCGGAGGGGGATGTTTCAGCCATACTGCAGCGCCATCCCTTTTGCCTCGATGAAAAGCAGGTTCCCCCGCTAATAAGCGACTTCGTTCTCTCAGGCTATGAAGAAAATTTTACCGAACGGCTTTCCGCCTTCAAGTCCGCAATGCCTATCTGTATCTTTCCGGGAAGCCTGCCCTCACTCAATATGAGAGATAAAACAGGAAAAAGGTACGGCCATGATCCTGCCCGTTTTCTTTCTGAGCTGGAAAAGAAGCACGACTCTTCAGTAAACCTCTTCTCATCCAGAGGAAACGACGACCTAAATACAGGAAGGGATGTGCAGGACTTTCTTCTCTCCGAGCAGCGTTTACTGAGACAATTTGTTCAGGGAGACAGGCGATTATGGAAGGAGCTTGATTATCTTTATCGCTTCTTTCCCGACTTTCATCGTATCGATCAGGAACAGCCGGACGATGGCTTCTTTCGTCGAACCATCGCCTCGGCTCAGAGATTTATCCGTATTATCGAACAAGCCCTTAGCGTTCTTCGCTCTTGAGAACCGAAAGAAAGGCGCTCTGGGGGACCTCAACACTTCCGACCATCTTCATTCGCTTCTTTCCCTCTTTCTGCTTTTCCAAGAGTTTGCGCTTTCTGCTGATATCACCACCGTAACACTTTGCCGTAACATCTTTTCGCAAGGCGCTGATGGTCTCCCGCGCGATAATGGTGCTGCCGACGGAACCCTGAATCGGAATCTTGAACTGCTGCCTGGGGATCTCTTCCCGCAGCTTTTTGCAGATGATCCTTGCACGATAAGCGGCATTTTCACGAAACACAAGCTGACTGAGGGCATCGACAATCTCACCGTTGACAAGGATATCGAGCCTGACAAGATCGGTTACCTTGAGATCGGAAAGCTCATAATCAAAGGAGGCGTAGCCGCGGCTTACCGATTTAAGCCTGTCGTAAAACTCATACAAAACCTCGGCAAGGGGCATCTCGTAGACCATCTCTACCCGTTTCTCATCGAGGTAGGTCATCGACTGCTGCACACCCCGCTTTTCAAGACACAGATTCATGATGGGCCCAAGATAGTCTGAAGGGGTAATGATGGTTGCATGGATATAAGGCTCTTCGATTGTCTCAATCTTCACCTGATCGGGAAAGGAAAGCGGATTATCAAGGAAAAAGCGCTCTCCACTTTTCATGGTAACGCGATAACGAACCGAGGGGCTGGTAAACACGACGGAGAGTCCGAACTCCCGTTCCAGTCGCTCCTGGATCACTTCCAGGTGCAAAAGACCGAGGAAACCGCACCGAAATCCAAAACCGAGGGCCGCCGAAGAGTCCTTTTCATAGACGAGGGAGGCATCATTGAGTTTCAGTTTATCCAGCGCGCTAAGAAGCAGTTCATAGTCATCGCTGTCGATGGGATAGATGGAAGAAAAGACGACCGGTTTAACCTCTTTAAAACCGTGGCGGGCCACGCTACAGGGACGCTCGGGATGGGTTACGGTATCTCCGACAGTTATATCGCTGATGGTCTTAATTCCGGCGATCATATAGCCCACTTCACCGGCGCGGAGCGATTCGGTAGGAAGCAAATCACCTCGAAACATTCCCACCTCTTCTATACCGTAGACCGCCCCATTGTTCATCAGCTTGATTTCATCACCACGTTTCATGATACCGTCATAGAGCCGAAGATGAACGACGACACCGCGATACGGGTCGTAGTGACTATCGAAAATCAAGGCCTTCAAGGGCTCGTCTTCCGACCCGTCGGGAGGAGGAATCAGCTCAACCAGCCGCTCCAGAAGCTCATCTACCCCTTCGCCGGTCTTAGCAGAAACAAGAACGGCGGTGTCAGGATCAAGACCGAGGTCATGATCGATCTGATGCTTAACCATCTCGATATTTGCACTGGGAAGATCAATTTTATTGACCACAGGAATGATCTCAAGGTCGAGTTCCACGGCCATATACATATTTGCAAAGGTTTGGGCTTCAACCCCCTGACTCGCATCAATCAGCAAGAGAGCCCCTTCACAGGCGCTGATGGCCCTTGAAACCTCGTAGGAAAAATCGACATGCCCCGGCGTGTCGACAAGGTTTAGCTCGTAAATCTGGCCGTCCCTGCTCTGATAGGGAATGGTAATAGCCTGGCTTTTGATGGTTATTCCCCGTTCCCTTTCAATGTCCATGCTGTCGAGGAACTGGTCCTTGAATTTTCTGCTGTCGATCACCTTCGCTTTCTGGATAAAACGGTCGGCGAGGGTAGATTTTCCATGATCAATGTGCGCAATGATACAAAAATTGCGCATTCGTTCGCGAGATATTGCCATTGGGGTGTACTATATCTGAAGAAACATCTTTCTTCAAGCTACACGTTTTTCTATTCTCGATCGATAAGCAGACGAACCTTTTTCAATAATTCAACAGGCTCAAAGGGCTTCCGCAAGAAGACTTCACGGCTTATATCGATCTTACGCTCCCAGATGGTACGCTCGGGATATCCACTCATAAAAAGGACTTTCAAGCCCCCGTCGGTCTGCCGCATACGCGCAGCAAGCTCACCGCCGTTGAGATGGGGCATAATGAGGTCCGTTATCAAGAGATCCAAAGCAGCATCATGCCGTTCCTGAATAAGAAGAGCCTCTCCCCCGTTACGGGCGGTAAGAACATGGTAACCGGCCTTGGCAAGAATTCGTTCAACCAATTCCAAGACACCTTCTTCATCCTCAACAACCAGAATCGTTTCGTTCCCTCCGACACTTGCCGTTTCTTCAGAAGAAGAAACATGCTCTTCAACAGCTTTGCCCGAGATGGGGAGATATACATGAAAACTTGTCCCCCGATCACTTGATGTTTCCACTACAATGTTTCCGTTAGACTGTTTTACAATGCCGTACACGGTGGAAAGACCAAGGCCGGTTCCCTTTTCGTCAGGTTTCGTGGTATAGAAGGGCTCAAAAATCATTTCAAGATCCTGATCATTAATACCGGTACCGGTATCGGAAACAGATAGAACGACATAGTCGCCTGGCACAACCGTCCCCATGGCCGAAGGAAAGGCTCTCTCCACTTCGTGGTTTTTGGTAGTGATAAAGACTTTTCCCCCACCGGGCATAGCATCCCGGGCATTAACCACGAGATTCATAAGAACTTGCTCAATTTGGCCAGGATCTACATACACGTCCGACCGTTCGGCAGACGGAAGGAGCGTCATGGTGATGTCCTCGCTCACAAGCCGCTGCAACATCTTTTCCATCTCACGGACCAGTCTGTTTAGATCGATCTGTTTCGGTTTCAAGACCTGCCGTCGGCTAAAGGCAAGAAGCTGTCTGGTAAGGGCCGTTGCCTTTTTAGCAGCCTTCTGAATGCCGTCTATATCGGAAGCAACATCCTCGCCGGAGTGAAGCTTCTCTTCCAGCATTGTCGTATAGCCCATGATAACCGTAAGGATATTGTTGAAATCATGGGCGACCCCACCGGCAAGTCGACCGATCGCCTCCATCTTCTGGGCCTGGCGAAGTTGATCCTCCAATTCCCGTAACCTGGTAGTATCAAAAACAAAACCATTGATCTCGGCCAGGTTCCCGGAATCATCGAAACGAGGGACAATATTTGCCCGAACCATCAAACTTTTCCCATTGTTTTTGCGCATGGAAAATTCCGCCAGCCCAAGTTTACGCTTACTATTGATCCCCTTCCAAAAACGTTTTTTCTCGTCTTCATCGATAAAAAGATCATTAATACCGACAAGAGCAGCCTCTTCATCGGAATGAAAGCCATATAGTTCCAGATAAGCATCGTTGCAATCGATCAGACGTCCGTCCGCATCGCAGATAAAATCCGCCGAGAGATCATCCTGAAAAAAGCGTCGATAGCGCTCCTCACTCTCATGGAGCCGTCGTTCAAGAAGGGCACGATGAAGCGCCATTTCAATGGTGGTTCGCAGTTCTCGCGCTTCAAAGGGCTTAATGATATAGCCGAAAGGAGCCGATATCTTGGCACGTTCAATGGTCTTCTCGTCGGCATAGGCGGTAAGTAAGATAACAGGTACATGATAGGATTCTCGAATGATTGAAGCGGCCTCCAGCCCATCCATGCTCCCCTGTAGGCTGATATCCATCAAAATTAGATCGGGAATCTGCTGTTTAACTGCAGCGACGACCTCTTCTCCGCTGGCAAAGAGTCCGGGCACATCGTAACCGTAATTCTCGAGATGGCGTTTAATATCCAGAGCAACAATACCTTCATCTTCCACAACAAAAATGGATGCCATCCGAACTTCCCCGTTTTTATACTTCCCGTTCCGCAGATTGCCCCGTATCCTCATCAAGAAGGATAAGGGCCCTAAGCACGCTCTTTTCAGAGCGTTTCCGCGTCCCTAATATTACTCTTAATAGATCGTCTACGACTTTTCCATAACCAAGCTTGGCAAAATGATTTTTTATTACATCCGCCTCATGTTCTATCTGTTCATATGCTTGCTCTTTTAGTAAGCGACGACAATGCTCGGCAAAATCAGACATATTGATGGGCGTATCGGGAAATGTGGAGCCTTCGTCGTGACGAATACGATGTTCCGCTCCGGTAGAGATTCTGACAGGCAGATTCACCACGACCTCCGTGCCCTTTCCCGTATCACTTGTAAGCTCGATAGAGCCTCCGACCTGATCGACGAATTGCTTTACGATTGTAAGGCCGAGGCCTGTTCCGCCGAAGGTCCTTGTCGCTGAACCGTCCACCTGGGTAAAGGCCCGAAAAATATGGTCCTGTTGATCCTTGGCAATTCCCACCCCTGTATCCACCACCTTAAGTAAAAGGGAACCGCCTGCCTGATCAATTTTTTCTCCGGCGGAAATTGTCACCGAAACCTCACCCCGAGAGGTAAACTTCAAGGCGTTTGAAACCAAATTCAATATGATCTGATAATATTTCTCCTCATCACACCAGAGAAGTTTCGGAACCCCCGGCGCAACGGTGATGGAAAAATCAACATCGCTTTGGGATATTTGATAGGCAAACCGTTCCCGTATCTTTTTCACCATTGAAGAAACATTAAGATTCGACATGACAAGCTTGAGTCGGTCAGATTCTATCTTTGCATAATCGAGAACCGAACTGACCATATCCAACAGGCCCTTTCCCGACTCAATCAAAAGATCAAGATACTCACCCACCTCGGACGAATCGCTTCGTTCCTTGGCAAGCGTGGCCATCCCCAGTATTGAATTAATCGGAGTACGAAACTCATGGCTCATATTCGCAAGGAACTCATTTCTCGCCCGCAGCCCCTCTTCCGCTTCCCGTTTGGCACGCTTCAACTCCGCCTCGGCATGATGTTTGTAAAGGGCCATCTCGATAACCGAATGGATTTCACGTTCCTGAAATGGCTTCAAGATATATCCGTAAGGTTGGGTCGCCTTGGCTCGCTCAAGGGTTTTATCATCTGAATAGGCAGTGATGTAGATAATGGGAACATCACGTTTGCTGTGAATATACGTAGAGGCCTCTATACCGTCCATATCGCCCTTCAGATGAATATCCATAAGCACAATATCAGGATGCAACAGTTCATCTTGCTGAACCGCATCTTTTCCGGTAAGGACACGCCCGACCACATGGTAGCCCAATCCACGCAGCCGGCGTTCCATATCCATGGCTACGATGCTTTCATCTTCTACAACAAGGATGGAGGGAGCTTTCTGTTCTGTTTCATGCATACTTTTATCTTCGATGCTTCACACTCCATTCAACGGCTCGCTGCATAAGCTCCGTCGAGTTTTTCAGATCAAGCTTTGTTTTCAGATGAGACTTATAGGTTTCGATCGTCTTGATACTGAGACAAAGGGACTCTGCAATGAGCCGGGTATCATAGCCTTGTCCGATAAGCTGAAATACTTCAAACTCTCTATCGCTTAAACGGGCCATGGGATCTATCGTATCCTGCTTACCGGCAGCGGTAAGGCGGGTCAGTAGCCTTTCATTCATCTTGGCACTAAGGAAAAAACCTCCCGACAAAACCTGCCGAATCGCTATCATCACGCTATCGGTGGCCTCACTTTTCATGATATAGCCCCTGGCACCGGCACGTAAAGCTCGTTCCGCATAGACATTTTCATCATGAAGGCTTACCGCCAGCATCAACAATTCGGGATAGAGACGAGACAAATCCTTGATCATTTCAAGCCCGTCCCCGTTCTTTAACGAAAGGTCCACCAACACAAGGTCAGGCTTGGTCGCGGAAATAATCGTCAAAGCAGCCGAGGGATCTTCGGCCTGTCCTACCACTTCAAGATCTGATTCCTGATTGATGAGCAGAACAAAGCCCTGCCTGACAATGGGATGATCATCGACAACCACGATACGTTTTTTCATGTTCCGCCTACTGAACCGATTTTTGGAACTCGGCAGGTAATACTACTGCCCTTTCCAGGTTCGCCGTAAATACTCAACCTACCAGCTATCATACTGGAACGAAACTCCATGATTTTCAAGCCGATTCCTCCTTGTCTACCGAGGACGGCGCCATTTCCATTATCTTTTACCTCAAGGATAATTTCCGAATCATCGTCGTGAACCATAATCTCAATGAAGTCTGCGTTGGCATGCCGAATGGCATTGGTAACCGCCTCCTGGGCAATATGATAAAGTTGACTGGCAAGGGCGGAATCGGTGATCTCTTCCTTGAGTGCGGTTTTGCAATCGATAGGGATGCCGTAGAGCTCCTCACAATAGCTTGCAAGCTCCTGGAGGGCTACGGAAAGCCCCTGCGTCTGTAGAGTAACGGTAAGCAGATTCTTTGCAAGATTTCTCGTCTGCATGATGGCTTCATTTACCAGCGTTGCAATAGAGGCGGCATTCTCCGCCTCATTCGGAAGCGACTGGCGGAGACGGTTTTCAAGGGCCTTAATCTGCAGACTTATACCGGTCAGTTTCTGGCCAAGGCTGTCGTGAAGGTCCTGGCCGATCCGCTTCCGCTCTTTTTCGCTGATTTCCAGAATCTCTCTTTCCAAATGTTTACGGGTGGTGATGTCGCGAGCAATGATGGAAGCACCACTTATCCGATTCTGATGGTTACGAATAGGGGAAACCTTGACAGAAACATTAATAATGGTACCATCCCTTTTCTGCCGTATCGTCTCGTAATGGTCGACCTCACTGCCGTCCCAAATGGAATCAAGAATCTCCGGCATTTCATTCGGGTAAAAGGGCGGAGTAAGGATGGAAATATTCATTCCTCTCACAGCTTCCGCTTTATAGCCGAAAATCGTCTCGGCCCCACTATTCCAGCTGATGATGGATCCATCCAGACTAGTCCCGATAACAGCATCACTGATACTTTTGAGGGTCACAGAAAGGATCTCTTCGTTTTCACGTATCCTTCGTTCCATCTTAGAGCGATAAAGGGCCATCTCAATCATAGAATGGAGGTCGTTCCGATGGCTACTCTTGGTGATATAGCCGTATGGCTCGGTTTTTTTCGCCCTACCGAGGGTTTGTTCGTCGGAAAAAGTTGAAAGGTAGATATACGGAATTTGATAATCGCGGCGAATCACTTTGGCCGTCTCGATGCCGTCAAGCTCGCCTTCCAGACGAATATCCAACAAAATAAGATCCGGTTCGACACTCTTCAACATCTGAAGAGCTTTTTCTCCCGATGCCACAGGCTGACAGACATCGTATCCAAGCCCTCGTAAGGTTCTGCTTATATCTATCGCAACAACTTGCTCGTCCTCGACGACAAGGATGAGCGGCTTTCTTTCCGAATCTTTCATGTTCTGCAACGAAGTATCTGCTATCCTCTCTGGCCCTTCTCAAGAACTCTACCGGCAATCCGATCGAGAGAAAGGACTTCGTCAACTCCTCCACGTTTAATCGCCTCGTTCGGCATTCCAAATACGACACAACTTTTCTCATCCTGCGCAATGGTAAAAGAGCCTGACTCATGCATCTCGGCCATCCCACGGGCACCATCATCGCCCATTCCTGTCATAATAACACCAATGGCGTTTTTGCCTGCATAGCGTGCCGCAGAGCGAAACAGGACATCCACCGAGGGTCTATGTCTACTCACAAGCGGACCTTCTCGAACCTCTACATAATAGCGTGCCCCACTCCGTTTGAGAAGCATATGACGATTACCTGGAGCAATCAACACATGCCCACGAAGTACTGAATCATTATTCGCCGCCTCTTTCACCGTAACACGTGCAAGTCCGTCCAGTCTTTTTGCAAAAGCAGCGGTAAAATGCTCGGGCATGTGCTGAACGATCGCAATACCGGGGGCGTCTACAGGAAGCTGCTCGATAAACTCCCGGAGGGCTTCGGTACCTCCTGTCGATGCTCCGATCACAACGACCTTATCCGTGGTATCAATTGTCAAAGGCGCGGTTCCCTTCGAAAGTACCGCATCTGCCGTCAGTTTAGGCTGTACCGTCTTTTGGGGAATGGTTACCGACTTCTTTTTTACCTTGGTGTACGCAGCGGCTTTTACCGCATCGCAGATCGTTACCTTCGATTCTTCGAGAAACTGTTTTGTTCCCATCTTTGGTTTCTGAATGATTTCAACCGCACCGTACTCAAGAGCATGAATAGCATTCTGGCTACCGTCTTCGGTCTTACTGGAACAGATTACCACGGGGACGGGATGAGCGTTCATCAGCCGACGGAGAAATGTCAGACCATCCATACGCGGCATCTCGATATCAAGGACAATAACATCAGGAATGAAGCTCTCAAGCTTCTTTGCGGCAATAAGGGGATCGGCCGCTGTTCCGGCAACTTCCAACATAGGGTCCGATGAGATAATATCTTTCATAGTCTGACGAACGACCGCAGAATCGTCAACAATCATGACTGTGAGTTTCTTTTCTTCCACTGCTCCTCCTAAATACGACGATATATGGTAGCCGCAACAGATGTAAAGGGAACATCCATTCCCGTTAAGGTTTCGGAATGACCAAGAAATAAGAAACCATTGGGCTTCATCGAACGAGCTATCTTTTCCAGCAAAAATTTCTGCCGATCACGATCGAAATAGATCATGACGTTCCTACAAAACACGACATCGAACATATCCCTGAAGGGTAAAACGGGATCCATAAGATTCAGGCGAAGGAACGAGACCAAAGCCCGCAATTCCGGTTTCACCCGAACTAAATTCTGTGCAGGGTTCTTACTCCTCATAAAGTATTTTCGAACGAACTCTTTCGGTATCGGATCCAACCGATCTTTAAGATATATTCCGGAACGCGCCTTCGTAAGGACCTCTCCCGAGATATCTGTAGCGTAAATCCGAAAATCAAATCCGGGGTGCTGCTCCCGAAATTTCGAAGCTTCAAGGGCAAGGGTGTAAGGTTCTTCCCCAGTGGAACATGCGGCCGACCATAACATTATCGGTTTGCCGTCATGCTTCATGTGCAAATGAGGAAAAACCTTTTCCCGCAAATAATCAAAATGGGCCGGTTCACGAAAAAAGTCGGTCTTGTTGGTCGTAACCACATCAATCATGGCGGGGATTTCAAGTTCTTGTCCATCTTTGCTGAAAAGGTATTCAACATACTCGGAAAAATTATTGAGTCCAAGGTGCTTTAATCGCTTTTGCAGACGACTTTCCAGCATTACCTTTTTAGCAGGAGGCATTCTGATACCAAGGTTCGTTTCGATGTAGGAACTTAAACGCTTAAACTCTTCATCTCGCAAATCGCGCTTTTTGAAGGTTTTGCTATAATCCATGGAGGTTCATCCGGCAACGGCAGCAGAAATCTTTGCAAGCTGCAGAATGTCGAGAATGAGAGCCACCCTTCCATCGCCGAGAATGGTTGCTCCGGAAACCCCTTCCACGCGTTGATAGAGCGGGCCCAGACTCTTTATCACCGTCTGATGGTCCCCGATGACTTCATCAACAACAATGCCGAATCTGTTAAAATCGAGCTCGGTCACAACAACTTGCCGAAGTGAGGTATCATCACTAGAAAGATCGAAAAGATCATCCAAACGAACATAGGGGAGTAGTTTTTCGCGGAATTCAAGAAGCCGCCGCCTACCGCGTTCCTCGGCTTCGTTTTCATCCAGCTCAACACACGCCTCAACCGCGGAAAGGGGAACAACAAAAAACTCTTCGCCCACCCGGACAAGCAATCCATCTACAATGGCAAGGGTAAGCGGCAACGAAATAGTAATTTTGGTACCTTTTCCCGTTTCACTCCAAATCGAGACAGACCCCCGCAAGGCCTCAATCTGCTGTCTAACAACATCCATCCCTACCCCGCGTCCGGAAACGGCGGTGATCTTCTTTGCAGTGGAAAATCCAGGAAGGAATATCGTTTGAAAAATATCCTCGTCACTCAACTTTCCGTCGGGAGAAAGGAGCCCGCGTTCGATGCCCTTCGCCAATATAGCATCACGGTCGAGCCCTCCGCCGTCGTCTTCGATGGAAATCTGGACCGTGGCTCCCACATGCCGGGCCGAAAGGAGAACCTTTCCAAGCTCAGGCTTACCATGAGAAGAACGGACCTCAGGCATCTCAATACCGTGATCGATACAGTTACGAATCAGGTGGACAAGGGGATCACCCAGTTGTTCGATAACCGTCTTATCGAGCTCGGTTTCGGCCCCCTCTGCCTGTAATTCAACTTTTTTCCCCAATTCCAGGGAAAGATCTCTGACCAAACGACGGAATTTACTAAAGGTTGTGCCGATAGGAACCATTCTGAGGCTCATGGTATTATCTCGAAGCTCTTCAACCAATCGCTCAAGTTGCTCTGAGACAAGACGCAGATGACCAGATGCGTCATTCTCCTGAACAGCCAGTTGGCTGATCCTGGCCTGAACGGTAACAAGTTCTCCGACAAGATCCACCAGAGAATCGAGCTTATCGCTTGCAACTCTTATCGACATTCCCGCTTTTCCGAGGGTCGCAGTTCTTTTTTCCTGGACACGCTTACCATGCTCTTGTTCCTGCAAGGCCGCCGAGATATCGCCACGGGAAACAGCCTTTGTTTCGACAAGCACTTCTCCAAGACGTTTCTGCTTTCCGAGAGCCTCCTTTAAGGTCTCTTCGCTGATCACTCCGCGTTCGAGAAGGATATCTCCCAGCCTCCTTGACTGAGAGTTCTCAATCATATCGCTGAAACTTTCAATGGTATCGATTTGAATTGTCGAATCCGATTCGATAAAAATAAAAATATCGCGTATGGCGTTGATATCGGCCTTTGTTGTTAAGATGATTTCCCAGCTGCAAAAACAGGACTCGGGATCGAACTTTTCCAATCCTTCGATGGAATCAAGACGGGGAATGATCGTGCAATCACCGAGTTCCCGAAGCTCACGTAAAAGCAGTATGGGATTAGTCCCCGATTTAAAAAGATCAGAAGGTGGAACAAAACGAATTCGGTACGTCAGCTCTTCCTGATTCGATTCCTCTCTCTCTACTTCGAAAGGCGATTCTTCGGCCTCACCCTCTGTTTCCGCATCAGGAGACTTTCCTCCCTTCGCCTGCTGAGCAAGTGTCCGAAAGGTCTGAAGAACCGCTTCACACTCCTCTTTTCGTTCTTTCGAATCCCCTTCTTCTTCCAGCATTTCCCGGATAAGATCTCTTGCCGAAAGAGTGGCATCGATTATCTGACGATCTATACGTAATTCACCGTTTCTTACTTTATCAAAAAAAGATTCTACTTCATGGGTAAATTCCGAAATCTCATCGAAGCCGAACATGGCCGAAGAGCCCTTTATCGTATGCATCACGCGAAAGACCGACGACACAAGCTCCTTATCATCGGGGTTCGACTCCAATTCGAGAAGATCGCTTTCCAAAGATGCCAGAAGTTCGAAAGCCTCTTCACGAAATGTTTCTTTGAAATTATCCATTGACGACAAAGCTGTTTCTCCTTCGGCCTTCAGTCAAAATCAATCAGTGAACGGTGTAATACGCTAAGATCGTCTACCGGCTCATTAAGGAATCCGGCATCAACCAAGGTATCCAAGAAGGCCTGAGAAGCCGTGCCGGTAAACTGAAATGTCTTTCCCTCTTTATCGGCCTGCCGTTTTGTCGCGTACATGAGCTGGATCACCGACAAGTCGATCTGCTCGACCTGGTCGACCTGAAAGAGAAGCATATCGGTTTGTTTTAGCTTTGCCCGAATTTCATCGGCAAGAGAGGAAACCTGCTCTATTGTTGCTTTTGCCCCTAAGGCCACGACCACAGAGGAATCATTCTGTTCGTTCACACGAGCCTCCCTACATCAGTATAATCTACAGAATCGTTTTTGCAAGGAGAAGGAGAAACGAACTTAGAGAAAATTTGTAGTCTCGAGATAAGATGCCATCTGCACCCCGCTCTCGAGAAAGCCCGCCTTTCTTTTTTTTATCCTCAATACGGCAACAACAACACCAGGATCATCGATGACCTGCCATTTTTGGAGGGTAAAAGGATCAAGAGGAGAAAACCCTGTCTCATCCGCATTCGACCCGGAGAAGACCTCCTGCACCTGATAACGATCGGAGAAGAGTCCGCCACCGATAAGTTCAACTCGCATACCGAACAGCGGAGGGAAAAGATCCTCGGGACGATCAATTTTTGCAAGGGGCAGAAAGGGTGTCGGTTTTCGTTTTTCCATTCGAATAAGAAGAGATCGTTCCTGCCCATCTCTCAGCCAACGAGTGGCGGCCAGCTCGCCGGGAGCATGATTAATCAGCAGAGGATGGACCTGAATTAACTTGTTCACCTTCGTACCATCAAACTCCGTCAACAGATCTCCGTAACGAATACCGACATTTTCCGCAGGAGAACCTGGTGCGACATAAATAACGCTGAGGCCTTCCTGGGTTTCCCTCACGGCAAAACCGATGGAGGGGAGAGGTGCATCACCACCTTCATACAATTTTTCCAACAACAAAAGTGCCCATTCCGAGGGAATGGCAAAATTGATCCCTTCAAACTGTTCTATTCCCGCAAAAACGATCCCGATCAATTCCCCGTTTGCATCAAGCAAAGGGCCGCCGCTGTTTCCGTGGTTGATAGGAACATCAACCTGAAAGACATCACCAAGTTGAAGGAATTTTCTTCCCGTTGAAGAAACGATGCCGGCGGTCAGGGTATTCTCAAGGCCCCCAGGCGAGCCGATGGCAAAGATCTTCTCTCCGACGTGGATCGTTTTGTCGGGGCTAAAAGAAAGAAGTTGTTTCGGTTCTCTTTCGGTTTTAAGAAGCGCAAGGTCAAATGTTTTGCTGTACCCAACAACACGAGCGGGAATTCTTGTGTCACTATCATCGGAAAATTTCACATACAAACGGCTGTACCCTTCGTAGCTGGGATCTACCTCACTGGCAATGACATGGTAGTTTGTTATCAGATACCCCCGTCTGTCGATAAAGAAACCTGAACCGATGACCCGGTCCGGTAAACCGACACCGCCGGTGATGGTCATCCCGCGGTTGACCCATACGGTAGCCACGGCAGGAAGCTGTTCTTCGGGGCTGCGTTTCCTTTCATTGATAAAGGAACTAAGTGAGGAATCAAGCATCTTCCCCCGCTTCTGAAGTTCCCCCGCTATACGTGCCGCAATCGAACCGTTTGATTCGGCCACCGAGAGCGCGGCTATTTCCTCAAGCTGCGCATCCGAAAGGTCGTCGATCTCTTCAAAAAGGAATCGATTAAGAAAGGGAACAAGGGAATCCTCACCCGGCTCCTCAAGCTTTCGAAGAGCCAGCTCTCTTTCGTCCAGAAGATCAATATCTATCTCGGGATGGAGTATGTGGAGGGCCACAAGGGTTCTTCCCAGAGAAAGGGCACGGTAGTAGTCATTGGAATCAACAGCTTCATGGTAACTATCGACAAGCCCTTCGACAGACTGCATGAAAAACCAGTCAAGGCTTTTATGTTCGCCCTCCTGCGGCTGCGAGGCGGGATCGAGAAGCTGGACTTCCTGAATCACCTCTTCATAACGCCCCGCCTCAAAGGCATCTTCAATGCCCTGGTAGCTTACCTCAGAAAGAGGTTTACTCTCTCCCCGAAGCTTCGGGCCGGAACTACAACCGATATAAGTAATCGTGGAAACAAAAAGAAAAATCAGAACAGAGGCCCGCTTCGCTGCATCGTAATTCACGTCAAGTACCCTCCACTTCCTCGTTTAAACGAAAATCAAAGACCCCATCAAGCTTCGTCGAAACCTCCCGGACACTCCTTCCAGACTCGTCGATATATTCTCGGCAGTCATAAAGACCGTCGTCGTTTAAGTCCCAGAGATAGACCGTTTGTTCTCCATGGGATTCCATGTATTCAGGATGCCCGTCGCCGTTTTCATCGAAGGTAAGCTCAATAAGTGTATTATCAAGATAGCGCTCTTTCACCTCAAAGATCCCATCATCGTCAGGATCCCGCTCTCGTATGATAAAGGCCCCATCACTTCGCCGCTGTTCTCTAACATCCCCCTCTCTCGGAGAGGTAATATGGTATTCCACCCCCCCGGCAAAAGGCCGATTCATGGTAATCGTCTCACGGTTTTCCTTTACATACCGTTTTTCAGAAAGGGATCTGGCCGAAATGCGTTCTTCGACGGGAAAAATGATATGTACAACAGGCTCCCTGTCGATCAGAGAATCCGTCAACCTGGGAAGATATTCGAAACGATGAATCATACTATAGGGATACAGCATATAGGTGACGGTTCCTGTATCGTCACTCAGTTCCGCCTGGTCAATATAGGGATAGTCCGCATAGGTAAGTTTCCAGGTATCGGATTGAATCGAGGACGGTCTTCCATCCTCGAAGTCCACACGATATTCATAGCGGCCATTCTGATCTTGATCGAGACGATACTCGGTAAGAATCCCATCCTTGTACCTTTCAGAGCTCTCAGAATATCCGTCACCATTCAGGTCACTAATAAGGAGCCCTGAAAATGACGCAAACCAGGCATCGTAGGCTTTTATATCGGTTTCGTCGATAAAAAGGGATCGGAAAAAATGAATAGTTTCACGGGAACCGGGAGCATGCGCGGCAAGTGCCCGTCCTATCAGCGAAGCACGCTCCTGCTGATCCAGCACATTACCTATTCCCTCGGTTAGGTACCAGAAAAGATCTTCCCCAAACCGTTCTTTATACGACTGTGCAATCTCGTGCTTCAGGTCTTGATTTCGTAGACGTACATAGAGCAGCTGATAAACATCTTTGTCATAAGCAGAAAGCTGCTGCACCGCTTTCTGCTTATCAGGCGGCCTAATAAGAAAAGGGGGGAGATATCCGGCATCCACCTGCAAATACACCTTTACAGCAAGGGATGAAGAGGGATTACGGGAAGCAAGCTCTCTCGCAACATCGACGGATTCATTTTCCTTTCCAAGAAGTGAAAGGATCTTGACAAAAAGCGCTCCGGTCTCAGGAGTGATCCGTTCTCCTTCCGTCAAGGGCAACAAATAAAGATACGATCGTTCCGGAAATCCAAGCCGCAAAGCGGTATCGGCCATACGCCGCCGGAGTTGCTCAATATCGACCAAAGCCGCCTGATCCGAGACATATGCGGCAGCGGCCCTTTCAAACAAACGAAGAGCCGATTCAAGTTCTCCCTCATCGGCGGTAAGCAGAGCGGAAACCGCAAGAGCATCACGATTTCCCGGATCAAAAACCAGAGCCGCACTGGCAAGGCGAGATGCATCACTTTTTTCTCCCGCATTATAGGCATCATAGGCATAGCCGGCATACAATGCCCCCAGTTTCGATTCTGCACCGGAAAGAGAACGTACCGGCTGAGCAAGAAGAAAAGCAGGAATCAAGCAAACAGCCAGAGAGAGGACAGGGAAGAACCGAGAAACCATACATACCTCGCTACCGCTTCAATTCTTGCATACCGATCGCCTCGGAGCCTATTTCTCCTCATCCTCACTTTCGGGGTCGCTTTCGGAATCTTCAGGCTCCGAAGTTTCTATTTTCAGACTTGTTATCGACTCCCGAGGAGGAAAACCGAGAAGCATTCTAATCTCGGCATCGTCAAGGGTCTCTTCCTTCACCAAATTTTTGGCAAGCGTATCAAGCTGATCTTTATGCTCGGTCAGAATTGTCCGAGTTTCGTCCAGGGCATTCTTCAGGAGTGTTCGAACCGAGACATCAATTCTGGTTGCGGTATCTTCGGAATAATCTTTATGCTGGGCAATCTCTTTTCCGATGAAGATCGGTTCATCCTCCTGGCCAAGGGCCACAAAACCAAGTTCTTCACTCATGCCCCATTCGGTCACCATTCGTCTGGCAATACTGGTTGCCTGCTTGATATCGTTTTGTGTTCCCGTTGTGGTCTCACCATAGATGAGCTCCTCAGCAACATATCCCCCCATGGCGATCTTTATCCGATCCATCAGCCAGCCTTTTGTTCTGGAATAGGTATCCCGCTCCGGCAACGAAAGAGCAAGCCCAAGGGCTCTGCCGTGAGGAACAACGGTTACCTTATGGAGAGGATCCGCATGTTTGAGATAATAATGAAGCAATGCATGGCCGGCCTCGTGATAAGCGGTGGCCCGTTTATCCTCCAAGGTAATAACCCGAGATTTTCGTGCGACACCGAGGAGTGTTTTATCTCTGGCTTCTTCAAAATCAAGCATATGAACTGTCTCACGGTTGTTACGAGCGGCGAAAAGAGCCGCTTCATTGACCATATTGGCGAGATCGGCGCCTGAAGTTCCGGGGGTGGCCCTGGCAATTCTGTTCAGATCCACATCATCGGCAAGCTGAATTTTCTGACAATGGATTGCAAGAATATCCTCCCGCTCCTTTACATCAGGCATATCGACAACAACCTGCCGATCAAAACGGCCGGGACGAAGGAGCGCAGGATCAAGAACATCAGGACGGTTCGTCGCCGCAAGAATAATTACCCCATCCTTCGTATCGAAGCCATCCATCTCTACAAGCATCTGATTCAAGGTTTGCTCTCGTTCGTCATGTCCGCCGCCGTATCCCGCACCACGGGTTCGGCCTACGGCATCAAGTTCATCAATAAAGATGATACAGGGAGCATGCCGCCTACCCTGCTCAAAAAGATCACGCACACGACTTGCGCCGACACCTACGAACATTTCAACAAAATCGGAACCCGACATATGAAAAAAGGCGACACCGGCCTCTCCAGCCACTGCCTTGGCAAGCAATGTTTTTCCCGTACCGGGCATTCCGACAAGCAAGACCCCTTTGGGGATCTTCGCACCTATCTTTGTAAATTTCGTGGGATTCTTCAGGAAATCGACCACCTCTTCAAGCTCAAATTTTGCCTCGGACTGCCCCGCAACATCATTGAAGGTAATTCGACTATCCTGCTCAAGATATTGCTTCGCCTTACTCTTTCCGAAGGAAAAGGCCTTGTTACCCCCTCCCTGGACCTGTCTGAACATGAACCAGAAAAAGAGTAAAAAGAGCAGCCAGGGAATAAGTTCAAGAAAAACCCGACCGGCAGAGAGCCCCTTGGTTCCTCCTGAAATATTAACGTCGTGCTCTTCGAGCATGGGTATTAGATTATCATGGTAATACGGAATAGTTGTGACGAAAACTACCGACTGCCCGTCGGAGCTCTTCATCGTTCCTCTAATTTCGCTGTTGTCAAGAATTTTAACAGCATCAACCTGTCCCTCCTTCAAATAATTGAGGAAATTGGAATAAGAAATTTCCATCTCCCCACCGCCGGAATTCATCATGAAAAGAAGGACAAACATGATGATCAGCGAAATCAGAAAGAAGAGAGCAAACCTGTTCTTGTTAAAATCGAACTTTAGCTTGTTCGGATCGTTGCCATTCTTATCTGGCTGTCTGTTCTCGGGATTCACCTACATACTCCATTTTGATTGAACAATATTTCTTTCCGCCAACGGCATATCTATCGGGAAAACCAAAAGGGCTGCCCAAAACGGCAGCGATACCGCGGCTATCTTCCAAAACAGGAATCATATTACGAAGACCCTCGGGCAGAGCCCATTCCTGAAAGAGTTTTTTCAGCCTTTTCTGCCCACCCGTCGTAGAAATAACATCCCCTTTCATTCGGGATCGAATAATCACCGGAGGGGTTAGCCCGGAAAAAGAAAGGCGAACCTTACCAATATTGGGAAGGTTTACCAGGCTACCATCCTGTATCCGTCTAATGTAACGGTTTTTTCCCCGAAGGACAACAACCCCGTCCCAAAAAATCCGATCTCCCCTCCTGCTTATCCTGGAGTCGAATGCTTCGATCAAGGCTTCCGGCCTATCGTCCATGCGAATAATCCGTTCAACAAAGGGATATGGTAAACGCCGCTGAGAAGAATCGATTTCCGCATGGATGCGATAAAGAAAACGGCGGCGGGCCTCTTCCGGTGCGGAAAAAAAGGGTTCGGCATCCCAGGAAACAGAGGAAGGAGATTCTTTCCTGAAGGGAATTTCAGGCAACAACGCTCTCAGCGCAGAATCGGCCATTCGTTGCTTTGCAAGAAAGGATTCTATGGCCGTGCGATAAGCGGGAAAAACAGAGGCGACAACGGGAATGATCTCGTTCCGAATACGATTACGCAGATAAAAGTTTTCCCCGTTGGTTGAATCCGTCGAAAAGGAGAAATTCCGTTCCCTCAGGTAATCAAGCAAATCGGACTTTTTCACCGAAAGAAAGGGCCGAAAAAACGGCCCCCTGCGTTCGGGTATTCCCAAGGAGGAATCAAGAGCCGCCCCTTCGAATAGACGCTGAAGGATCGTCTCCACCTGATCATCGAGGGTATGTGCCAAGAGGCAATAATCGAACTTCTCACGCGAAATGAGATTTTCAAAGCAGGAATAGCGGTATTGGCGAGCCGCAGCCTCAACCCCGCTGCCGGACGCGCTTGCCTGTGAGACTATTTCCCCTTCTCCGACGGATAGCAGATGCAGGGGAACATTCCAACGCCGGGTCGCGGCCTGAATAATAGTACGTTCTTCCCGGCGTTCATCCTGGCTTCGCAGGCAGTGATCGATATACACAGCTTCAAGGGTAAAGTCGGCAGAAACGGAAAGAAGCGCAACGGAGGCGGCAAGTAAAGCGGTAGAATCCGGCCCCCCTGAATAGGCAACAAGAAGCCGCCCCCCGGGTAAGGCCCCCAAGGCTTCTAATTTCTGGTGTAACAGCGATTCAATGTCCGTTTTCACGATTCCTTCTATTGAAACGGTTCATAACACTTTGCAGCTCCTCACCTTCGACAAGCTGGGTAACCGCTTCGGCGGCACGTGCAATACCAGCATCGACAGCCTCTTGCTCCTCTCCTTCGCTAGGAATCCCAAGTACATGATCGACAATGGTTCCCCCTTTGGGACGACCAATTCCTACATAGATACGAAGGAATTCCCCAGTTCCGGCGGCAGCGATGACCGATTTTAAGCCGTTATGACCGGCATCAGAACCGCCCATCCGAATACGAACCTGTCCCGGAGCAAGATCGAGATTATCGCAAACAAGGAACATACTCTCAGATGATGCACCGCTTTTCTTCAAAATTGCAGAAAGTACATCGCCGGAACGATTCATGAAAGTAAGGGGCTGGACAAGAAAAAGCATCGCATTCGAATGTCTGTGCCTTGCAAAACGATACGGTGAGAAGAAGGGCTTTCGCCACTCGACTCCGAATTCTTTGGCAAGAGCCTCTAAGACAAGAAACCCGACATTGTGTCGGGTTTCCCTATACTGCGGACCGGGATTTCCCAGACCGATACAAAGCTGATGTATCAAGGCAGAGAACTATTCTTCTGCAGACGCTTCGGCAGCCGTCATATCCTCTGCAGCAGCTTCCTCTTCGCCTTCCTCAGGAGCCTCTTCTTCAACCTTCGGAGTTGTGATTGAGGCGGCAACCATATCCGTGCTGACAAGAACAGTAACCCCTTCGGGAACCGACATATCGGATATGTGCCGAGAATCACCGATGGCCATACCCTCTATATTGATTTCAAGATGAGAAGGAATATCCTTTGGCAAGCATTCGATTTCAATCTCGTGGAAACCAAGCTCGAGGATACCTCCCTCTTTTACCCCCTGGGCCGTTCCTACGGCATGCAGAGGTACATGGGTCTTCAGCTTCTTACCCCGCTCGATCTCAAAAAAATCAAGGTGGGTCACTTCACCCCGCATGGTATTTTCCTGATAATCCTTGATAAGAACATCGTACTCTTTTCCGCCGACAGAAATGGTAATGATCGTGCTCTCGGAAAGATCGGAATACTTCTTCTCAAACTCGTTGGCAGGGACGGAAATAGGCACGGGTTCTGAGTGGCCGTAAATAATAGCGGGAATCTTGCCCTCTCGGCGAAGCCTTCTGGCAGCACCTTTTTTTAGCTCGGTACGGGCAAAACCGGTTAACGTCTTCTGTTCCATGAAAAATCTCCTCCGGATCTTTTACTAAAAATATACCTGGGGCGGCAGGATTCGAACCTGCGAATACCGGCTCCAAAAACCGGTGGCTTAACCGCTTGCCAACGCCCCACTGTTCTGGCAACAGAGTTATGTTTCTATCATAGTTTAGATTTTTTTTCCACTAGAACGGGTGATTTTACTCCCTTTTTTCTATATCAATCTATTCATCCTGAAGACTTTCGTCATCTTCGTAATGAGGGACATCCTCACCGCTCTCCAAAACACGTTCATATTCATCAAGAATCTGCTGTTGCAGCCGCCCACGGAAGTCGGAATTAATGGGATGTGCGACATCCTTGTATTCACCGCTCCTGGTTTTTCTACTCGGCATTGCAATAAAAGCACCATTCTTCCCATCGATGATCTTTACGTTGTGTACCACAAAGCAATCGTCGAAGGTAATCGTCACATACGCTTTCAACTTGCTGTCGGAACCAAGTTTCCTGATGCGAATGTCAGTAATTTCCATAAATCCTCCATGCGCGTTGCACCTTTAGCTGTTATCGCCCATTGTAAACCGGGTCATACGGGCGCGCAAGCATTTTTCCAAGATGACAACGATAGCCCATGGATTTTAGTCTTTCAAAGGCCCGAAGGGCCGTTTTTTCCCCATCAAAGAGTCCGAAAAAGGTAGAACCGCTTCCAGACATCTGCGAAAAGAGGGCCCCCTGGTTCTGCAGCCCTAAAAGGAGGTTACGAGATTCTGGAAACTGCAAGAGAACCGGGGAGGTGAAATCGTTGAAAAAAGGCCATTGGGCAACAGGCCTGCTGTATGATTCGCGTAACTGCTCGAGGGAAAGGGAGCGGGGACGATCCGCTTTTTCGCGCCTAAGCCTATCGACCGAGGCATAGGCGTCGGGAGTCGAAATCCTCCATTTCGGAAATACCAACACAAGTGGATAAGCGGGAAGAGGTTCCACGGGTTCGAGCACCTCGCCCCTTCCCTGGGCTATCTCAGCCCCTGTGTGGAGGAAAAAAGGAACATCGCTCCCCAAAGAAAGGGCAATCTCATCGAGAACCCCCTTTTGGGGAAAAGCCCCGAAAAAACGGTCAAGCAGCTTTAATAGCGCAGCGGCATCGGATGATCCTCCACCGAGCCCTCCCCCCGCCGGGATTCTTTTCAAACAGGAAATGGTCAAACCAGGAGCCGGGGAAGCATTCGGCACCCTCTTTTGTCTTTCTTGAAGATAGGCCGAGGCAGCCTTATACAGCAAATTGTCCTCCTTCCGGCAGTCGAAATTCCCTTCAAGCTCCACCGTTCCCCCTTTTCCTTCCATCCGCAGGCTCACCCTATCTGAAAGATCGACGAGGTGCATTAAGCTGAGAAGGTCATGATAGCCGTCCGAACGAAGCTTTCCAACTTGAAGGTGAAGATTTATCTTGGCCGGAGCCTCTATTGTCAGTGTCATGATCGATAGTATAACCGCTACCATGCGTTAGTTCAATTTGACACGCTCTTCGTATCAACCTATACTGAGGGGCATGATAAACGGCCATTTATCGCTTTTTAAACAAGCATTCGAAGAGGTCCTCCATGAAATTGGATTTGCGGATCTCACGTATAAAGCGGCTCCCGAAATGAACCCTCCGAGTGAGGCTGTCGCGACCATCGGTATTACCGGGGATATCCAAGGATTCTTGCTTCTACGCTCCGATACAAAAAGTCTGGTTGCGTTTATCTCCAAGGTCCTTGCCAATATGGGCATGGAAGAGAGTGAAGAAAGTTTTGGAAATTTTCAGCGGGAAGCCTTCGGCGAGATTCTCAATCAACTTTCCGGAAGGTCGGTAATGCTTCTCGCAGATCACGGTTTCGAATGCGACATCACTCCCCCGACCCTGCTCATCGGGGCCAACATCTCTTACGACATCAGAGCACTGGATGATTTCCTCAATCAGGACATTTCCGGAGGCTTCGGAAAGATCAATATCTTCGTTGGCATAAAAAAGGCAAAAGAATGGTCGAAAAAGAGTTGACATGTTTTATAGCCATCTCGTAGATTAGGTGTAGGTTAAGGTTGCCTCGACCGAAGTAACATGTTCTTCAGTACAGTAGATGCTTTCTGTATGAGAATCTTTTTGAGGGAGGGTTCACGTACGTAATGATGGACGAATTGGAAGATTTGGATTTTTTATCCAGCGCTGACGACGATCATCTCGACAACGACTTTGACGATTACGAGTCTGACTTTGATGATGATTTCGACGACTTCGAAGACGAACTGCTTGATGAAGAGTACGGAGAAGATCTCGACGAAGGGCTGGATGACGAAGAGGATTTCGACGAAGAGGAAGGCGAATTCCTCGACGAAGAAGACCTCGACTACGACGATGGTCTGGATTACGACGATTTTGATGCCTGAAACGATGTAAGGGCGGAAAAAAAAACGGAGGGAGGACCAGCCACGTGAAAAAAAGCGGCTCTTCCTCCTCTCTTATCTTGCTTTATGGTTTATTCCCTGAAAATTACGTCACCTTCAAACCAAAGTCGTTCAAGGTCGTAAAAATCCCTCATTTCCTTGGTCATGAGGTGTATCACCAAAAAGCCGCAATCGATTAGCTCCCATCCGTCTTCTCCGATACGTTTATGTCGCTGAAGTAGCTCTACTCCAAGTTCGGCAAGCCTCTCTTTTACATTGCGGACCATTCCTTTCAGGTGTCCGAGACTGTTTACCGTCGAAATAAGAAAATAATCCGTCCAGCTACTTTTTCCCGTCAAATCGATGAGGACCGTGTTTTCGCCCTTATGGCTACTGATTTCCTCCGCCAACGCCAGGGCCGCCCGCTTCATCTCATTCCTCCTTACAGTATCTTCCATCAAAATCCTTTCCTAAAACAATAGTTACATCAATAAGAACATCACTATCGGTAGTTGAAGCAAGGGATGTTTCCGAAGCGCTTCGAACATCCTTGCACCTGATAAGGTTCGCTACCCGCTGAGCCTTTGTGATATCACCTGTATGATCGACAACATAACTCTTTTCAACCTCGGTTTCGGGTGCATTTCCAATGCCGACGACCTCATACCCAAAGCCCTTAAAAACCGTAGAGGTTCTTCCCGCCAGGCCATTTCTTGAAGTGCCATTCAAAATCTCAAGTGATAATGTCAGCTCTTCATTACTCAGGATTTCCTCACTGGCGATGGAAACGAGGGTTTGTTCAACCGCTTCCCGGACGACCTTCCCCTCATAGTGAGGAAACAAGAGTTCCTTCCCATCGACATTCCGTATCGTCCCCAGAATACGTTGAAATACAACCCGATCAGCATCAAAAAGAGTAAGCGATTCAAGATAAGAAGAGAAGGCCCGTCTATTGAGGTTGGTGGAAATACGTTTGTGCAAAAGCTTCTCAGCACTTCCTTCCATGAGTAAGGAAGCTTCTTCCCCCATCCGTCCGAAAAAAGCCTGGGCAAGACGCTGACGCCGGTTTATGCGTTCAATATCCGACTCATCGGGATCATGATAGGTTCCGTACAGTGCAGCCTTTGCACCATCAAGTCTGACGCTTCCGGACGGGAGGAGAACGATCTGATCGTTTTCCATATATTCAACAGGATTGGCGATAAAGAGATCAACGCCTCCCATGAGATCCACCACACCTTCGAGATCCTCATAGGAAACGATGATATGATACGGAATATCTATCGCCGTCATTTTTGCCACGGCATTTCGAAATTCATCAGGATGGTCCGGATCGAAAATCGTTTCAATACGATCGATTCTCTTTAATGAGGGTATCATCATACCGAGTTCTCCCGGAATATCGAAAAAAGCGCCTTTCCCGGTAAGCGGATGGTAGATAAAAAGTTCCGAAAAGAGATGCTCATCACCTTTGTGAACGGAAAACAACACAGGGATATAATGCTGTTCCGAACGAAGAGCGGCAATCTCGTCGGTTCTTGTATTAACGTATAAAAAAACAACCGTTATTCCGAGAATAAGAAGCAACACCGCCAAAAGCAGCAGTGCCTTATTTGAGTTTCCTGTTTTTCTCCTCACAACTACCTCGTTTTAGCTCATCATATAAAAGGAGCGACTCCTTGACAATCCGTCTGCCCTGTGATCGTAGATAGGCAAGCTGATGCTCGAGCACAACAATACAGAGGGAATCCAGGGTTTCGCAACGTCCACTCATCTCCAGCAATGTCCGATCGAGATGGTCCCTGCCTGGTTCAAGATAATCGGCACAAAAGATGATCTTGGCGATCTTACCCATCCCTGGTTTTCCTGCGGTATGAAACTCGACGGCTTCACAGACGGCAACGGGACAATCCGGAAACATCGCTTTCAGAAGGCGGACTCCATACCAGCCATGCAGCAACAAAGGGTGCTCCTCTTCTTCCGGGCTGACCTTGCGCCCCGCCGCTTTGGCCGTTTCAAGAACCACAGAAGGCTTCTCACCTCGCCCAAGGTCATGGGCAATTCCAGCAAGCCTTCCCAGCTTCTCATCCGCGTTAAACCTCCTGCATAAGCAGACCGCAGTCTTGGCAGTTCGAACAGTGTGTTGATATCGCGAGGGAGATAGCAGGCGTTTTGCCTCGACATCGACTCTTTGATACATCTTCTCGAGATTCATCTTCATCGATACAGGCCAAGATCCTCAATCATGTGGTAAACAATCTCGGGAACAAGAAAGCGATAGGCCTTTCCATCTCGCACCCGTTTCCGGATATCGCTCGAACTAATGGGAAGAAGAAGGTTTTCAATGGCAACGGAGAGTTCGGAGCATAAAGGAAGTGTATCCTGTTCCCGTCTAGCAACGACTACATCAACCATTGAAGATAGGTGATTCCAACGCTTCCATCCGTTCAAGCCATCAAGAAGATCATCGCCTACGACAAGAGCCGGTTTCCCCTCAAATGCATACGTTCGATAGATATAATCGACAGTATCGGCAGTGTAGGAAACACCCTTCCGTTTGATTTCACAATCATCGACGATAAAACCAGCGGGTTCTGCAGCTTTCCGAACCATCTCAAGGCGAAGCTGGGGGTCAATCAGATCGTCGGGGCTTTTGTGGGGAGAAACGAAAGAAGGAATAAAAACAACCTGATCGTACCCTCCATCGGTCCTCAGCTCATCAGCAAGATGGAGATGCCCCACATGGATCGGATTAAAACTACCTCCGAAGAGGGCGATCCTCATTTCGAACGCTCCGCTTCTTCGCAGAGTCGACCAAAAGCCTGGCCCAGCTCCCGAAGCCCAAGACCGGTAAAAGTGGAAATCCCCACGATCGATTCATTTGGTAATAAGGCTTTCAACTCTTCAAAGCGCCCCTTCGTTTCGGGAAGATCCAATTTCGTAGCAACGATCAGCCTCGGTTTCTCGGCCAAAACAGGATCGTAAGAGGCAAGCTCCTTAAGCAGAACGGGAAAGGCCTCGGCATAGCGATCATCTGAAAGGTCGATAAGAAAGGCCAGCCCTGTTGTACGAGAGATGTGCCGAAGAAAGGTATGCCCGAGACCGGCTCCCTGCGAGGCACCCCTGATAAGGCCCGGGATATCGGCAAGGATAAGCTCCCTATAGCCGATATTCATCATTCCAAGATTAGGAATCTTTGTGGTGAACTCATAGGATGCGACCTCAGGCTTTGCGTTGGTAGCGGCCTTCAGCAGGCTTGATTTTCCGGCATTCGGAAAACCGACAAAACCTATATCGGCAATCAGGCGAAGTTCAACATGCACCCTGGCCTGACTTCCCTCTTCCCCATCCTGAGCAAAACGGGGAATCTGACGTCGTGCGGATTTGAAGTGCGTATTCCCCTTGCCGCCGCGGCCTCCGGAGAGAAAAATCCAGCTTTCCCCCTCCTCCAATTCCGCAAGATCCTTTATGATCTCTTCGCTCTGGGGGTCACGCAAAATGGTCCCCGGCGGTACCGGAATAACAGCATCTGCTCCGTTACGACCATGCCGACGCTGACCGCTGCCGGCCTGCCCAGCCTCAGCACGAAAGTGGCGTTCCTTTTTCAAATGGGCAAGAGTTCGCAAATTTTTCCGGACAAGAAAGACGACATTTCCGCCGTTTCCCCCGTCACCACCATCGGGTCCCCCTTTGGGGACATATTTTTCACGACGAAAGGAAATGGCGCCGTTACCTCCGGATCCGGAGGCAACGTCTATATAGGTCTCATCAGCGAAACCAAACACGAGTTTTGACTTATTGTGCTATGGGGTCGATATTGATGTAGTGTCGTCCAAGTCGTCTCTTGAATACGACGGTCCCGGCCTCTTTGGCAAAAAGGGTATCGTCCTTTCCTTTGCCGACATTCAAACCGGGATGAAACTTCGTCCCACGCTGTCTGACGATGATTTCTCCTGCCTTTACGACCTGTCCGCCGGCACGCTTTACTCCGAGCCGCTGTGATGCGGAGTCTCGACCATTCTTGGAACTTCCGCCACCTTTTTTATGTGCCATTTCACGCTACTCCTTGAATCTTTTTACCCTCAACGAACATTGTCGGGGAAATGTCTCATGGAGGTCGGAAAGACCAGTCAGCAAGAACTGCGAAGCACCTTGAAAAAGGGACTCCCGTTCCCGGCAGGGCTTACCGACACTCGCATACAAAACGCCGGATTTCGGCGCTTCTCCTTCAACGGACTCTATCCCTCCAATCTCGATCCAACGGAGGTAGGTCCGAACAAGAACGGTAACGGCGGCACAAACAGGATTTTCTCCCTTGGCAAAACCAAGGGCATGTCCTTCCGCCGTCATTTCCCGGACGATTCCGGCCTCGTCAAGAGAGACGACCACCGTTACCATCCGAACCTTCCTGCCTTAGGCGCCGATAATATCGGTAACCCGAATAGAAGAATACTTCTGCCGATGGCCCTGTCGTTTTCGATAGGCTTTCCGCTTCTTGAATTTGAAAATAGTGACCTTATCACCCTTTTCTTCTCCTTCAACGGAGACCTTTACCTTAACACCATCAACATAGGGAGTGCCTACGCTTACCTTCTCGCCATCGCTGGTAAGCAGGACCGAATCAAACTCCAGCTCCTGACCTTCGGGTGTATCGAGTCTGTCGACCGTAAGCAGAGCCCCTTTTTCGGCTTTGTACTGTTTTCCTTTAATTTCAACCAGTGCGTACATCAATCCAACCTCAATCAATCCATAATAATACGTAGACGAACTTATACCATAACAAGGCAATGGGGGTCAAGCTACATCACTTCGAGAAAAGGGATCCCCACAAGCCAATAGGCATTTTTCAGGACCTGCAGAACCCCTTTCGCCAGGGAAAGTCGTGTAAAGGCCAAATTTTTATCGTCATTGTTCAAAATCTGATTATCGTGATAGTAGCGACTAAAGGTTCGGCTCAGATCATACAAATAGGTGGTAACGATAGAGGGATTAAATTCCGCTCCAGCCTGAGCGACCTTTTCAGGAAACAACGATATCAACTTGATAAGCTCCCGCTCTTCAATCGTGGTAATGAGCGAGGGATCCACTGTCGCCCCTTTGAACTCATCGCTTCGCTCTTCGAATTTTCTCAGCATGCTGCTGATCCTCGCCCCCATGTACTGCAGGTAAGGACCGGTATTACCGTTGAAGGAGATCGATTCCTTCGGATCGAAGATCATATCCTTTGCAGGAGAAATCTGCAGGAGATAATAGTTGAGAGCGGCAAGTCCTACCGCTTCTGCCGTTTTCTCGACATCTCCCACATCACCTTCTCTTCCCTTCGTCTTGATTTCCGCAGCAGCCATGGAACTTAGTTCCGCAATAAGGTCGTCTGCATCCACAACAGTCCCCTCTCGGCTCTTCATCTTGCCTTCAGGAAGATTGACCATACCGTAGGAGAGATGGTAAAGGTTCTCGGCCCAATCGAAACCAAGCTTCTTCAAAACATGAAACAAAACCTTAAAATGGTATTGCTGTTCGGAAGCCACAACATAAATAAGCCGCTTAAAGGGCCAATCCCCATGCCTTGCGATCGCCGTACCGATATCCTGGGTAAGGTAGAGGGTCGTTCCGTCGCTTCGCAGAAGAACCTTTTTGTCCAGATTGATCTCGGCAAGATCAACCCAAACGGAGCCGTCTTCTTCTTTATAAAAGACACCGTTGCGTAAGCCCTTCAGCACCTCATCCCTGCCTGCCGAATAGGTTTTACTCTCATAATAGATATCGTCAAAGGAGATGCCGGTCTTCCGGTAGGTCTCACCTATGCCGTCGATGGTCCAGCGATTCATGGTTTTCCACAGTTCGACGGTTTCAGGATCACCGGCTTCCCATTTTCTCAAGAGTTCCCTGGCTCGTTCCTCTGCCTCGGGTTCCTCTTTCGCCCAGCTATTGTACTTCACATAATAATCACCGACAAAGTGATCACCTTTACACCCCTCGGATTCCGGGCTTTTTCCTTTACCAAAAACAGAATAGGCAAGCATGGATTTACAGATGTGAATACCGCGGTCATTGATGAGATTTACCTTTCTCACATCGGCGCCGTTGGCCTTTAAGATCCTGCTTACGCTTTCTCCCAGAGCATCGTTTCGCAAATGGCCAAGATGAAGGGGTTTATTTGTATTGGGGCAGGAAAATTCAATCATGATCTTCTCGCCAGCATACAGATCGGTTTTTCCATAAGCTTCTGCCTCGGAAAAAACCTGCTTCAGCAAACCCGGCATCATCGAAGCAAGATTGTAACGGACATTTACATAAGGGCCGGAAGCCTCGACCTCACCTGAGGCACCAAGTGCCGCTGCCGTCTGCTTTGCATGATCGGCCACGGCACTTGCAATGGCCATCGGAGATGTGCGAAAAAGCTTGGCAAAAGGAAACATAGGAAAGGCAAGGTCCCCCATTTCCGGCTTCGGGGGCCGCTCCGCAATCAAAGACGCGGGGTCTGGTCGCTGGAAGGAGAGCTCCATACTTTCAGCGTGGCGAAACAAGGCGTCGGCAACGGCACCTTTCCACAGGGTTTTCGTATCGGTAATGTCGGCCATGATGTTCTGTTCCTTTCGACCATAGAGGGTGGTCGCTGTATTCGAGGAAAAACTTTACTGAAAAAAGGCGATCAGTGCAAGCATTCTATGGAAGGCTTCGGGCCCCTCTCTGCGATAACTGCCGAAACGATCATCGCAGCTGGTACAGCTTTTCTCCCGTACCAGCTGACGTACCCCGGAGATCCGCAGCAAGCGCTCATTTACCTCACCGAGGTCGAGGTAGAACTCCCGCCCCTCCTTTCGAAGGACGGCATCACCGTAGCGTCGGGAAAAATCCCGAGCCCGCTTTTCGTCCACCCGATAGCAGCATCCGCCGATTGATGGGCCGATAAAGGCCTCTACCTCGTCCGGGGCGATGGCCCAATTCGCCCGAAACGCCTCCAATGCATCAGAGACGATACCGGTGCCCCTCCAGCCACTATGGAGCGCGGCAAAGGTCCCGCTCTTGGCATGAAAAAGAAAAATCGGCAGACAATCCGCAACGGTGACGCCAAGGACAAGAGAAGGATCACGACTGATAAGACCGTCACCCTCCATTCGGGAAACGGCAATGGGAAGATCGCTTCCATCTACGTAAACGATACGGCGGGAATGGACCTGCTGCAGCGTAAAAACTCTCCGGTTCAAAAGGCCTGCTTCCTCGTAGAAGCCGCGACGGGGTTCTCCCTCAGGATCACTCATATCACCAAGGCTCCGAAGCGACATATCAACTTGCACCTTCGGATCGGAAAAGGGAAAAAAACGAAGAAAATCATTACTAACCGAGATTTCGCTCAATGTCGTACAACTCCCTGCAAATAAAGATTGCCTTTTCTAAAATCTGTTTAATGGCCTTTAAACGGCGCATGAGGTTGCTGTTATCGTTCTTACCGATATAACCAAGATTACTGAGAGTATCGAAACGTCCCCCCATTTCCCCGTCTACAATGCCACCGATGACATTTGCCAAAAGTCGAAGATTTTCCTCAAATCCGTTGATAATCCTATCGGCCTCACGGTCCAGTTCTCCGATTCGGACCTCGACTTTTTTGCGGATAATCTTCGTGCCGAGGACCTCTTTCGAAAGCTGCTCAAACTCACCCTGCAAGGCCCCGTCGGGGGCAAGCGCCGAATCAATGTACGCAATGTCGTCGACAACCTTCAAGATACCGCTGTAGGACTCGTTGTACTCTTCCCTATTCTGTTCCTTATAGAACTGCCCGTCGATAAGAATCAATTTAAGAGGGCTGTGCAGCTCCTGGAGAAAAAGCTCCTTCACAAAAGAAGCAATAAAACTAAGACTAATGGGAAAGCGGGGACGGACATTCAGCATCACCGAAGCTGGACGATAGTTATCCAATAGGGGCAGCTCACGTTTTTTCAGGAATTTTACCGCATCCTGAATGATCTGTTTCCGCTTAGACTCTTCAATATAGCGGCCGAGTACGGCATCGCACCGTTTCTGCCAGAATTTCCGATACATCTGAAACCAGTCTTCCCCCCCACCCACGGATTCGGCCTGATAGTTGAGGTTCCTACTCACGATCCGACAAAGGTCGTTGACACGCAACTCGGCGGCGGTCTGACGAATGACCTGCCATGCCCAAGAGATGCTGTCCATCATCTTCAGAAGCTGATCCGCAGGGTTAAAATCCCGTTCATCCAGATCCTTCTGCATATCGAACATAAAAACAGCCTTTAAGGCATCATCATCGGGCAGAGGTTCCAATGAGTAAAGAAGGGCATCGAATTCAAATAAGGTTCCCCGTATTTCGTTCATCGCAACGGGAGAAACCCTGCCATCGGCATTGGTAAAGGGTTGAAGCAGCTTGGAAAAGGGAAAGTCAACAAATTGCTTGAGGAGACTCAACGCCCTGGCCTGCTGGTAGAGCCGCTTTCTGTCGTTATCGAGAATCTCTGCAAGGTATTCCTTAAGGGAAGATTCAATCGCTCGTTTCACCTCGAAGGGGTCTTCGAGAGAACGCTCAAAGGCAAGCTTCTCAGGATCAAGCAAAGTAAGCAGCTCTTCCTGCACAAGGGGCATAATCCAACCGACATAGAAAGCAACGAACTCCTCTTTCGATCCACCGAGGGCAGTTCTAAGCGGTGGTCTGAGTACGGTAAGAGAAGCCTCAAGCTTGGCGATTCGATCGTAAAATCCTATACCGATCTCCCCCTGCCCGTAGTTGAGCACGGAGGGACTCATTTTTTCCACATCCTTTGCAAGACGTTGAATATCAAGTTCTTCAACAATTTCGTATTTATCGGTACCGGTGAAAAGTGCCTTCAGAAAACAAAAAAGCCGCTTCCAAAACCCAAGGCGGGCAAAAGAGTCCCGAGGCGTATAGTTTTCGGTCGTCTCTTCCAATACCAGAGGTTCATCGCTGGTCATTGTAGCGGTACGAATACGATCAAGCATCGTCTGCCGCTCTTCGGTTGAAAGGGCCTGCACCAAACGATCGAAAGAGCTTTCTCTGTTCATGGTTTTAATAAGATAGCGGACAAGAGAATAAAACACAAGGATTTTCAAAGGGAAAGCGAGAGACAAAAAAACGCCCGATTATCGAGCGTTTATCGTAGGAATAGTCCCTAGGGGAATCGAACCCCTCTCTGAAGACTGAGAATCTTCCGTCCTAGCCGATAGACGAAGGGACCATAAAGAGCTGGCCGAGAAGGATTTGAACCCTCACAAACAGATCCAGAATCTGTTGTGCTACCATTACACTATCGGCCAACGTTTGGTACATGGGAATCTACTAAAAAGCCTTATTTTTGTCAACTCCTACATTTTTATTCTCCCTCATAGCAAACCAATGTCTCGATGCTGCAATCGGAAAGAAGCTCCCTAAAACCAAGAAAAGGTAGGCCAATGACGGAAAAAAGCTCGTTTGCACAGGCACCAGATTCACGAAGGAGATCCACCGCAGCGCGGATGGTACCTCCTGTGGCAATCAAGTCGTCAACAATAAGAACATTCCCCCCTATGGGTATATCGCCACGATGGATTTGAATCGTATCCTCACCATATTCAAGGGAGAAAGAGCGCTCTACGGTGGCTCCGGGAAGCTTACCCTTTTTCCGAATCAGAATCGTCGGAAGATTCAGAAGGTAAGCAAGGGGAGTGGCAAAGAGAAAGCCCCGGGCCTCAACCGCTGCTATGGCATCAATACGCCGCCCCTGGTAAAGATGCTTCATTGTGTCAATCACAGCCCCAAATGCCTCGGCATTTCCAATCAACGAGGTAATATCGTAGAAAAGAACACCAGGTTTGGGAAAATCGGGTATTCTTCGTATGGCTGCATCGAAATCGTATGTGGCACTCATAGAAGCCACCATAATACAATTTTACCCGAAAGCGAAAGAGGGGATGGCACAGATCATTGCTTTTTCCGACACTCTCCTCTATGCTGTTATCGATATGCAGGTAATTATTCCTATTGCCAGTGGAAAGGGTGGCGTCGGGAAAACGGTTTTCACCGCCAACCTGGGTATAGCCCTCGCCTCCTTGGGGAAAACGGTTATTCTTGTCGATCTCGACCTCGGAAGTTCCAACCTTCATACCTGTCTTGGGGTCAAAAATCGCCATGCAGGCATCGGCAGTTTTATCTACAAAAAGGCGGAGTCTCTGGAATCGCTCCTTGTAGATACAGGAATCCCCAGGCTTTTTCTTATTCCGGGTGATGCCCTGCTTCCGGGCACTGCCAATCTTCCTTATTTCCGCAAACTCAAGATCATGAAAGAGCTGGAGCAACTGACCGCCGACTTTGTTCTTCTGGATTTAGGAGCCGGCAGCAGCTATAATGTCGTTGATTTTTTCCTTATGTCCTCTTCGGGGCTCATCGTTACAAGCCCTGAAACAACCGCGATCCTCAGCTCCTATTCCTTTCTAAAGACTGCGGTCTTCAGACTTCTCTTCCGCACCTTTCCCTCCAAAAGTGAAGAACGGAACTTTATCTCCGAGTTTATGACCGAACGGCTGGAGGGATCGGGAAACGATTTTTCAGATCTTCTGGCCGGGATGGAAGATTTTTCGCAGGAAGCGGCGGAGAAATGCCGCAGACAGCTGGGCAAGCTCTACCCGAGGATTGTTCTTAATATGGGGGCCAGTAACCAGGACCTTTTACTCGGTAGCAAACTTCGCTCCATAACAACCCGCAATGTCGGCATCAAAATGGAGTATATCGGATTTCTGAAGCGGGAAGAAGGAATATCCAGATCCATTATCGAACGCCGTCCTTTTTATCAGAACCATCCGGATAGTCAATTCGGCAGGGCTATGACATTAATTGCAAAGAAGCTTATTTCAACTCCAATACCAGAAGCACCGGCACTGTTCGAGGAGAACGAGGATATCCGGCAGCTTGGTGAAGCGTTCTGACCATTTCCCTTACGGATAGCCTCGCCTAAAGGCAGCGACCCTTGATGAGGCATTTTCGGCCAAGGATGAGGTGATGCCGTTTACGAACATCATATAGCCCAGCCCCGCTATCATTGCACCATTATCGGTACACAACCGCATCGAAGGAACGATAACCTCCACATCCTCAAGCTCGGAAAGCTCACGACGCAAACGGGAGTTGGCGACAACTCCACCGCCGGCCACCACGCGGCGAATCCCCGTGTCATCAATGGCGTATCTCAGGCGTTTCATCAACATCCCGACGGCAGCCTTCTGAAAGCTTGCGGCAATATCCTCGTTACGATATGGAGGGGGCGTAGAGCTAAACTGGGTAATTTGATTGATGACCGCAGTCTTCAAGCCGGAATAGGAGACATCGTATCGATGATCCCCCTTGTGCAATGAAGGGTCAGGGAAAGAAAAGAGGGAGTCATCCCCCTGCTTTGCAAGCTTGTCGATAGCCACCCCTCCGGGATAGCCCATCTTGTAATGTTTTGCCACCTTATCAAAGGCCTCTCCACAGGCGTCGTCTATGGTTGTGCCCAGGACTTCAACGCTGTCGTACTCTCGGACGATCCCGATCACGGTATGGCCGCCTGAAACGAGGAGTCCAAGATAGGGATAGTCGATACTGTGTTCTAAATGGGGGGCGTAGAGATGGGCACGAATGTGGTCGACCGTCACCAAGGGTTTGCCGAGGGCAAAGGCAAGGCCTTTTGCAAAGGAAAGCCCAACCAACAGAGAACCGATGAGCCCCGGACGGCTTGTCACCGCCACAACATCAATGTCCTCTTTAGCAATGCCAGCCTCTTCGAGTGATCTCCTAAAAACCGAAGAAATCCACTCGGTATGGAGACGAGAGGCAATCTCGGGTACCACCCCATCAAATTCCCGATGAAGATCGATCTGAGTCGCCACGATGTTCGAGCGAATTGTTTTGCCGTCTTCTACAACGGCAATCGAGCATTCATCACAGGATGTTTCAATGCCAAGAACAAGCATGCTTACTCCGCAGTATCATCAATCAGATCACTTACAGAAAGGAACTCGAACCCCTCTTCAAGGGCCTGAGGATACACCTCCAGTAGAATTTCGGCAAGCTCGTGACACCATACATGGCCAATCATAATTGCCCGGCCGTTTTTTTCCGCCTTTTGCAGCCCCTCCTGAAAAGCCTGGAGGATCTCTTCCCGCTCTTGAGTATTGTCCAGAAAAACGCTCCTTTCCTGATACGGAATATGCAGGCGCTGCGCAATCCCCCTTGAGACCGTCTCTGCAGTAGTCCTGCTGTCTATAAACATCAAGTTTTTCTCTTTCAAATCTTCCAAGACCACTTCCATCACTCGGGGATCAGAGGTCACCTTGGAACCCATATGATTATTGATTCCCTTAACGCCCCTGAGCTCCTTTAAATTCTTATCCAGCTGTTCGCGAACAGCAGCAGTGTCCATCCAGGTATAGATGGCACCGGGGCCCGGGTCATTTCCCCCGATCGCCTCCATGGGCTGGTGAAGTATGGCCTCCTTTCCGGCCTGAAGGATCTCCTTGAGAGCCTCTTTGGAATAGGTAACACCCGGAAGGATTGCAAAGGTGATGGGGCCCGGAAAGGCAAGCAGGGGACGGAGCTCTTTGAGACTATACCCAACATCATCGATGATGATGGCAAGCTCTCCACGTGACGGCTTTGCCGGAACCTTCTGACCGGGAAGAGGCTTCCCGCCTTTCAGATCCTCGGCGGGGTTTTGCACCGCAACGGGAGCAGTCTCTGAATCAGGGGGCGCTTCCTGCTGAGAGGGAGAATCGTCCCGACCCTCCGAAAGTTCCTGCTTTCGCGACCCTGTCTTTCCCGGAAAAAGCAACAATGCCGCAAGGAGCAATACTATAATGACTCCCAGCAGCAAATATAGTTGGGTCGGTTTGGTTTTCGGCGGTCGTTTCTTCTCCGTCACCCCATCACACTATTCGTTCATAGGGCTTTGGTCAAGCTCGGTGAAGATAGTCTTTCATCTCCTCCGCATGGTCCCGCAGCTTCCTGATCGCACGCATTTCAATCTGACGTACCGTCTCCGGGCTGATACCCATCTCCATTCCAATCTTCTTCAGGGTATATTTTTTCCCGCCGAAGAAGGCAAACCGGTACAAGAGGATTTGGCGTTCGCGCTCTTTCAGATGGTCGAGAAAGTGCATGGTATCTTCCTGCATCGACTTGTTTATACAGACACGCTCCGGTTCATAGGTTGAATCTTCCAGCATGTCAAGAAGGGTCGAAGCATCATCGCCAATCTCACAATCGAGGGAAACAACGGGATTCCCAACCTGAAGCATTTGGTCGACTATGGAGGGTTCAATTCCTATTTCCACAGCGATCTCTTCGGCCGAAGGTTCGTGTTCAAGCTCCTGGCTGAGTTGATAATAGGTACGCTGAATCTTCTTCAGCAGATTATTTTTCCTATGCGGAAGCCTAATTGCCTTCTGTTTCTTTGCAATTGCCCGTACGATACTCTGGCGAATCCACCATGCCGCATACGTGGAAAATCGTACCTGTTTTCGGTGATCATATTTTTCAGCGGCCCTGATGAGTCCCATATTTCCTTCCTGAATGAGATCAAGGAGACCAAACCCTGGTGTCACATACGATTTGGCGATTTTCACTACAAGCCTAAGATTTGCCTCAATGAGACGGTGGCGAGCGGCTTCATCACCCGATTGAATCTTTCGGGAGAGTTCCAGCTCTTCTTCGAAGGTAAGCAGCTTGTGTTGTTTAATCTCATCAAAATAACTTCGCAGGGCGTCATCTTCCTGCCTGTGTTTCTCAATCTTCGTCATAGTTAGCTCCTATCAAATAAAAGCAAAAACCATGCCATAAAAATTGAAAATTTGTTGTTTTGTTATCTACATACTATATAAATACTTATCAACATGTTTCATAAAAAAAGATTGATGTTGAGAAAAAATGTCTACTTTTTTAGACTATCCCTTTACTGCTGAGTTGTCGAAACATCATTTCGGCAATACCAAGTTTACTGGTTTTTGATGCTTCGTCGGCATAAGAATCAAGCAGCATATCACGAAAATACTCTTCGGCCATTCCCCCGTCCAAGAGTCCGGTATGCTCGACGGTCTTATCCATTGCCTTGAACATCTGTTTTATAAAGAGAGCCTCGAAATCAGTGCAAGCCTTTTTCAGCTTCGTCTGATCCTGAGTCGCAGTAGCCCTTCTGGCCGCCTCTTCTGCTGCAGGAACCGATCGATCGGCCGATCGTATTGTCGCTGGAATCTCCATGGAATAATCACCTCACATCATCTCGAGGCTGCCATACAGGGCACCGGCCCTATCGATAACCTTAAGAATATCAATAATATCATCGGTCCCGATACCAGAGGACTGAAGCACTTCGAAGAATTTCTGAACTGAAACGGTTTCCTCGATGGAAAACCCATTGCTATTGCCGCTATTCCAGCCGGGAGGCCCTACCTCGATCGTCGCTCCCCGATAGGTCACCGTCACGGGAGCTATCTGTACATTCCCGCCCATAACGACGATACCGGAAGCCTCGTCGATAACAACCTTCGAGGGGCGGGGAAGATCGATGCGAAGCTGCTGAATCTCGCCGATAAGACGGACAAGATCCCCATCTTCACCAAGGGTAACGCTTACCGACGAAGCATCTCCGGCGGATACCGAAAGATCGGGATAGGCATTGGCTATCGCCTCCCGAATGAGGTAGGCGACACGATAATTGGGACGCTCGAGGAGAAGGGTGAAGCCGCCCTCACCTTCTACATCACTGTGCACACGGTTTTCCATGACCGCTCCGCCAATGATTTCTCCAACGGTGGAGCTCTCACCGGAGTGTTCGACCTTGCCCTGGGCAACAGCGTAGACATCGCCTCCGGCCGACTTCAGCGGAGTCTGAAGCAGGACTCCACCCTTCACGTTTTTCGCATCGAAAAGCGCCGAGATAGTTATGTCGATACGATCCCCGGGAGAAGCGAAAGGGGGAACGTCGGCAGTCACTAAAACAAGTGCGCTGTTTTTCCCTGCGGCATCCTGAGCATCGACCTCGATCCCGAAGTGTCCGAGCATAACGGCAAGAGACGACCTGATAGGAACGGAACGGGAACCGTCACCCTTGCCATCAAGTCCGGTAAGGATACCGACACCGACCAGCTGGTTCGTTCTGATTCCACGAAGCTCGGTAATATCGCCGATTCTTGTTCCTCCTGCGGCCGGTGCAGCCGCCGAGGAAGAAGAAGTCGCGCTATTGGCAGCCTGCGCGTTCTGTGCATAGCCGGTGCCGCTGCACACCAGGCAGAGAGCAAACAAAAGGGATAGCCGTATCTGTTTCATTTCAATGCTCCATCGACAATTATAGCCTTTCCGTTTTCATCAAGCACCGCATCAAAACGACGGGTTCCCCGTTCATCCCGAAAAAGCGAAGAGAGCGGCCGGATACGCAAGGCTCCTGTTCTTTCATCTACAGATTCAACCCGTGCGGAAAATTTCACCAGAACACCACCGGTTCCATAGCTAACCCGCAATTGATCGCCGGAACGGACGACCGATGAGTAACCGTGGTCTTGAAGAGAGAAAAGCCGAAGTTGGGCCATAACGATTTTTTCTTCCCCGTGAAAAACAAGTCGCAGGGGAAGCCGACAGGAGTCGCTACCGGTTTGCATTCCGGAAAAGGCGGCAGCCAGGGGATCAAGAGCCAAAAAGGAGAGATCACGAAGCGGCATGGAACTATCGTTCATCGATTGCGGAAAGTCAAATTGAATGACCGTATCATCTGGAATCAGGTCCCGCAGGGCAGCCGATTCCAGAGCAGCGCCGAATTTTTGGACCAAAAGAGGGAAAAAGGTATCGGAAAAAGAGGAGTGAGCCTTCGATGGAAGCAGAGCGACCCACTTGGGAGCAACCACGGCCCCTTGCGATGGGGAAAGAAGAGACGAAGCAGAGGAACCCGAGATAAGAAGCATACCGTTGCCGGGCTTTTGAAGCCCCGACCTTGACAGAGCCTGTGTCATCCGTCCCCAAAGCGCGGAAGCATCGGGGGCCGAAGCACTTGTATCCGCACGAATAACAGATGGAATCCGCAGCACATCATCTGCGGAAAGCTCCAAGATCGGGATGAAAAGAAGCAACAAAGCAAGCCCTTTTCTCCAGCAACGGGTCACCATCATTGCCCTAGCCTATCGTTTAAGACTATTGGCGATCCCCAGCATGGTATCGGATGTCTGGATTGCCTTCGAATTCAGTTCATAGGCCCTCTGAGCGACAATCATATTCACCATTTCCTGGACAACCGAAACATTACTCATTTCCAAAAAGCGCTGAACGGTTTGTCCCATACCGTCGAAACCCGGACGACCGGGGATGGCATCGCCGGAGGCATTCGTAATCTTGAAATTATTTTGCCCGATGGCGCTTAGACCTGCAGGATTCACAAAACGGTAGAGTTCCAGCTGCCCGACCTGAACAGGATCGTCATTTCCCGCCACCTTGACGGTAATACGTCCATCCTGACTTATGGTAAGGGAATCCCGTTCAAAATTCTCCGGCAAAACAACCTCGGGTATGAGCCTGTGTCCGTTTGAGTTTACCAGCTGTCCGTTGCTGTCTATCTTAAATGAACCGTCCCGGGAATATCCGTAACTCCCGTCGATCAGAAGAACACGAAAAAAACCGTCACCCTGGATCGCCAGGTCCGTAACGTTGCCGGTGTTCTGAAGAGCACCCTGGGTAAACATCTTCTGGGTAGCCGCAACCTTCACACCATGGCCGACCTGCACTCCCGTGGGGACCGTGGTCAGCTCGGTGGCAGGGGTTCCTGCGACCCGACTTGTTTGATAGAGCAGATCCTCAAAATCCGCCCGGTTTTTCTTGAAACCAGTGGTATTTACGTTCGAAAGATTATTGGAGATGGTGTCTATATTAAACTGCTGTCCGGTCATGCCGCTGGCAGCGGTCCACAAAGATCGCATCATGGCTCAATCACTCCTTATACTTTAATAGCGTCGTTGATCAGACGTCCGGTAAGTGCATCGTGGGTTTGCATCGCCTTCTGGTTGGCCTCGTAGGCCCTGTTTACCTCTATCATTCTGACCATCTCGGTCACGGAATTGACATTACTCCCTTCGAGAAAGCCTTGGACCACCTTGGTTTCGGAGCCGAGGGCAACCTGATTGGAAGCGCCAGCCTCTTCGGGGGCAATATAGAGGCTGTCACCCTCTTTTTTCAGGTAACGGTCCCGACGGAAATCCACCACTTTTAAGGTATCTACCAGCTCAAGGTTCTCCCACTCGTTTTCCTCTTTGGAGACAAGACGCTGGGGATCACCGTCGTAACTGCCGTTCTGCCACACCTGGCCCCGCTCATCCACCACGAAATTATTCTTTTTGATCCGGATGATGCCGTTCTCTCCGAGAACGGGTTCTCCCTCTTTGGTGGTAAGGATTCCCTCTTTGGTCAGAACAAAGGTGCCGTTGCGGGTATAGCGTTCGCCTCGGGGAGTGTCGACCGCAAAAAAGCCCTTTCCGTCAAGGGCAAGATCAAAATCGTTGCCTGTCTCTTTCAGGGCCCCTTGCGAGAAAACAGTAAAGGACTCATTGTACTCGACACCGGTCCCTATCATACCGACAACCGGAGCGGTATCTGCACTTCCAAAGGGAAAGGAGTAGACCCCGTCGTCGTTCATTCTCCGTATCAGCATCTGAGGAAAGGCTTTGCTTACCGATTGGTCACGCTTGTACCCGACCAGATCGACATTGGCAAGGTTGTTCGAGATGGCATCCATTCTGTGCATCTGATCGACCATTCCGCTTGCACCGGTATAGATTCCTCGTACCACAGTTTCCTCCCGCGCTTTTCGCTTCTCTTTTATTACTATCGGCAAGAGGAGAGAGGACTTGAAGCTCTTCTCGCTATCCTTTAGCTTCCAGCATAGACTCGGTAATTCCCGAAAGCGCAAGTTCTTTTCGCATGATAGCCATACAGGCGTCGAGACCGGCGGGTGAAGCCGCCTCACAGCGGATGGTTATATGTGGCTGGGTATTTGATCCACGAAGCATCCAAAAACCATCGCCGCAATGTGCCCGAATGCCGTCGATGTCGGTAAAAGGGAGCCCCTTTGCTTTCAGACGCTGTGAAATTTCTTTCACCACCCTTTCTCGCTCCTTACGTGAAAGGGTGATGCGGATTTCTCCACTATCGTAAAAGCGAGGAAAGGCCTTTCTCATCTCGGTAATGCTCCGGCTACTGTGGGAAAGAATATTGATGAGCTTGATTGCGGCAAAAAGTCCGTCGTCATAGCCCTTATTTTCCTCGAAAAAGATGTGACCGCTGGTCTCTCCTGCAAGCCCGATTCCCTCCCGCTTCATCTTCTCTTTTTGATTTGTGTGCCCAACCTTCCACATCAGTGGAACACCACCGTGAGATGCCACGTCATCAAAGAAAAAGCGGCTGGCCTTGACCTCCGACATCACCGTGGCGCCGGGATGAGAGGCAAGGTAATCCCTTGCAAAGATGGTCAGCAGCTGGTCGCCCATAAAGATATAGCCTTCCCCGTCGACAACTCCTATCCTGTCGCCGTCACCGTCGAAGGCGATGCCGAGATCGGCATGCTCCTCTTGTACCGCACCGGCGAGCATGTTCATGTTTTCCTTTAAGCTCGGATCGGGATGATGATGGGGAAAGGAGCCGTCGACCTCCCCGCAGATGATGCGGTGAGATCCCGGTAGCCCTTTAACGATTGAGGGAAGAATTTTCCCTGCAGAACCGTTTCCGGGGTCCCAGACCACCGACAGCGTTCGGGCCTCCGGAAGCTCCAGGTGGCCAAGAAGATACATGATATAGTCATCGTCGATAGAGCGAAAGCGTTCATTACCCTCTCCCTCTTCAAAATCCCCATTCTCACAGAGCCGCCGAAACTCCTGGATTGCCTTCTCGTGGAAGGGCCCTTCGGAGGTTAGAAATTTAAAACCGTTATATTCGGCGGGGTTATGGCTGGCGGTCACAACCACGCCGGCATCCATATTCCAATGGTGCATGGCAAAGTAGAGTTCGGGAGTCGGAACAAGTCCGATCTTTGTTACAGAGATTCCACAGGAAATAAGCCCCTCTACCAGCCGCCTGGAAAGTGACGGGGAAGAGAATCTGCCGTCGAATCCCACCAGGCATCTTTTCTTCCCCATGCGAAGAAGAGCGGTACCGAAGGCCTTTCCGATAAAGAAGGCATCCTTCTCATTAAGATCATCACCTACGATGCCGCGAATATCACAAGCCTTAAGTATTTCTTCGGATAAGTGATGAGATGCTTGCATAGCTACTCCTTACAATGATTTTCGAACGGGAAATCGGAGGGTAAAAAGGGCTCCGCCCCCACGATTTTCAGAAACGAGAATGGTCCCGGAAAGTTGGTCGATCATATGCTTTGCAATCGAGAGTCCCAGACCGCTACCCGGATTCTTGCTGTTTGTCGATCGATTGATCTGATAAAAACGCTCGAAGATGTGCTCCCGTTCTTCTTTTGGAACACCGGGGCCCGAATCGGAGACCGAAAGGCTTAGGAACCGATCGCTTTCCGCTACTTTGATCTCCACCCAGCCCCCAGAAGGGGCATATTTCAATGCGTTGTCGTAGATATTGTAAACGATTTGGCGAAACCAGAGTTTCACCCCATCCATCACCGGACCATGGTCCGGTAGATGCATCATCGTCGAAATATCCTTGCCTCGTTCAATCGGTTCCAAGGCTGTACGAACCTCTCGTACTACTTCCGAAACATCAAAAGGGGAACATGTCTCTTCCTGCACCCCATCATCGAAACGAGAAAGGGTAAGAAGTTCTCCGATCAGCTTTTTCAGACGTGCGGCCTCGAGGGCGATAATGGAGACGGCGCTATTCCTGTCATCCTCCGAAAGCCCTTCCCATGATCCCAGGGTCTCGGCAAATCCGCTTATGACCGTCAAAGGGGTGCGCAGTTCGTGGGAAACATTTGCCACGAACTGCTGTTTCAGGCGATCCAAACGCTTCATTTCCGTCACATCGCGAACAAGGACAAGTACCCCCGTATAATCATAGGGGAGATATTTATTTGTCATTGCCTCCAGACTACACTCCAGGATTTCCCCCCGGGATGAGGTCAGACGTAGGGATCGAGCCTCGTGGTCTCCGTGTATCAGCCGGGTCTGGCGAAGTATTGCGGCAATGTGTTCATTATCCGAGGGAAAAACATCACCACTTGCAAATAACCTCGCCTTATCCAGGTCGAGCAGCATCTCGGCCCTGGGATTGACCAGGGTAATCTTATTGTTTCGGTCAATCATCAGGATGCCGGTTTGCAGGTTGGAGAGAAGGGTATTTATTCTGCTGTATTTGCGATTGTCGTTTGCAACAAGAAAATCATACCGATCGACAAGTGAATTAAAATTCTCCACCAACTCATCAAGATCGGGATCGACGGTATCGATGCTTATTTTTGAAAGACCGCTGGCCGCCGCATCCTTAGTGTGCTGCAACAGGGTACGGATGGGACGGCGGTATCGCTTGATCTGAATCGTAAGAAGCAGGACAATCATCGCCGTAAGCAGAAGAAAGGTGATTATCATCCAAATCAAGAAAGAGATTTCCAGACGACGAATTTCATCGATATCGTAGGTTACGGATATCAACACACCTTCGTGATCCCTGATGTCCACCTGTTTCGCAATGGATACGGATAGATTATTAGGATGACGGTTTCGAAGGGCATGGGTTGCCTCTCCCCTGTGAAGTCTCGCCTCAGAAAGATCCGCATCAATATATTTGCCGGAAAGTTGAGTTTCGCCTTTGTGGGAATCGGCCAAAAGCTGCGCATCGGTATCGACAATCACAATATGAGCCGGTATGGTTTGAGATAGCTGCAGGATAATCTCCTGCACTGTTCCCTCCTCCCGATCTAAGGCCCACCTGATCTGATTAATCGCATCAAGCCCGCGTCTGCGTGTTTGGCTCACGATGAGGTCGACGGTATAGAGGTAGAATGCAATGGTGACCGAGCAAAGCACCGAGAAAAGAAAAACGATCAGGGCGGTTTGCCGTTTTTTCATGGTTGAGGGGTTATCCTGTAGCCTGAGCCGTGGACCGTCTCGATCCGGCAGCCGGTGACCCCTGCATCGTTCAATTTCTTTCTGATATTCCTGAGGTGCACATCCACCGATCGCCCGGCATCGGCGGGATCCTTGTCGAAAAGTTCCCGATACATAAGGGGACGGGAAACCGCTTCTCCCTGATGCTTTACCAGCATATTCAAAATCTTAAACTCTGCGGGCGTAAGATCGATTTTCTCCCCGCCATTTGAAGCAAAGTAACGTTCGGTATCGATGGAAAGCGACCCGATAAAGAGCATATGCGGCCGCCCCGACCAGGCTCCCGTTAGTAATGCAATTTGCCGCAACGAGGCCTCGACCCGCAAGAAAAGCTCCCTGAGACTGAAGGGTTTGGTAATATAGTCGTCGGCTCCTCCCTCAAGGCCGTGAATCTTGTCGATCCCCTCACTCTTTGCGCTGAGCATAAGCACGGGGATAAGCTGGGTGCGGGGATCGCTTTTGAGCAGCCTGCACACCTCAATTCCGTCGATTCCGGGAAGCATCACGTCGAGGATAATCAGGTCCGGATGATGCGACCGGGCCTGTTCAAGCCCTTCTTCTCCGGTATAAGCACAGAGGCAATCATATCCCCGGGATGTGAGGTTCATGGAGAGGAGCTTTACAACATGCTCCTCATCATCCACTACAAGAATTGTCTTTCCGCTTCCCGAATCATCAACCACCATGCTGCAGCTCCTTTGTGATGATTCTACTATAAAGAGCTCGTTCTTACAGCAGCTTTCCAATGGCAATAGTACGTTCGCTTTTTTTATCGAAGAGGACATTCTTATCCGATTGAAACGAGAGCCGTACCTTCTCACCCATGGCAAAATCGACACTTCCGAATACAACGCTGGTAAGAATCTGCCCGCCGAGATCAATCTTGACAATGGTTTCCATTCCGGACGGCAGGGTTGAATAGATGCTCCCCGCTACCGTTCCCTCCGGAGAAAGGACGATATCTTCAGGTCTGATACCAAGAAGCAGTTGTTGACCTTCCTGAACGGTGATGCTCGAAGAGACGGGTGTAAAGAGAAGTTTGAGCAGTTTGTGATTCAGCTTTATCTCGTCGAGATTTACATTTTCTCCGGTCACCTCTAGGATATTAATGTTGGGACTTCCTACAAAATCGGCGACAAAAAGATTTGTCGGCTGGTGGTAGACCTCGAGGGGGGGTGCAAATTGCTGTAGGAGTCCCTCCTTCAGAAGGCAAATTTTGCTTGAGAGGGTCATGGCCTCCAGCTGGTCATGGGTCACATAGACAAAGGTTGAATCTGTTTCCGCATGGAGGCGCTTAAGCTCGGTCCGCATCTCCATCCGAAGTTTTGCATCCAGGTTGCTCAGCGGCTCGTCCATAAAAAGTATTTTCGGCCCGGTGGCAAGGGTCCTGGCAATGGCTACCCGCTGCTGCTGACCGCCTGAGAGCTCGGAAGGATAGCGGTCCCGAAGCTCTTCGATTCGGAGCATCTCCAAGAGCTCACGCACCCTGGATTCTATCCGTTTCTTTTCCCATTTCATATTTTCAAGCCCAAAGGCAATATTCTTGTATACGGTCATGTGGGGCCAGAGGGCATAATTTTGAAAAAGAAAGCCGACGTCCCGTTTATCGGGAGAGATATCGATCCCCCGTTCCGAGGAAAAAACACAACGGTCGTCGATGTAGATATCCCCCTCGGTCGGGGTTTCCAGTCCCGCAATCATACGAAGGGTTGTTGTCTTACCGCAGCCCGAGGGGCCCAGCAATGTCACAAACTCCCGGTCTCCGATGACAAGGTCGAGATTATCCACGGCCACAGACCTGCCGAAGCGTTTTGTAATGTGTTCCAAGTGAATTTTCGGCATTACTGCCCTCCTATTCCTTTATCGATCGATGCCCCGGTGACCCGGTTCACCACAAGATTACTGATGACCACAAAGAGAACGATGAGAAGATTGATGGCGTTGGCGTACTGGTTCCACCCCTTTTCATTATATTGAAAAAGCATGGTGGTCAGGATCCGCGAAGAGGGGGTAACAAGGAGAATAAAAAGGGAAAGTTCCCGCATGCAGGAGATGAAGGGAAGCAGGTAGCCGGAAAGGAAACTTGCCTTCTGGATCGGTATGATGATGCGGAGCATGCGCTTTCCCCAGCCGATACCCTGAATGGTTCCAGCCTCTTCGATTTCATTGCTCAGCTGATGCATGGCACCCACACTTGCCCGGGATGCAAAGGGAAGATACTTAACAGCGCCCACCAGAACAAGAAGCGCAAATGTTCCATAGAGAGGAGGGATAAAGCCCCGTTTAACGGCAAACATGGAAAGATAGATGGCCCCGAAGGCCATGCTCGGCATAAGGTAGGGAAAAAAGGCCAGATTATTTACCAGCAGCGACAGCCTCGAATTACGCCGCTTTACGATGGCGTAGCCGGCAAGGATTCCTACCGAACCTGCAATAAACGCCACGATGACCGAAAGCCTGACACTGTTCCACAGGCCGTGAAAGATCGAGGAATTCCGCAAAACTCCAGGTTCGCCGTTTGCAATGGTCGGGTCTCCAGAACCGACCCAAAAGAGGGTGGTAAAGTTCCGGAGGGAATAATTGCCAGGTTCCATGATAAAGGATTCCAATGCAAAAGAGAACAGAGGGACAATACAGACCAGGGCGATGAACAGAAGAAGCAGTACCGAGATGATGCTTCGAAAACCGCGCAGATTAAGGTAGGCGATATTAGAACTTTTCCCCGTTATCGTTGTAAAGGACCTTCTGGTACCGATAATTTTTTGATTGATGCCGAGGATCAACACACCAATCAGAATCATGATAAGCGCAATGATGTAACCGTAGCCGGGGTTCAGTCCATTGAGGGTCCGGAACATCTGGGTGGTCAGAACCTGGAAGCGTACCGAAGTCCCGAGGAATGCCGGAACGGCAAAGGCGCTCATGGCACTGGAAAAAACAAGAAGAAAAGTGGAGAGCATGGCAGGGAGCACAATGGGAATGGTAATCTTCCGCATAATCTTCCCCCTGCTTGCCTTCAGGATAAGAGCGGCCTCTTCCAGGTTCGCATCCATATTCCTGAGAATACCGCCGATCAGGATATAGGCAAAAGGAGCATAATGCAGTCCTAAAACTACCACGATGGGGAAGGGACCGTAGGCAAACCAGTTGGGTGTCTGGATGCCCGTAATTGCGGTAAAAAAACCGGGAGCACCACCGACAAGGGAGTTCTTGAAAAAGTTCAACCATGCCATGGCAAGGGTCCAGGAAGGCATGATATAGGGGAAAATAAAGAGGGTCGAGATAACGCCCTTGAAGCGCATATTGGTCCTTGTAACCAGCCATGCGACCGTTCCTCCGAGAAGAATAGCGATAAAGCAGGTGCCGAAGGCAACCAACATGGTATTTAAGAATGGCTCGTAAAATATCTTTTTACTGGCCGAAGAAAAGAGGACCTTGGCCCAGTGATAAAGGGTAAAGTCCCCTACCCTTGCCCCCTTCACCCGCATCAGTTCGGCCTGATGGACCGTAAAGGTATCCATCACGATAGTCAGCATTGGGACAACCGTCAGGTAAAGAAGTATAACGGCAAGAGACACAAGGATGACGTTATGAGGCTTTTTCAAAAATGATATAGCCCTGTTGCGGTAGTTCACAGATTCCGTCCTTTTCGTATCGTCTAAAGCCGTACCGGATCTTTTGCTAAGATCCGGTACAGTACATAATCAGTAGATGTATTCGTTGAGAAACTCTTCGACCTCGGCCCGATGTTCGAAACAGTAGGCAGGATCCTCCTCGACCAAAATCTTCACCCAGGTGGTCATGGGATAATCGTCGGGCTGGAGGGGAATCGAGGGGTTCGAAGAGTAGGTTCCGAGATCGGAACTCCAGGGAGAAAAGCCCTCTTCGGTGAGCAGAAACTCGATAAAAAGCTTTGCCGCATTGGGATGGCTGGCATTCGAGCACATCAGGGCATAGATCGGATAGTAAAAACCGGAAAAGGGCTCCATCTCCATGATCGGAGCAAGGGCAAGGTTCTTGGTATCTTTGTATCGCAGCTTTGAGAAGACAAACAACCCGGCATTATGCTCCTTACCCTGCCCTTTTACTCCGATACTCTCGGCGGTCTTGGTATCGCTGGTGGTAAGCACAAGGTCGTTTTCCAGAATCCGCCTGATCCATTCATAGCCCGCATTCGGGGTAGTCAGCTCGATCTCTTTTCCGAAATAATCCTTGTACGCCTTTGCAATTCTGTCCGCAACTTCGGGCTTCGTCACCATGGTAAGAAAGTTTGCATTAACCCCTTCCTGAAAGGGATTTTTGAACTGGAAATTACCTTTCCATTCCTTGGTTGTCAGGGCCCATATGTTCGTAATGGGGTAGGCCTCGCTAAGCTCATCGTTGAAAATGAAAACCTTATTGATAAAGGCAAAGGCCAGGGGACTTTGAAACTCAGCGGGAATCTGATCTTTCATTGTTGGAGGGACATAATTATACAGATATTCGAGGTTGAGGAGCTCTCCCATGACGCGGCCACCGTCCTGACAAAGTACAAAATCGGCTCCGGCAGCTCCCGTACTACCCTCTTTCGATATCTTTTCGACCAGCTCGAAATCCTTGAGGTTCGTTGCCTCAACCTCAATCCCGTATTTTTCGCTGAACGCCTTGGCAGCATTGGCGATTCTGCTGGTGACTGAATAAACGACAACCTTTCCTTCGGCCTGGGCCGCGGCCACAAGCTCTTCGTGGGTCATAGGAACCTCTTCGACGACAGCGGGTTCGGAAACCTCCTGTTTCCCTCCGGCAAAGAGAAGAGAAACCGAAAGAGAAGCGGTAAGAAAGAGGCAGGTAAAGAGCAAGACTATCTTCTTCATCATCATCTCCTTTCACAGAAACCAGAATTTGTTAAGATCGCTTAACAAGTAAAATGTTAAGATACCTTTACAATTCTGTCAACGTTTTTTTGGAGATTTGCAGATAGGAGAATATGGAAGAGAAAGGAAAGCCTACAGCGAGGCAATCACCGCTCTGATGATAAAGGTCCAGAAGATCGACAGAGCGCTGGATAAGAGCGTCCCGATCAGCATGTATTCCGCAAAATCTTTATCATCAAGTTCCTTAAAACGGGCAAACGCCTTTGCGGTCAAGACAAAGGCAACGGAAGAATAGTTTCCCGTCAAAACAAAGAGGTAAAAGAGCATTCGCTCCAGAACACCGATGATCTTTCCCCTCCCCAGCTCCTTGCTGTCGAGGTCATCATCCGTTGTCGCCTTCAAGCGCGGCTCGGTTTTTATCAGGCCGAGGATAAAACGAATGACATTGTTCATCTCATTCACCAAAACAACAGCGCCGAAAAAAACAAGCACGAATCGGTCGAAAGCGCCTGTTCCGAGGGAAGACAGAAGAGGATTATTTCGCCCCATAAGCCTCGAAAGAGAGACCGATACGGAGTTGAAAGAAAGTCCGGGCAAAAATATTCCGAATAGAAAGCTTCCGGCAAGTATGAGGACCAAAAACTGGAGAATTCTGGAAAGAAATATCGAATTCCCTCGCTGTTCAGCGCGGTGTTCGGTAAAAAGAGAGAACAGGTTGAACAAAACGGTAAACAAAAAGAGGGGAAGAAGGCTCCTCCAGCTTTAAAGAGGCATGAGCAGGAACAACTCGGCCGTAGAGCAGACCAGCATCGGCCTAAGCCTTAAGGGCTCCTCCCGCCACTGGGCCCACAAACGTACGATAAGAATCACAAGGCAAAAATAGAGGTATCCTATCACGGCCCACCTTCCCCCATGGCTGCAATCTCATCGGAAACGGCCTGAAAATAGCGTGCCAAGGCGACGAGATTATGTGTTTTGATCGTTTTATAGACTCCCCGCTCACTGATTCCCACAATCCGGGCGATATCTTTCACGGGTTGATTCCTGAAAACCCCATAAAAAATCGAAAGGGTATGCTCTTTCCAATCGCTCATCACCGAATAGGCGTAATACAAGCCGCTATTGAGAAGCCTCTGCCTTTGTTCATAGCGACCGTAGAGCTGTACAATAGTGATTTTTTCCTCTTTTACATTGTTTAATCCATCCCGTGCCGCATGAAAAGCGGGCCCATCCATCCCGATCGCCTCTTTCGTGTTGATATCCGTCGCAATATCATCGATCCCCAGGGCGATTCTAAGCGAAACAGGGAAAAGGCTTCTGCTGATAAAAAGCAGATCCTCCACGACCCGGGAACCAGCCTTGTAGACGGCCTGAAATTCGTCCCCCAGGGTGATCGTATAGGGAGATAAAAGAGCCGAGCTTGTTTCATTGAGATCGCCAAGGCACGCTTGTAGCCGCCTCTGAAACTCCTGCCGCCGCTCAATCTGCCGGGAATCGACAATATCGGCAATCACTGCTATGACTTTCACAACACTATTGTAACGATTAGGTACGATATCTGTCAAATGAACTTTTTAGGTTCATATAAACTTTTATGTACCCTTTTGGTACATCCTTACACAATACAGCGTAAGAATATGCAAAACATACAAGGATTCTGCTATATCTGTCGAACCAGGATAGTTACCATACACCCGACAAGAGGAAAAGGAGGAACATCGTGGCCCGCCAAATCAATGAAGAGTTGTACCAATATATTACAGATACCTGTCTGGAGTCATACGATGCTCCATCATCGCCGCTGCAGCTTTTGGAGAAGATATGGAAAAATCCTGATTTTCCCATGCACTGTCCGGAACACCACTACCTTGTTCCGGCAGTCCTTTTGACCACCTATTGCAGGCTGAAAAATGACGGGAAAGCCAAACTCAGGGAAGAGCTGAACCTTGCCGGAGACCGGGCAAAAAACCTGCTCGCCGGATTCTGCGGTTGGTACGGAGCCTGCGGTGCGGCCGTTGGAAGCGGTATGTTCCTTTCGGTAGCAACAGGCACAAGCCCCTATTCGACTGACACCTGGGCACTCGTAAACCGCCTAAGCTCCGACTGCCTATACAACATAGCGGAAATCGGCGGCCCCCGCTGCTGCAAGCGCGTCTGCTTTACCGCAGTAAGCACAAGCATCACCTTCATGAAACAACATTTTGACCTCGACCTTGGCCAGACCACACCGATACGCTGCACATATCACCAGCGAAACGCCGAATGTAAGAAAACAGCCTGTCCCTACTACCCAGCAACCTAAGTCCTGAATACGAAGGTAGTGGTTATGACATTCCACACCATCTGGGCGTCCCCCTCGCTTGCCGCTCGGGTCGGGCTTGCTCCGAAGTCCGCTTCGCTTCCGTCCTCGCACTCTGCGCTCGGACCGGCCTTCCGGCCGTTCTCCGCATCCCTGACGCTCGGCCATCGGGTTATGTATATAGTGTTCCGAATCCTGGTGGTATGCACGCCCTTTTGCCGGTAAAATCCTTATTTTTATGTCGGTGCTTACTTTTTCCCATAGTTTGGCTTTCAATTGACTGCGAGAAAAAGAATTGTGTCCCTTTAATCACCAGGATTCGGAACAGTAGATAAACGGACTACCCGCATATCATGTCGCCATGTGAATTTTCAAATGACTTTTTTATATCTTCAGGCATATCTTCCGGTTCAATAGATTTGACTCTTTCTTCGGAATTATCTTTCACGGCTTCGGTATAATACCAGCATTTATATGTAATCAAATCCAAAACTTTCATCATCGCAAGGATATCAGCCTCAACGGACTTCTTCTTATCAAGAAACATATCCCGCCGCTTAACAAGCGTTGCGTTACCTTGATTACACCAGTCAAGAAACACCTTAATATCTTTAAGCTGCATTCCCGCTTTCTTTAAATATTCAATTACCCTCAGACTATCAATATCGCTACTATCAAATTTTCGTATACCCGATGGATCGCGTGTAATATTTGGGAACAAGCCTTCCTTATCATAATAACGAAGAGCTGAAATAGAAATATTAAACATTTTTGAAACATGCCCGATAGTATACACCCTCATCACCCCGTAAAAAGCTGAACAGCATTTTCATAAATTCTATTGACCTAAAGTCAGGTTTAGGTCGTACAGTTATTGTACGATACGATAATTTATCCTGTCAATCGTCATGGCCAGACGTTTGATTGGACGATGAGATATGACAAGGAGAAATGTACAATGATTAATTTTGATTTTTCAAATCCAACAAGAATTGTTTTCGGAAGTGGAAAGCTGAATGAACTAGGCAAGCTACCAATGCCGGGAAAAAAGGCGATGCTCCTGACTTCCAATGGAAAATCCACAACGGTAAACGGCTCTCTGGAACGAACCATGGAGCAGCTGAAAAAGGCAGGTGTCAGTATCTCTGTTTTTAATAAGATTATGGAGAATCCGCTCAGGGAAGTCATTATGGAAGGAGCGGCTTTCGCCAAAGAAAAGGGTTGCGACTTTATTGTGGCTCTTGGGGGCGGCGCTGTTCTGGATTCATCGGTTGCCATATCTGCCATGGTTACAAATCCCGGTGACGTATGGGATTATGTCTTCGGCGGCACAGGGAAAGGACAATCACTTGTAAACAAAGGGCTGCCGATTGTTACCATCACAACCACTTCGGGGACAGCCTCGGAAGTTAACTGCTGGGGTGTCATATCGAATCTTGAGACAAAGGAGAAAATCGGTTTTGGAGATCCGGCCCTAACCCCGGTGCTCGCCATCGTAGATCCGGAATTGATGAAAACCGTCCCTGCTGCATACACAGCATATCAGGGGTTTGATGCACTTTTCCATAATACCGAGGTAATGATCAGCAACGGTATCAATATTCTCAGCGAAACGATTGCGCTTTCAGCGATTGAGAATATCACGAAATACCTGCCCCGTGCAGTAAAGGACGGTGACGATATGGAAGCACGGGAACATGTGGCGTACGGGAGTACCATGGCCGGCATTACCATGCAGCTGACGAGCACGACAGCGGCACATTCCATGGAACATTCCATGAGTGCCTATCATCATAACCTGCCGCATGGAGCGGGACTGATCATGATCTCAAAAGCATTCTATGAATTTTTCATTGAGCGCCATGCCTGCGACGCACAGTTTATCAAGATGGCAAAAGTAATGGGCATCGAACATGCCGACAAACCGGAGGACTTCATCACAGCCCTTATGAGGCTGCAGAAAGCGTGTGGCGTTGACAACCTGAAAATGAGTGACTACGGTTTTTCATTGAACGAGTCTATGACGCTCGCTAAAGGAGCTCGTTCCATGCAAGGGGGATTATTCCTTGCCAACCCCTGCGAAATGACTGACGAAGATTGTGCGGGTGTATTCCGCACGTCATTCAGATAAACGCAAAGGAGGTCCACCGTTGGATAAGAAAGTGATGAGTATCCTGGCGCTTGCTGCAATTCCGCTCCTGTCTATAGGATGCCAGGATACGACAAAATCGGAGGCTTCGGCAAAAACCTCTGCCGGAACAAACACTCCGGCAGAGGAGAGGATTTTGGTAGCATATTTTTCCTGCACAGGAACGACAGAGCAGATTGCCGAATGGATTGCCGGGCAAACAGGTGCGAACCTCTATCACATAACGCCGGAGATACCCTATACCGCGGCGGACCGAAACTACCGGGACTCCTCATCGCGTGCTACAGTGGAGCAAAACACCCCGTCGGCCCGCCCTTCGATTTCCGGCTCGAAAGAGGGCATGGAAAACTATGATATACTCTTTCTCGGCTACCCCATTTGGTGGGGACAATGTCCGAAAATCATATACACCTTTCTGGAAAGCTATGATTTTAGCGGAAAAACAATTATTCCGTTTTGCACCTCGCACAGCAGCGGCATTGGTTCCAGCGATACGAACCTTCACAGCCTATGCGCAAGCTCTGTACGCTGGATACCGGGCCAAAGGTTTTCCGCAACAACGCCAAAGGAGACGGTAAAGGAGTGGATTAACAGCTTGAATATTCATAAGAATACCGCTCAAGACATCGGCGTCTTTAATTTTGATACCAAAACGGTTTTATTAAACAGCGGCCATACAATGCCCATTGTCGGCCTGGGTACCTATAGTCTGCTGGATGACGTATGTGTAAACTCAGTTTCCGAATCCCTGAAAGCCGGCGGCCGCTTAATCGACACAGCATATATGTACCACAACGAAGAAAGTGTCGGACAAGGAATCCGGGTTTCCGGCGTTCCCAGAGAAGAAGTTTTCATCACGACGAAATTATATATGAATCAGTATGATCATGCCGGAGAGGCCATTGAACAGGCGCTCCAAAAGCTTGGTGTAGAATATATAGATCTGATGCTGCTTCATCATCCCGGTGCTCATGATGTAGACGCGTACAAGGCCATGGAAAAGGCCGTGAAAGATGGCAAAATTCACTCCATAGGGCTGTCCAATTACTATGTCGAGGAGCTGGAAGCGTTTCTCCCGAAAATTACGATCATGCCGGCGGTGGTCCAAAATGAAATACATCCCTTCTATCAGGAAAATGATGTGATTCCCTATATTCAGGGGAAAGGCATCGTTATGGAAGGCTGGTATCCCCTGGGCGGACGAGGACATACCGCCCCACTGTTACAGAACGAAATCATATCCGCTATCGCACAGGCCCACGGAAAATCCTCCGCCCAGGTCATTCTCCGGTGGAACCTGCAAAAAGGCGTCGTTGTCATACCGGGGTCAAGCAATCCGGCCCACATCAGGGAAAACCTGGACATATTTGACTTTGAATTGACCGATGAGGAAATGGCAAAAATCAACGGGCTTGACCGCAACGAAAAACATGACTGGTATTGATTTCCGGTTATCAACTACCTTACCGAATCTTCCCTCGGAAAAAGGGAGAGAATCGCAATTCCCTCCCTTTAAGAGCAGTACAGTGTTCTTTTAAAACTCAAATACGGCAACGACCGGTTTGTGATCGGATACCCCGCAGCTCGCCCCGCTTCCATGGAAATCAACAACCGAAGCAAGAACCGGCAGAGGCCCTCCGCCGTACATTATACGGTCTATCGTCTCGTTCATGTAGATCTCTTCAGACAGCGCGGGGTTCGGAAAGGTCGGAGGCTGAAGAAGGCCAAGTTCGTAAAAAACATCATTGAGACCGGCCTCAGCCAGTATCCTTGAAGGGTGCCACGGATCGTTAAAATCGCCGCAAAGTAAAAGCGGTGGAGCATCCGACTTGCGGTTTTTAAGCCAGCGCGCAATCTTCAAAGCCTCTTCATGCCTGTAGGAAGTTCCTGTATCCTGTTCGTCCCTGTTATTCTGATGGGTTAGGTGGACCGTACAAACCTGGAATTTCCTGCCGTCTGCAAGGCATTCAAGATCAAGTATGAATAGCCTGCGATCAGGTTCCGGCATATCCAGAAAGAGTTCGGTATGTCCCGTTTCCCGAAAGAGATCCTTTCTATAATAAATGTTCCCTTCATTCCGCCAGCCGTTGAAATCATCTTCAACCCTGGCATGAAAAGGCATAGCTTCGTCCAGAAAACGCATGGTTTCCTCCCGTATTTCCTGAAAACAGCATATATCGGGATTAAACCTTACCAGAAAATCTTCCAGTGCAACCTTTCTCTGTTCCCATTTTTCGGTGTTCCATATATTGCATGTGCATAAACTGAACCTGAACGGTGTTTGCATTTCAATCCTCCCTTGTTTCCCTGAAGACTTCAGGGAAACGCTTCTCGATTTTAAGCCAGGCACCCAGCCCCAGAACGGTAACCCAGGCTATGCAGATATCGTAAAAACCCTTGGAACGGTCAACGCGGTTGAAATAATCCCAGTTTGTGTGATTTATCTGCTCCGGCTGCCACCCGTCCGCCCCCGCTGCTGCAGGGCTTCCGCGAAGACCTTCCCCTGCAAGCTGTCTACAGGCATTAATCATCATAAGAGCGTTTTTACGGTATATGTCTGTTCCCGAGGCTTCCCACAGACGCAGAAAATCGTAACCAATAGACATCCCGTAGAAATCCAGGTGGTGGTGAGCAACCGAAACGGAAGTCATGCCAGTTGTCCGGAATTCAGCCTCCGCCAGAGGGGTTCCGGCCGGAAAAACTATATCATACTGCCAGACCCATGTAAGAATGTAATCCGCCGCCTTTACGGCGTAGTCCAGCCATTTCCTGGCCCCGTCCCTTTCATACAGATCCAGAAACATAGAAAGCAGGGAAACTCCCGATTCCTTGTCGTACGCATCCGCATCCAACGTATCGCCAAAGAAGTCGCCGGAATCCGCAAGACCTGCATAATAACGGGCCGCCCTGTCGACAGCATCATTCAGCCTCTGCGAATCTTTATAGTAAGGTTCTAGCAGAAGAAGAAACGATACGATGTAGGCCCCGTTAGTCCCAAGAGGATTTACTGGTTTCCCGTCTGTAGACCACCATCTGCCGAAAGAACCGTCTGAATCACCGCGCAGCTGGTTATCTATATAGAAATCCGCAACCCGCAGCGGGAGCTGTAAAAACTCGGGGACACTCCTGCCTTGTTTTAAAAGACTTTCATATAGCTTGATATAACCGCTCATTGACTCGCCGTTGCACCTGGCGTTTACAAGATTTCTGTATTCATCGTTTTCGGAAATCCCGAGGTAGCCGCCCCATTCGCCGTTCCGGAGATCGCGGCAATCCTGATGCACGCCGGGAAGAACCTCACCGCGGAGAAAAAACCGGCCTATGCCTTCGGCACAGGAAAGGAATTCCGGCCTGTTCATTCGCCCGGCCAGCCTTGCATAGATCCATGCGCCTTCAAGGCTCTTAACAAGAAACGAGGCAGCTGTATACTCGTATATTTCCTGCAGCGGCCCATTATCCCTTCCCATCCTTACATATGCAAGCCCGGAGCGTTTGTCGTATTCCGTCAGATAAAGCAGATTACGAATTTTCCCGTCCAGATATGCAGACCATTGCATTCCGCAAGCGGTACTCCGAACAGGATTAAAAAAGACATCCGAATATTCCAAACATTCCCGGTACGCAGCGAAAATATCGCTCTTTTCTTCTGGAAAGACAAGGTAAAATGATCTTGAGTAGATATACGGCAGCCCCTTCTCTGGAGAACAGACCGTAAATGATCCGGCATTGTGTCCGGAGGAAAGGGCCTTTTTTCCGGTATAACTGAAAGGGCCTTCGCTGCCCGGCACAACCGTCCGGATCTTTATCAACCCTTCTTTGCTGACTACCGATCTTCCAGCCGTATCATGCTCTTCAGTTGCCGGCCCGGTAAAAAAAACAAGCTTTTCATGATCATTGTAAACAACAAGGCAGCACGGCAGCGGTGTCCGTTCCTCTGAATAGGCCCATCCTGCGGCTTCGGAGCCTTTCGGAAAGCAACCTTTGCCGCGGTTATTTCCTCGGTAAAGGACCGAGGGAATAAAAAACTCCGCTCCGTCCATGCGGATATTCAAATCCGTTTCGAGATTCCAGGCTGCATTCCGTTCAAGAATCCAGGTTCTGTCGATTCTGAGAACTCGGCCGTTTAAAGAAAATTCATCCGTAATCGAACAGAATTCGAAAACGGCGGTAGCCCTGCCTTTCTCATATTCAAGCGTCAACGGTGCGGTAGAATCGCCGTCTTTTTTAATTCCATACTCTATGGAACATTTTTCCAGCAGAGGATCTACATGAAAGAGTTCCAGCTTGTTCTTGCACGCTATGTACATCTTTCTACCCCTTGATCCCCGTCATTGCAATTCCTTCAACAATCTTCTTTCTGAAAATGAAGTAGAAAACAAACTGTGGTACGGACGCGATTACAGCCCCTGACATGATCAACGAATAATCCGTACCGTGGACTCCCTGAAAGTTGGCGATACCGACGGTAATTGTGTATTTTGCCGTATCGGATATTGCTATAAGCGGCCAGAGAAAATCGTTCCATGCATTTATGAAAGACAGGATCATGACAGTAGCCAGCGCGGATTTCCCAAGCGGTAATATGATAGTCGTGAAAATACGCCCCCTGCCGCTTCCGTCTATAAATGCTGCTTCCTCCAATTCATCCGGGATCCCCTCGAAAAACTGCTTAAGAATAAATATCCCGATAGGAAGTGCAAGCCTTGGCAAAATGGCTGCGGAAAGCGTATTAACAAGTCCGTAGCTGTTGAACTGTAGATACAGCGGTATTATGATGACCTGGAAGGGGATCATCATTCCGGCCATTACGAACCAGAAAAGGATCTGCCTTCCACGAAACTTGATCTTTGCCATTGCATATGCGATGGGCGCATCTACGGCAAGCGTAAGAATCATCGTCGCCACAGAAACAACCGTGGAATTCCAGAGCCATTTAAGTATATAGGTTGAAGAAAACGCCTTTGCATAGTTCTGCAGGGTCGGGCGTTTGGGGAAAATGCTGAATACGTCAGTAAGGACATCCTCCTCCAGCTTAAGCGAGGTTATTACAAGCCAGACAAGCGGAAAGATCCATAGCACAAGAACAACAAGAGCGACAATGAACAGAATCTTCTTTTTCATTTCTCTCTCCCCATTATCTTGTAATAGACAACTGAAATCACCATTATGAGCAGAAAGAGAACGTAGGCCATTGCCGAGGAGTACCCCATCTTGAAATAGGTGAACCCGTTTTCATAGATATACTGAATTAGGACCCGGGTTTTACCGTAAGGCCCTCCTCCCGTCATTACGTAGACCTGCCCGAAAACCTTGAACGAGGCTATTATCTGGAGAAGCAGGCAAAGAACTATCGTAGGCCGCAACAGCGGGATCGTTATGTCCTTGAGAATGCGGAAATATCCGGCCCCGTCTATTCGGGCCGATTCGTAAACCTCGGCAGATATCTGTTTCATTCCGGCGGAGAACAGGATCATGTTGAAACCGGCCGTCCACCATATAGTGGCCGCCGAGACGGACCACATGGCCTTTTGTGGATCGGTAAGCCATCCGACCTTGGCGTGACCCAAAAGCATGAAAAGCTGGTTGAACAGGCCGTAGTTCTTTTGAAACAGCCATGCCCAAAGCGTACCGATAACCGTTATCGACAAAACGTAGGGTATAAAAAAGATATTCTCCCCCGCTCCTCTCAGCGGCGATTTGGAATTAACGAAAAGCGCCATCACAAAACCTGCAACCATAAGAATCGGTGTTGTAATAAAAACAAACTGGAAGGTATGCCACAGCGATGTATAAAAGGTCTTGTCCTTGAATAGACTTATATAGTTTCCGAGACCGATGAATTTTCTGCTGGAAAGGATGTCCCATTTATAGAAACTGATGTAAAGTCCGAAAATAATTGGAAATACAAGCAGAAACAGGTATATCAGAACAAAGGGTAGAGAAAACAGAACTCCGTCCCTGGTGTCTTTATTGCCGGGAATTGCCATATAAACTCCATAAACTGTTGAAGTGAAGGGAGAGAGACCTCTCTCCCTTGCGTTTTAGAATCTTGCAGGCAGGACTCAATAAGAAGCGATAATTGAGTTGACCATTTTTTCCATCTCGGCAAGAGCCGTTTTTACATCCTGTCCGGATGCAACGGCCAGCTCCAGAGAGTCGGAAAGGTTGTTGTAGATCTCGTCCCATGCGACTGTCCTCGGAGCAGCGAAAGATGATGCGGCGGCAGCTGCATAATCCTTTCTGTGGGGGAGAGACTGAAAATCGGGGTTGTCTGAGACGGATTTCCTGATGGGAATATGGCCAGCCTTCGCCCAGAGGTCTCCCCTCTCGGTCATCCACAGCATGAACTCGACGGCGGCCGCCAGTTTCTCATTGCTCATTTCCTTTTTAGCTGGAATAGCAAGCGTATGGGATCCGGACCATGCGGCGGGTTTTCCCAGCATTGCCGGCAGCGGTACCGCAGCAAAATCCAATCCTTCCTGCTTCTCGAATGAGCCGGTAGCCCAGACGCCGTTAATATGAATTGCGGCTTTTCCGAGTTTGAATGCGGCGACGGACGAATCATAATCCAGACCGCTTTCCGTTATCCCGTATTTACGGACCATGTCGACAAGGGCTTGAAGCGCCTTCTCACCCATTTCGTTGTTGAAATCGGCAGCGGAAAGATCTTCTGTCAGCACGCTTCCGCCCTGCTGCTCCATGAACGACATGAACAGCCTGGTAAGGGTATAGGCCTTATAGGTTGCAGTAGTATTATCGATAGCGGCACCCATGGCCCCTGTTTTGTCCTGAACCTTTTTAGCCGCCGCAACAAATTCCTCATAGGTGACGGGCACCTTGGCTATACCGGCCTGTCTGAAAAGGTCTTTATTGTAGTACATGATTAGAGCATGCACATCCAGCGGAAGCGAATAGATCTTTCCGTCGAACGTGCAGGGCTCCAGTGCTGCGGGAATAAAATCATCCATGGGAGCGTTTACACTTTTCAGTACATCGTCAAGCGGATATAATGTTCCACTAGGTACGTAGTTCAGAAGTTTGCTTCTGTGAATTACGACTACATCCGGAGCATTCTGTGATGTTAATGCAGTTGTAAGTTTGGTATAATAATTATCAAACTTAACGGTATCGGTTGTCATAACGATATCATCATGGGTCCGGTTGAACTCATCAACCATGGCGTCGAAAAACTCACCGTCACCACCGGTGAACAGAGACCAGAAAGTGATTTCAATCGGGCCCCCTTTTTCAGACGCAACATCTTTCTCCTGACTACCGGACGCGCCTATGCCGACAGTACCCAGAAGAAGCAGCGACAGTACAAGCAGACATGCCGACAAGCTTTTTCTCTTCATGTTTTCCTCCTTAAAAATCACATGAAAATATTTCTACCTTTTGGTAGTTTCCCTGAAAACCAACCTCGGTTTCATCTCCAAGGTATTATACGGTCTGTTTCCGTCTTCAATATGCAGCATAAGCTCCTCTACAGCAGCCTGTCCCAGCCTGGCTTTGGGAACATCAACGGAACTGAGTCTGGGCTGCATGTATTGCGCCATATTCAGATTATCGTAACCGAAAACCTCAATATCCTCCGGTACGCACAATCCGTTTTCATAGAGCGACTTCAGCACACCCATCGCAATCAAATCGTTGAAACATGCGACTGCCGTAAATTCCAGACCTTTGTTCAGCGCCCGGTTCATCTCCGAATAGCCGTCGTCTATATGCCCCCTTGTCTCAACAACAAGGTCTGCATCAAAGGCCCGCCCTTTTTCCCTGAAAGCCCTCTTCATGCCTTCCAGCCTGTCGACCGAATTGCTTATTCGGTCCGGCCCTGCAAGATAAAAAATCCTTTCGTGGCCGGTTTCCAGCAGATAACTGAACACCTCCGAGGAACCCTCTTCATCTCCGTGCAAAATCGAGTGTGCCTCAAGCCCCTTGACGCGCCTTCCCGCAAAGATGTACGGAATGCCCAGCGATTCATACATACTCAGGTTTTTAGGATCGTCAAATACGGGAATAATAATAAGACCGTCCACCTGCCGGCCGATAAGAAGCTTGACTGCATCATATTCGTTCTCTGCCTGCTCCTCAGTATTGATAAGCAGGATACTGTAATTCATCTTTCGGGCTGCATCCTCTATTCCAAGAAGGACTTCCGCAAAGAACGGGTTGGAGGAATCAGCGGACACAACCCCGATTGTATTGGTCCTGCTGGAACGCATGCTTCCGGCAACCTCATTTCTGATGTATCCCATCTCTTCCGCTTTGCTGCAGATCAGTCTGCTGGTCTGCCCACTGATTCGTGAATCGCCCCTCAGGGCTCTTGATACAGTATTTATCGAAAAACCCGTAACACGGGCGATATCCGCAAGTTTTACATTCATGGATTAACGTTAACCCTGCTTTTTAAATAATACAAGGATTATTTTGCCTAATCGCTCCCAAATCCACTTCATACCGCTCAAAAACACAATATAGCGTTGATATCAAGGATTATCGTTAATCTTTAATCGGATCATACGGTCGAAGTAATACCGCTGTTTGGGCCGGGCCAGTTCACCGAAATAATCGTCAGCGCCGAAATTGAAGTGAATGTATACCCGCCTACCGGATACGCGTTTTTCATAACGGCCAGCGACAGTATTCAAGGATCTCCACATTAATCTTTCAACATAGGCTTTTGTAGACGGAAAAGTTACAGGTATTCTACGAGTTGGAAATACTTGGTATCACAAGCTCGCAGACAGAAGCGTCTCCCTCCCCAGATAGGACGGCATTCGTCTTCTTCCCTGATACCCTGTCCTCATCATCTCTATATACTTCGGGAAGTTTTTTTCTGTAATCATTAGTTCATCCAGTACGGGGTCCTCTTCCTGACAACCTGCTACAAGACTCACTAACAGAATCAATACCGATATACACGTTTTCTTCATGTTTTACTCAATAGGTTTTCCGGAGCATAGCGCATATTCAAAACTTGCATCCGGTATTCCCGTAATATCTTGCAGGATGCTGCAAATGCCTTCCATCAGGAGGTCCATATCCGGCATCTCTGTTTGCACCATCAATTACCACTTACTCCCAATCAACGGGAAGCATAAGTGCCGAGATAGCAGTGTCTTTCCATTTTGCTCCAGGATACACACTCCTAATAATCAGCCTCATCGTTTTTACCGGTTTTGGAAAAACAATCGTCTTGAAATAGACGAAATCCTCAAATTGAATTTCTTGCTCTATCTCTTCTCCCTCTTCAGTTGTCCCTATAACACTTGCTCTTTTTACCCTGCTATTGAGCCGGTATAAATGCGGTCTTGTCGGGTCGACAAATCCGTTCAGGACATAAAATTTCTCCTTGGGTACCTCGCTATCTATCTCTATCCATTCCCCATACCCAGCACTGTCCTCTACCCACGGATATGCAATCGGATTATAATACGTCTTATAATATGGGTGACCGAACAGCATAAAGTCAAAGATGTATTTCCCATCATAGTTGACCCGCTGCCCTCCCAACACTTCTGAGTAAGAACCGCTTGTCGTTATGCTCTTTTTGCTAATAGAATAGGATGACCTATCAAGATACGGAGGCGCATAATACTGCAATGAATCCTCATAATTTTCCCTCCATCTATGAATACGATTTTCTCTCACCATTCCTATCTCAAAGCCATTAACGGAAGCATACTCCCCAGTGCTCATGTCCTTATCAAACACCAGAATATATTCATTCCCAAGAATAACATACATCATGCTACCTTCGATAGCAAACTCAATAAATCCTGTTTCTTCATCAAGCATCATGCTCTCAATAGGAAAAATCTCTGTTTTCTCCGTTACTCCGTTATAGTGATATTCCATCAAAATATTTTTTCCATCACGTGAAAATAACACATCTTCAATACATCCCATATCTATCGTCTTTGGATCAACGAACGAGTTATATACTTCACTCATCCAATCCTCAGCACACAGGGGAAACCGAAACAACTGCAACAGAATGAGCAGGATCAATGCCCGTAATACTTTAACCATTGCTGGTACTCCTTTTTCAATACGTTTGCATACCAGCTATATCTAATCAACATCTTCATATATCTCAAATCCCATCTCTTTGATCTTCTCCACGATTTCAGGTTGCTCTTCCTGATATTCCGGAAACATCACAATAGCCAAATCTTCTGGATTGACATCTTCAAGGGCTGATATGTCATTGACCATCCCTAATACCAGTCCCACCGGCCTTTGGAGGCTCTCTATACCATCAAGCGATTTCAGCGGATTCGCTTGGATCGAAAGCCTGTACATCTCCGTCAGTTTCGACAAATCCGGTAGACGGTCAATCGCTTCCGTACTCCGAATCCATATCTCCTCAGCCTTTTTTAATCCGGAGATCGTCGAAATGCCTCTCAACGGCACATCTCCTAAACTCACTCGCCAAACTGCTGTTTCATCAAGCCCTCGTATATGAGTGACGTTCGTATAATCAATGTCTAACTCTTCCAGATTCTTCAGAAGCGACAAGTCAAACTCATCCCACCCAATAAGTTCCGTTCCACGTACTGAAAAATTCTTTATCCGACTGAGTTCGCTTTCAGGAAGAGATGCCAGCATTTGCATATCAAAAGATTCGACATTGTAGCCTACTCTGTCGCGTCGCCTGCTGTTCATATATATACCCTTATACTCGTTTATCCAGTGTGCTCCAGTAGCCTTCGCGATCTCTTCCAGTGTACTTGGTCGAGATACTACTGATTCGGACACTTTCTCCTGTTCCACGTTGACAATAGTACCTGCTTTTTCAGGAACACTTACCGTCTCCTGTTCAACCCTGGAATTTTGACATGCACATAGAACAAACGTAGCTAATAGGCTCATAATCAGGTTTGTTTGTAACCTCATTGTCCTCTCCCGTATAGATTGTTCGCGTTGATGTAATACAGATATCTGGTATACTGTCCCCATGCCATCCATTAATCGCATCCCTGACGCTCGGTCATCGATTTGTTTTTTGGGAAAAATAAGGCGTATTCAGGACAAGAAAAACAGACGTTCTATAGAATATCTCTACCATAGTTTTTTTGTAAAAAGAGAACCTTTTGCCGAAATTCTATGTTGTCGTCTGGTTTTCCGTCCTCACGCAGCTGGGCTTCACTGCCGATGAAAACCTTCCTCCGCCTTGTCTTTCAGTAAAAGCCCGGCGGCGGCTCATGGAAAGCAGCCAGGGCTTTTACGATCCTCTGGTCAGCGAGTTTCTGGACCGAAAACTTGCGGTTCAGAAACAGCAGGAGGTGCCGGTGATGTATTTGTGCCGATATAAGGATCAGGCTCACGAGTTAAGACGGCACTTATGCAGGTATCATCCCATTTCTCACCAGGGTACACATCCTTGATTTCAAAAACTACCTTTTCGGCTGGTCGGGGAAATCGAATCTCATCAAACCTGACCATATCCTCGAATTGATATTCAAACTCAAACGGTTCTCCGGAATCAGCAGAACGAATAATCGCTGTTTTAACACGGTTATTTGCTTTGAATAAATACTTCCTGTTTCTGTCAACAAATCCATTAAGAACAACAATATCATTGCTGGGCTCAGTGAAAGAAATTATAAGCTGCTCGCCTATTCCCGGGCCATCAACGCCTTCTACCCAGGGATGGGCGTTTTGATTGAAAACTTGGGCCATCTCGGGATGAGACATATAGGTAAAATAACCGAGATACTTATTTAATAGTTTAGTATCATACAATATTGAATCTTCTTTCAAAGAAGAAGTAGATTCAATATTTCGAATCAAAGTCTTATTATAAATAGCACGTGTTGCTCCTGAGAAATCAGTTCCATAAAATGTACCAATCCCTTTTATCCCATGCCCAAAATAGCTACTCATATCATTCATAAAGAGAAAAAAACGACTTCCATATAAAATACTGATTTCCCGGTTAAACACACTTGCATATGAGAAACCATCCTTATCTATTTCAATATCATTCGCTTTTAAAGAATCAAATCTATTTTCATAATCAACCTTTAACCAAACGATTCCATCTTCAACTTTAAACAAAAGAGGAACATCACCATAAACTCCGATTTCTCTATATTCATGCAATGTATCTTGAGAAAAAAAATCTTCCGAAAAAAGATAAGGAGGTATAATTGTTAAAAAAATCAATACAACCTTAATAATACGCTTACATATGTCTATACAGTTCACTCCAGTCCTCACGAATAACTGTTCCCATATTGAACCCCCTATAGAGGTGCCAACTATTTAGGGTGTTATTGATATACTGCATATTTTCGTCGGTATTCACGATACAGCCATCTGATGCCAACCCCCAGAACTGATTGCTATTATCCCATAATGTTCTTTGATGTAATAACCAACGATAGGAATCTGGGTCAAGATTTGGGTTTCGACCAAATGAATTTGTCACAAAATCACCTAAAGTTAATGCATTTTGGAGTACAAAAGCACCTTGTTTAAAGGATCCACTCCGTTGCCCAAATATCGAGAAAAACGAATGATTTGCAGCTATTGTATTCCCCTGAATTGTACCAAAAAATGGGTGTTGTGCTGTATTCTGGTCAGAACTAATACCCCACAGATTATCAACAGTCTGCACCTGATCAACCCTAAAAGGCTTGAGTAGTATATTTCCATCCAAATCTTTCTTCAAATATGTCGAAGAATCCAATGCATTATACTTTTCTTTAAGCTCTTGATTTCCTTTACTTCCAAAGTAGCTCATTACATCCCTTGTATGCACAATATCCACCACAAACTTATCATACTCTCCATTCGTCATACTTTGATCAAATCCAATCGAATAGCCAGCCCAATTGTCTGTAATCTTGAAATCAGCAATACTGTCCCCATGCCATCCATTACTCGCGTCCCATGTCTGACCTGCACCCTCTTTTAACAGCAGTTCTCCCATGAGTTTCTGCTGCTTATCAACTGGCAAATCACCAAAAGAAAATTGTCCGTTTACAGAGAGTCTTGCAACCATGTCCGAACTCATTCCCAGCACATCCTGAAGGGTTTGCTCATTATAATTACTCATATCCGCCGGATTCACACCCAATAACTCCGATGCTCTATCCATTCCAATGTATTGGATCAAGGATTGGCTCACTGATCCCGTTTCCGTATCTACGAGTTTAACCCGTTTCCCATTTTCATATATATAGTTCCCTTCAGCATCAGCCAGATACAAATCAGCCTTATTGTCATTTAACAAACGTCCGTCTGTGGTCAACTTCCAATAATCCGCACTCGAGTCATACCCTCCGGCACGTCCGGATATCCCGGCTTCTCCCCCTCCATACAATGCAGCAAGGTCTCCCATAATCTCTGTTCCAACAAAGGCTCCATACCCGTAGTCATGCCTCATTCGATCCGCCATCAGCGTGTGGCCTATCACTGCCGCTTCCGTCTCTTCTACCTGTTCCAGCTCACTTCCCACGACTCCGTCACGGTACGCTTCATGCTGCAACAACACTCCTGCCAGCAGCTGCTCTTCCTTGCTTCCTCCATTTCCTGCAAGATAGATATCTCGGCCACCCTTTCCATTCGCCACCGTCTGCGCCTTCTCCCTTCCTTCCACTCCTATGTGCAACCGGTCCGTTCCTTTCAGCACATTCTTGTAGGTCCTTACTCCTGCCTCATCTCCATACGAATACAGCGACCTCAGCGCTATACTCATATCCTCTTCTTTTCCTTCGTTATACTTCTTTATCCGGTGGTTCTGGTACAACACATCAAGCCCGCTCAACCCTTTTGAAAGGGTTCCAAGACTCACATCTGTTCCCTCCATTCCTAACTGAAACAACGAGCCTTCTCCTCCTAAATGCAGCTCAAGTGCTCCCGTTCCCATCACCTTCGCTACATTCAGTGTGCCACTTCCCGTCATTCCGTACTCTATCGCCGTGTTGGTCAAGCCTCCCAGCGTCTGGCTAAACTGATTCACATCTCCTATATGGGCCGAGGAAAAACCAAAGAGATTGTCATTACCACTGACTCCTTCCATCAGTCCGCTGCTCACCAGCGCTCCTCCCATCGACGACAGGTACCCGGAGCCGCTTGTTCCCCAGCTCGTCGCATGGGCAAAGCTTCCTCCGTCAATCCACCCGCTGTTTCCAAAGTTATCAAAGTCAAGGCTGTTGATAAATGCACTCGAATATGTGTTCGCCGCACTCTGCGCTCCAGCAAGCATCACATCGCTTCCTACCTCCATCATCCCAGTGCTCCCTATCACTCCGTCCAGTACTCCTGAACCCATGTTGATTCCCGCACTCGCTACACTCGTCAACCCCTTCTTCGCAAAGTTTCCCCACGCATCTCCTTCATCAACTCCGTTACTCACATCCGCCATCGTAAACAGCGCATCGTCCACCAGGTTCAGCCCCACACTCATCAGCAGCCCAACTCCTCCGCCAGGCACCACAAGGCTCGCTGCCACCGCCATCCCGATATCCGCTATCGTCTTTACCGTCGGCGCTCCCAGCAAGCCATCCGACTTCCCGTCGTTGTCCGCATCATCGTCCCACAACTTCTGGCTGTACCACGGCGCTCCCGACACCGCTATCCCTCGGCCAAACCTCGCCTCATCGATAAAAAACTGCTCGTAGATCCTTCCAAGCTCTCCATACCCCGCTTCCTTCACCTTCTCCGGCTTGTTCTTATCCATTACCGGCACATATCCTACATGGATATTAAACAATCCCTTCGTTTCCTTTCCTTTCTCTGCCTGTGCGCTCCCCCTGATCGACGCCTCCGCCTCTTCCACTAGCTTCAGAAACCCTTCATCAAGGTCAAGCCCCTCTTCTCCTTCCTCTTCATTTCCAAACAGCATACCCAGATACGCATCAAGACGCTTTTTCGCCTTCTCTACCTTCGCCTCCAGTATCCTTGCATTACTGTCCTTTATCGCTGCTCCTGAAAGGTCCACTCCGTAATCAAAACTCGGCGCTTCAAAGTACTCGTACACCCCTATCCTCTGCTTCTCCGTCTCCGTCGCCCACATCGTCGAGTCTACTATCGCTTCCCTCTCGTAATTACTCCCCTTCCTTCGAAACCCTGCCACCGTCATCGTCTTATCCAGGTTCTTCTCCAAACCCCTGTTCGCGCTGGCCACCTGCTCCCGTATCCTCTCTTCCGCTTTCTCCACACTCTCCCTCAGCTGGTAGGCCTGCGCCACTGCCACGTGTTCCCTTACTTCCTGCCCTAGCTCGTCTCCATACGCCTCAAGCTCTCGTAAGGACCCGCTTATCCCCCTCATCTGCGGCAGCATCGCCGCCACCAGTACCGTATCCGTCCCAAGCCGGGCCGTCAGACTCTTCGCCTTTCCCATCACCCGCCCCAGTGTCATTCCGTCCACCAGCCGGGCCGTCACATCCTCAAGGTCCGGCGCCTGCAGAGAGATATCAGGTACTAACAGCCCTTCCGCCTCCGCTATCATTGCATCAGCATCCAGCCCCAGTTCCCGCGCACTCGCAAGCGTTCCCGTCCGCACCGCTGCATCCGCCGCTTCATTGGCCCAGTCGTTCTTCAGCATAACCAGCCGGTCGTACTTCTCCTGCCACACTGTCGCTTTTTCGACGTAATCACGCTCATATTCGTCCTGCCAGCGCTTTCTCATGCCAAGAAGCTCTTTATAACCGTCGATCCACTCGGCCATTCCCACCTGAAAGAGCTCTCCCGTCTGTTCTTCCCACGCCAGCTCCTGACGCTGAAGGTCTTCTGCCTCGGTGTAGAGTTTTTCCAGTTGCAAGCCCGAGGCAAGGCCGAGACGATATTCGTAAAAGGAGGCAAGGCGCTCTCCGTAGGCAGATAGCACCTCGGCGGCCCCGGAAGGATCGTAGCTTTCCGTCCCCCGGGAAAAGCTTAGTTCGGCATCAAAATAGTCCTCTTCGCTGAACGAAGGATCTTGGTATAACTGTACCGCGACCTCTTCGATGGCATCCCAATCCTTTTCATCTTCGGACTGCAAGCGGGTATATTCTGTAAGCAGGGCACTTCTTTCGCTTCGAAGCAGAGCAACCCGCTCCCCCAGCTCTTGCGTAGCCCCTGCGATCTCTCCGTCCATAGCCTCTTTCACGCCTTCCAGAGCGGTAAAGTTGGAAGAGCGCTCTCCATCGGAAAGCTTTGAAAACTGTATGGTAAGATACTCTTTCTGAGCATCTGAAAGCGGTCTGTCGGTTTCAGACTCGATGAGGGCAATAAGCTGATCGCTCTGAGCAAGGGTTCCGCCTTTGTTTCCCAGAAGCTGATTCAGATACTCCTTTTCAATAGCGTACTGGTCATAGGAAGAAGAAGCCCTTTCCAGGGTATCGGCAATCAGCAAACGGCTTTTTCCCCTTTGGGCCGAATAAGAGGGAAGGGCCTTCCGAAGGTCCCTGATTCTTCTGGACTTTCTTCTTTTTAAGGGCCGGTACCACCTGCCATATTTTCTCTGAAGCTTTTTTGCCTTTTTATCCACATACGAGGAAATCTGATAGCTCAACTCGTGGTCTAACGCCTCACTTACAGTCTTCCTCATCTTTCCTCCCCGGAGCATCGTCTTGTAAAAGGCATAGAGGCGCTGCATCTCCTCATCGCCGGAGAAGACAGTCGCGTAGGAGGACGCACTCTTATCCTTGAGCCACTGTCGGCCATCTATTGAGACCACTATTTCGGTATCACCATCACCCAGAGGGCTCGGAACAGATACGGTGCGACGAAAATGAACATAATCATCCACCAGAGTTTTGAAGGCCGAGCCCCCCATAACGGAAACATCTACAAGATATTTCCCGTCCTCTTTTGCCTCGGAAAACTCATAGAAAAAGGCACGGCCAAACTGTCGCATCAATGCCTCGGGATCCTCGTGTTCGTTCAGGGCACGGAGCCACAGGGTGATGTCCCGGGAAAACTTCCTTGCGATATCTTCATCTTCACCGTCGAAATACGCTTCCACCGAGGATAGGATATCGCCATTCTCCACCTGGGTAAAATCGCTAAGCTGGTCGGAAGACGCATCGTAATCAATGATAAACCCATCGGCTCCATAGGGAAAATCGAAAAGATCGAAGGCCGCTTCCAGATTTTCGGTATATGCATTCCCGATCAAGATATTGGTACGGGCGACCTTCTCTTCCATGGTGGAATAGGCGTCAAGAAGATAGCTAATCTGTTCCTGAAGCCCTTTGATTTCATCCCGCTTTACCAGGTAATCGGGATCGAGGGTATCGGAGAACGAACTATCCTCGATCTCCAGCCCCTCCATCAACGCCAACAGCTCATGAGCATCCTCATACTCTTTCTGCCTACTCTGGTAGAGGACCTGGGGCCCGGAATCGAGCAGATCGTAACCTCCCGATGCATAGTCATAGATCTCATTCGCCGTCTGGTATTCCAGGCGAGCCTGACAAAAAGCCGAATAGGCATCATCCACGCTCAGACTCTTTTCACCATAGGAGGCAGCAAGGCCCTGGTACTCGTCCAGCAGCAAGCCATAATTGGCCCTACTCTCGTCATATGCGGCCTGGGCCATCGAAAGGGCCTCCTGGCGGGGAGTCACCACATCCCGCAAATAGGCCAGTTTTTCTTCACGCTGGTGCTCAAGCTGTGTCTTGAGATCCACAAGATCCTTTTCGGCATCTGCTATGGACCTTCGTTTACTCTCCACCGCAGCGGCGGCCGCTGCATAGTCGCTCTCACCTTCTTCCTCCGGGGATTCGCCATTCATGACGGTAAAGGCAGAGGAAAGCAAATCGTACCCTGCCTGGGCCTCGCGAAAGGGATCATCCCCCTCGATCACCATGCCTTCAAGCTCCGCCAGTGCCGATGCCGCCTTATACGAGGCAAGTGCACCGGCATAATAGTCGGTAATATCGCCGTCGATCGCCTGCCGGTACCATGAGGCAGTCTCAAAGGCAAGCTCCGATAACGAGAGCTCCTCCCCATTCCTATCCAAAAGCGCGGCGGTAAGGCCGAAAAGAAAGGGGTTATCCGTTCCTGAAGCGGCCTCGGCAGCCGTACGGTAATCCCCGTCTCTATAGGCCCAATAGCCTTCTTCCGGGTCACAAAGATACGAGTCGGGATCGAAGGCCAGAACCTCATCCAGGGAAAGGGCATCGGAAGGAAAACCACACAGACGGAGATAGGCCGATAAACTCTCGCCCGCATCCTGCCCCAAAGCCGTTGCATCCTCCACGACCGCGGCCGAGGCAAGGAGAAGAAGCTCCTCGCTGCCCTCCAGTTCCAGGCTTGCAGCAAGGCTGGTAAGCTTTGCCAGATCCTGATAGCTTTCGGGGACTGTATTTTGCATCGCCTCGAGGGCTGCAGAGAGCCCGCTGTCCGCCGAAGCAAGAAGCTCTTCTGCACCAGAAAGGTCGATCTCGTCCCGGGCCGCTACGGAGGCGAGGTAATAGAGGACCCGATCCTCAAAATAGTCGGGAATCTCACCAGCCTTGTACATATCGGACAAAAGCAGAACAAGATCATCACGATCCGACAGGTATGGTTCCTCCTCCCTGTCGAAGGAAAAAAGTGCGAGCAGCTCTGTCTGCATCGAATTCCGATGAGCATCGGCCACGGGAATCATCTGGGCGCCGTACTCATCCGCTGCAGAGACAAGGGCCCTTTTATCCTGCAGCCGAGAAAGCTCATCCTTCAAAAAAGGATTGCTCAGATCGTAGCCGTTTTTCACGGCAATGCCCCCGTTGTCCACAAAATCGTGAAACAGCTCCAGCAGCGCAGGGTCAATCCCCTCCACCGCCTCTTCTCTGCTCACAGAGCCATCGGCAACCAGGGACAAACCTTCGGCAAAGTCGTCGTAGGCATCGGCCAGATCGGCACGTTCGGCTTCATCCGGATACAGGGTTTTGAGATAGGATGCCAACAGGGCACTCCTCTCATCGCCCTCCCCATCTGAATAACGCAGAGCGTCACGAAGAAGGGAGGCCTTGGCAGCAAGGTAACCGTTTTCGGCGGTCTCCGCATCATCCCGGAGCCAAGCCAGCCATCCTGCCTCATCCCCCCAGGCGTCGAAATCCTCTATTTCCAGTATCGTCCCTGCAGCCTGCTTATAGGTCAGCTGAGAAGCGATAGCCTTCCGGTAAGAAGCAAGCTCTTCTTCCAGGCAGGCCCGTGCCAGTTGCCCCTCGCCGCCGCTATTCTTTCCTGCATCAAAGAGGGCGCTAAGCTCCGACCGTTTTTCCTCGGGAAACTGAAAACCGGCATCGGCAAGGGCTGCGGTAAAAAGGGAGCCGTCCCAAGCTTCCCAGTTGACATGAAACTCCTCAAGGGACGCAAGTGACTCCTCCAACTCATGGGACGAAGCATCGAGTTCGTCAAGAAGGCTTCTTTGTTCTTCCTCCTCGTTATTACGGTTCCACAGCTCGGCGGCCGTAAAATAGTCCAGATAGAGATCAAACCTGCCGTTTTCGAGATAGTAGGAGCTGATCTCGTGTTCCATATCGTTGATAACGCTGGTAAGAAGGGCCGTATCGTTTGCCGTATAGACGCTCCAGGCGTTCTCAAAGAGCTCTCTTGCTTCCGAAAGAGCTTCCTCTGCCGGAGTGATGACGGTTTCACTCATCTGGTCCATCTCTTCCTGAAGTCTTTCCATCTCCGCCATAAGCCCCTGCACCGCTTCCTGGGCCGCATTATAGCCGTTTCTGGCCTCTTCCAGCCTTTCGGCCGAGGCCTCGAGTTCGGCCGCCGTTTCCGCCTCGGTCGGCCTCAGCGAGCTCTCTTCATGTACATACGCAATGACCGCCTCCGATACCGCAAGTTGCCCCTGTAAATAGGAAACCCTTCTGGAGAGACGGGCAAGTTCCGCCTCGTAGCTATCCCCCGCCACCGAGTATTCCCCCCGATCACTTCCATAGCCCGATGCATAGTCCTCTAAATCGTAGAGATGCGCTTCGGCACCTTCCCGGGCGGAAAGTGCGGTTTCAAGGATGCCTTTCCACGCATCGATCTCCCGCTGGTAATCCTCATCCTCGGCGTCCCTGGCATGGTAGAGTTCGTACTGTTTTTGATACTCGGCCTCCCGATGCATGTTATTCTTATAGCTAGCCTGGTACACGGCACAGAGCTTTCCGGCAAGCTCTTTGTGACTAAGGGTTTTGGTGGTGGTATCCCCTGAAAAAAACTTCTTGATACTAAAGGTGACCCCAGTTTCACCGATAACGTCTACCCACATCCTCTCTGCCTCGTTTTTGGAAAAACCGAAGGAACGGAAAAGAGATTCCCCGGCCCTCTCTATGACATCCACATACCAATCAAGGTCTTCGTCCCGCGCAGATGCCGAAGGAAGGGCAGCTCCTCCGTCGAAATACTCTTTGAGACGTAAACTTTTGTCACGGAGTGACTGTGCCGGCAGAAAGTAATTGGTATACGCCTCCTCTGCCTTATCAAGGGCGGGACGCAGCTCCTCCCGATAGACATCAACATCATCCATACGGCTTTCATAGTATTCGAGGTACTGTTCGGCCATGGACTGGAGGCCTATGGTTGAACGAAAGGTGGAAAGGGCCTGGTCGATTTCCGCCTTAAACTTCTCAAGCTCCCCACTGGCAGAAGCCTCCAGACCGGCAACGGCATCGTTGAATTCGCTGCTGAAAGAAGCCTGCTTTTCCTCCCAGAGACTTCGTCCCTCCTCAATGACCGCACTGATCTCCTCCGCCCATCGGCTCCTGGCAGAAGCAAACTCGGTAAAGGCCTTATCCCAGCTCTCTTCGGCACTCACCAGGCGGTCCTGGGCATCAAGCTCCCACCTGATTCGCTCTTCGAGAAAACGGCTTTCCGCATCATCCCAGCGCCCAAGGGCTTTTTCGAATTCCTCCTTAAAGCTCTCTTCCCAATCCTGCATGCGTAAGGAAATCTCCGTTGCAGGGGCTTCGGTCACCTTTTCAAGTCCGTCGAGAAGTCCCCGTCTGGAGGCTTCGAGCTCTTTCTCGGTATCACCAATAAGAGTTTCGGCAAGGGCACCGGCACTTTCCTCCTCCTGCTTACGACGAAGGCTGTAGGTGTCCTGTTTACGCAAAGCGGCAAAACTTGTACGTCTTTTTCCCACCAGAGACTCAAGTTCCTTTTGTGCCGATTTTTTATACTCGCCAAGGGAGGTGGTCAGCGCCTCATCAACGATAGCCTTGTAGCGGCCGGAGACGAGTCCAGCCATTTCATCCCCGAGAAACGTGGCATCCTCCTGCCAGGAAGCAAGGGCGGCTGCTACTACAGCAGCGGCCTCTTCATCCCAATCCTCCTGGTCCTCATCATAGTTCTCTATATCGAACATGACCGGATCGCCGGATTCATCGTAGAGGATGGCTCCGTTTTCATCCGTCTGATACAGAAGGTGCTTATTTACTTCCGCAAGGCGCTCCAGGAGCAAGGCGATATTCACCTTTTCCATCTGCTGCTGAAAATTGTCCTGCGAAAAACGGAGAAGCCGATCTTCAAGCAGCGCCTCGAAGTTTACCTGTTCGCTTTCGGAGAGCTCAGAGAAGCCATCCTCGGCTATATTCGTCCATTCGGAAAGATCAGATGCACGATCGGCACGATCAAAGAGAACCCGGGCTCCGAACTGTGGATCGGAAAAGCTTTGCGCAAAAAGTGTGGGAACTCCGCTTAGATTCAGGATCACAAACCATACAAGACAGCGCCCAAGCGTTGAGCGAAACGATGTTTTTTTCATAATAGAATACCACCTTTATCTATATACACGCTTTTTCATGACCATTTTATTCAATCCTATTATAGTAGTAACACATTTTTTCTGTCAAAACTTTTTCACCCTTTCGCTTGACGCCGAAATTTCATCATTATATACTGCAACTCATAATTTTGAAGCGTTAATGTTTTTTTGAGAATGTTTTGAAAAGAAGAAGTCGTTTTTCGGTTATATCAACCGCAATGTACCTGTGTATATGCGGATTCCTCTTATTGTTTTTCTCATCATGTTCGCCTTCCGTTCCTTCTGAACAGGCAGCTACGCGTTATGTCGAGGGAAAACGGCAGTATCAAAACGGCGACTACCGCGCCGCCCGGGATATCTTCGTATCTGTTCATCATGACTACCCTCATTTTTTTCAGAACAGTGTCATGCTCGGAAAAAGCTGTTTTTTTCTTGGAGAAACCGATGAGGCCATATCCTACCTTGAAGAGGTGGCCGAAAAGCGGCCCGAACACATCGATGCGGTAAAATGGCTCTGTCGAAGTTATCTTGCCGCAGGCAACCCGCAAAAAGCCATCGAGTATGTGCAGAAGTCCCTGGCCCTTTCGTCGGAGGATTACGAACTGCAGTTTCTGCTGGCAAAGGCGTACCGGGCTGACGGCCACATCGATAAGGCCTTAACGGCTTATAGCCGTGCCGAGGCCTCCCTGCAAAGGGGGGTGGAACTCTATATAGAGACGGGAGAGCTCTATCGGAGTCTCGGCCTATGGGAACCGAGTCTGCGACAATTCAAAAAGGCCGCTGATTTTACGGGGCCTGAGAGTTCGCTTCGTCCTGCACTCGATACCATCATAAAAACGCTCGAATCGGGGGAAACCGAATGAAATCAAAAACGCGATACCTGCTTCTTTTTTTCCTGCTTCCGCTTTTCGGCGGCTGCAGCACCCTGTTCAATCCCTCCTCGATTTCGAAGCTTCAAAAAATCTCACCTATCGAAGAAGAGGTAACCGTCTATCCCGGAACCATAGCACTCTCGTTTTCCGGAGAGAAGCCTCCGGCCGAAAAGACGGCCCGTGATGCAATGCTGATGGAACTGGGAACTCGCTATACACTGCAGGAAGAAGAAGCCCTATATCGTTTGGATCTGAGGATCGACCAAAGAGATATCGTCAAGGATTTTCGTAAAATCCATGCCGTATCCCTCGGCTGTCAACTCACGGACCAGGCAAACGGCAAAGTCGTGCGGCGCTACTTCTTTTCCGAGGAGACCGAACATACCATCGAATCAGCCTCCTATCTGTACCGAATCGTAAGGAAAGGCGTAAAAACGGTAGTGCGATGATCGTGTTCGCGGCCCTTCTTTTCAGCATGTTCCAGACACCCGTGCTCTGTGCCCAGGAAGTAGCGTCGATATCACCCCACGAAGCCATAGAGCTTGCCCTGTCCCGAAGTGACGAGATCAACTACCGGAGTATCGACAGGGAAATTGCCAGGGCAAAGATTGCAATACAGAAAAGGAACTTTCTCCCAAGTCTCGGAATCGATTACTCCCAAAGTGATTCGGTAAGCTACGACAGTGCGGATTCCCGTATCAAAAAGGCGACATTTTCCGTCGATCAGCTGCTCTACGACGGTGGGCAGCTCGCCTATCAGTATAGGAACCTGAGGTCGCAGCTCTATCTTAGCGACATAGAAACCGATGAGATAAAAGAACAGCTGGCCCTGCAGGTAATCACCATCTGCACAAATCTCTTGAAAAACAAGAGGATTCTGGAGATACAATCGGCAACAAGAGAGATCGTCCTCAAACAAATAACCATTGCACGGCAGGAGCATCGCCTCGGCATGATTACCGAGCTTGATCTGCTTGAGATGGAGGCCCAGCTGGGAGAAATCGACCTCTCCCTTGCCTCAACCCGGCAGGATGAAAAGCGTTACATCTTTCAATTGTCGAGAATCCTGGAAATTCCTCCGGACAGCCTGCCCTCTATCAGGGGAAGGATAAACCCCGACTACCACGGTTTTCTTCTTGTGGGGAAAAATCTTGAAAAGGAGATCGAGCGATATGCAAGCCTTGCGCTCTATCAAAACAGCGACCTGCAAAAACTGCTCATCCAGCTTGAAAATGCAAGGACGACAAGAGATCAGACAAGACGATCATGGATTCCATCAATCAATGCGGAACTGGAGCTTTCAATGTCGGGGGAAGAGCTTCCTCTTTCCGAATTCGGTTACAGTCTCGGCATGGTTTTTACCTTCAACCTTCCGGCTTTTCCGTTCAAAACAGATGTGAGCGCGGGAAAGACAAATCCACAGGAACGATCTATAGGAAACAGCTCCTCCGTTCAGCTTTTCGATAATCTGCAGGGCTTCATATCAGGGCGTGAAGCCTCCCTGCAGCTGGCTAAAGGCTATTCTTCCTACGAAGATCGCCAGCGAAATCTTCGATTCGACATCGAAGAGGCCCTTACCGATATCGATCATCAGATGAATACGATCTCCCTCACACAAAGGCGGATGGAAATCTCCCGCAGAGAAATTTCCATCCTGCAAAAGGAGGTTGAATTGGGAGAGGCAACACGAATCGACCTTATCGAGGAGCAGGTATCCCTTACACAACAGGAGGCAAAGCTCATCGAAAGTTTCGTCGATCTCTACAATTCGGAAGCGACATTCCTTCAGTCCTGCGGCGTAAGGGGCATAGCAGAGACGGTAAAAGAGATTATTGTATGAACCTAAACCGTTTTTTCACCCTTTCCGCCGCGGCTTTGCTCCTGGTTCTCTCCTCTTGTTCCCGGCAATCATCCGATAGGGCGACAGTAATCGACGAGGAGGTCACTGAACGGGTATCGGTTGCAGAGGTTAACGAGGAAACGATCCGATCGGAATTTTCCTCGTTCGGCACCGTTTCCTACCTTGATAAGGCCGATGTTTCCTCTCTGGTGGAAGGGACGGTGGTCCGTTTGTTGGTTGATGAGGGAGATCGTGTTACAAAGGGTGAGCTTTTGGCGCTTATCGATACTGAAGAGCTGGATATCAAGCAAAGCGAGGCGGAAGCAGAAATCGTATCGGCAGAGGCAGCGGTTGAGTTGGCAAGGCAACAGCTGGAAGACGGAAAGAAACAAATAGAGGCGAAATTCATCTCGATAAAAAATGCCGAAGCGAAGATCGAGCAACTGAAGGCCGAGCTGGAACAGGTCAGCAGGAATTATGAGAACAAGAAGCAGCTTTTTGAGATTGAAGGAGTGACGGCCGAAGAACTCCAAAGCCTCCTGGTTCAGAAAAAGAGTGCGGAAACCGAGCTTTTTACGGCCGAAGGAGAGCTGGCCATCCAGAATATCGGTTTTCGAGACATCGATATTACACAAGCAGGCTTGAGTGTTCCGCAGGAGGAAGAGGAGCGGATCAAGGTCTTGATCGAAGTAAATACCAGGACCCTTCAGGCCGAGCTTACCGTTGCCGAGGCCCGTCTGCATGCGGCCAGGTCAAATCTTCAAAGTGTAAACCTCCTTATATCCCGCTCGGAAATACGCGCCCCCATACAAGGGGTTATCGCTGCAAAGAATATTTACCTCGGAGAGAAAGCAAGCACCGAGACTCCCCTGTTCACCATCTTTTCACAAAACGCTCTCATTGTTCAGGCGGAAATTCCGGAACAGGAGACCCGCCTTATACAAAAGGGACAAAGGGTGGAAATTCGTAGCGATCTATCCGACAGGTGTTATACGGGAACACTGTACTTCATCGCCCCCTATACAAACGCCGAAAGCAGAACAACGGCAGCAAAAATTCGTCTCGACGATGTCTCGTCCCTTCGACCGGGCATGTTCGTTCGTCTGACCATCGAAACAGGGGAACCGTACAGCGCTCTTGTCGTACCAGTCTCGGCCCTCATCAAGGAGGAAACGGGGACGTATCTTTTTCTGGTCAGAAATTCGAGACTGTTTAAAACCCAAATAGAGGTAGCGAAAGAGGAAGATGATAGGGCCGTTATTTCGTCGGGAATAAGCCAGGGGGATATCGTCGCAGTCACTCCCGGGGCCGATTTCTCGGACGGCATGGAGGTGGAGATTCTGCCATGAAGAGACTCCGGCACCTATTACCAGCCTGCTTATTGATCTATCTGTCGGGAGGTCTATTGGCCTGCAACCTCTTTTTTTTCCCCGATTATGATGAGATCGAATACGTTCCCTCAGGTTCATACGACCTGCTTCCCGAGGGTCAGTTCCCCACCATTTCCTTTGATTTCGGGGTAGACAAATACAGCGTTGAGGATATATTCTCCGTCTCCGATTTTGAAGGGAAACTCGAGGGGCGATATAGCTGGGAGAAAAGAAATGTCTCCTTTCTTCCAGATGAAGGTTTTATTCCGGGCAGGCGCTACAGTCTCGTTTTTTCAGGAAGGTTCCTGGATGATAAGGGAAGGACATATACGGTCAGTAAGACGATTGTCTTTTTTTATGCCGCAGAGGAGGGATCTGTCCCTGCAATCACAGAGATGATTCCTGCACCCGGATCGACTATTTCGGGAGAAAGCCAGCTTTCCTTTCGTTTTTCCGTCCCAATGGATGATACAAGTGTGGCCGAGGGGCTGGACATCACTCCATCCATAGCCTATCGGCATAGCTGGCAAGAGGATGATACGCTGCTTCTGATCTTTCCCGAGGATGAATGGGAAAACCTCACCTTGTATCACATCACCATCGATGAAGATCTTATAGACAGCAGGGGGGTACCCTATCCAGCGGAAAGCCAGTTCAGTTTTTTTGTCGACGATGACGACGATGCCCCCACCATTCTCTATGTAAGCGTTGCAGAAAATAGCTGGGCAGCTGCCACCCCTTTTGCCGTTCTCAGCGAAGATCTCAACGACCTTCGTTACCACGATGCAATCAGGATAGGATTTTCCGAGACCATGGACCAGGATTCGGTGGAAGAGGGATTTTCCATCTCCCCCAATTGCCCCGGAACCACATTCTGGATCGCAGATCCTTCTGCAGCGTATCCCGATCGCAACGCCTTGGTTTTCATTCCCGAACAGGGATACACCATGAGCCAGGAATATCTGCTGGAAATAGAGGCAGAGGTTACAGACAAACATCAGATTCCCATGGGGATCGATGTCAAGAAAACATTTACTCCCAATATTCCCCTTCTCGAACTCTCAGCCATAGAGGGGGTGGCCCCTGGTAACTCCTTCAGCCTCACTTCATACTCAAGCAGCCAGGCCCAGAGTATCGGGAGCTCCGAGCCTTCTCCATTCGACTACACCTTCCGCTTCCGCTTTTCCCGCCCCTTTGCGCAGGTGGAAGAAAAAGCGGCCGTGCAGGAAAAGATATCCATAGCCGAAATTTTCTCCTCATCCGGCAGTCCCTCTCCCGCTGCATACTCCTGGCAGGATGATTATACCCTCACCGCCACCTATACCAATTTCCGCTCTTCCAGTAGCAGCGAACACTACTATCTCATGACCATTGCCGGTGGATCATCGGGAATAGCCAATAACGAAGGGAGTTTCCTTTCGCAAAGCATCGAACAGCTTCTGGTGGTGCCAAAGCCATGAAAGCCATCTCGTTTCCGGTTCCCGCAATTATCATTGCAGTGCTCGTTCCATTGCTTATCCCGGGCTGCCATATGATCGACGACTACCTTCATATGGATGCCCCTGAGGTGCGCTCTATAACGCCGGCGGAAGGGTATGCCGATCCCTCAGATGTACAGGGGATAAGCATCTGGTTTTCTGCGTCCATGGACCGACCGAAAACAGAGGCTGCCTGCATATTCTCACAGGATGATCAGCAACTGGAGGGAAGCTTCAGCTGGGCTTCCGACAGGCTCATCTTTACTCCCTATCTCGGCATTACCTCCAACCATGTCTATACCGTCACCGTCACCACCGAGGCGGAAGATGATTACGGCAATTCCCTGCTGCATGAGGTCAATCATCAGTTTTTTACCGGAGAAGAAATCGATCCTCCCTTTGTAACAGGAACAAGTCCCCAGGCAGGCGATCTTGTTTCCGATCCCTATGCGGCTATTCTTATCGAATTCAGCGAAGGAATCGATGAGATCAGTTTTATCGACAACTTCTCCATCTCGCCGGAAGTCATGGGAACCATATCATGGTCCCCGGACAAGCGAAGCGCAACCTTTACGCCCCTGGTTCCCTATGAAAGGGGAGAAGAGTACGAGGTACAAATTTCAAAGGGAGTCCGAGATCTGGCGGGAAATCAAATGACAAAAGAAACATTCTTTCGCTTTACCGCCGGGGATAAGGGAACCTATGAAATTTCATCGGTTGAGGATATCAGCGGAGGATTTTTCCTTCACGATATAGCAGATACGGCCTATACAACGGGAATTGAAAAAGCGGATGAGCTTCTCGTTACCTTTAGCGCAGCGGTCCCCGAGGATGAAAAGCGGGACATCATCACGGTTAATCCTTCAATATCATATGATGATACGTGGAATTCTGATAATACGACTCTTCATATCATCTTCGACGAGGAGCTGGAATACGGCAAACTCTATGAGTTGAACATCGTCGATTCAACCTATCGTTTTCTCGTCGACGGGCCCCACAGCCTCCCCTTAAGCCTTTCAAGGATCATCTTCATCAATGATACGGCAAGTCCCGTACCGGTAGAATTGCACCTCAACGATATACTTACCATCAGCGATAGCGACCGTGCCCGTTTCGATGTCTACCTGCACCATGCCCAGGGGGCGGTCGTCGACACCTCATCTTTTATGGATGCATTCTCACTCTCCTCTTCCGCCTTTCAATCCCTCGATTTCACCTCCTACAGCATCGATGTCGGAGCTACAGAGTCGGTCGTTCACGTCGACGCTTCTATTGAGATGGCTTCCGGCATCTCGTCGATTTGTACAATCAGGATAGAAGCTTCCCTGTGCGACAGCTACGACAACTACCTGGAAGACGACTACCTTCTTACCTTGCAGGTGCTGCCGCCGTGAAATCGTTTTTGCGTTGGTTCCTCGATCACCCCCTGTCGACCCTCATGCTCTATCTCGCCCTGATACTCTTCGGAGTCGTCTCCTTTCCCCGCCTTAAGGGCGAGTATCTGCCGACGATTCTCTTCCCTGAGGTAAGAGTTGTCTGCGAATTCGAAAATATCTCGGCAGAGGAGATAGAGCGGCAGGTCACCGTTCCCCTTGAGAATGTCCTTTCCGGGGTATCCGGGGTCAAGGAACTCGAGTCCCTCAGTCGCCAGGGGATCAGCTCCATCCTGCTGAGATTTTCATGGGGAACCGATAGCTATAAAGCGGCCCTTGAGGTGCGGGAAAAGATTGATTCGGCATATCCATACCTTCCCCATGGTATCGAAAAGCCCCTGGTATTCACCGAACGTGGGGAAAACGAGGCACTATTCATTTTAGTTTTGCGCCCCAAAGAGGGTACTTCGATCCAGGAGCTCGACAGGACCATACGATACGACCTGAAAACGCGTCTCATGCAGGTCGAGGGCATTGGCACGGTACGCCTGCGTGGTATTACCTCCCCTGAGGTTAAGGTCCTGCTCGATCCCGACACCTGTACGGCAGCAGGGCTTGCGCTGAACGAGGTTCCATCTCTGCTTGCATCATCGGTCTTTGAATTACCCATCGGCAAAGTAAACGAGGGAGGGAAAGAACACCTGATCAAGGCAAGCACCGATACCGTCGATCTTTCTGCCTTACAACGCATAGCGGTTCCGGTCGAAAGCGGAAGCTTTCTCTCATTAGGAGAGATAGCCGAGGTGCGGCTGGGCCACGCAGAGCGGACCTCCTTTTTTTCCTATAATGGCGAGCCCTGCGTAGGTGCCTTTCTTTGGCCAAGTCCGGAAGAAGGGACCCTGAATGCATCAAGGACCTTACGCCGGGAACTTACGGATATTCGACGAAACTATGCAAACGATATCGAAATCATTTTTCTGGAAGATGGTGCGGAGAGAATTCGGTCAGCCTTCAGGGAGCTTGCCATTTCGCTGATACTTGGCAGTGCTGCGGCCTTTCTCGTCATGGTGATTTTTCTACGGTCGCTCTCTTCGGCCGTGATACTCTTATCATCCTTACCTGCGGCAATCATTCCCATTTTCTTTTTTCAGTATCTTTTCGGTCTTTCACTGAATGTGATGTCACTCACGGGAATCGCCATCGGTATCGGTATGATTGTGGACAACAGTATTGTTGTACTTGAAAGAATCCAGGGTCGGCGCGATCACGCCGCTATTGCAGAAGGGGTCCTTGAAATGGGTTCCTCTACATTTGGTTCAACCATGACGACCCTCCTTGTTTTTTTGCCGATTGTTTTTGTACCCGGCATCATCGGTATACTTTTTCGGGAATTGGCAATCACGATCTCGCTTCTTCTTATCTTCTCGTTTCTGGTTTCAATGAGCCTGACACCAGCCCTTTATGTGCTGATTTCCCCGAAGACAAAAGAATCATCCTCAAAAAAAATCTTTGACCGTGCGGAAAGCGTATACGGAAAGCTCCTGCACGCCCTCATAGCAAGACCCTTCATGATAATCCTTCTGATCATCATCAGCTTTGCCGCCCTCTTCGGCCTCGCTAAAGTGCTGCCGAAAGAAACGATGCCATCCGTCCCGGAAGGAAGGCTTCAACTTTCCCTGTCGCTTCCGGCCGATACCCCCTTTGATGGGGTGGAGGCGGCGGCAGAGAGGTTTTTACAAGCGGTAGGAGAGGCCGAAGGAATCAGCGGCGGCTATGCATATACCGGATACGAGGCGGATAACCCTCTCGAGCGGGCAAAAAAAGAATCATCTTTGAACGACATATTCTTCACTTTCTTTTATGCACCACAAACCTACCAAAGGGAAGCGATACTCAAAGCGCACATAGAGCGGGAGGCAGCGATACTTTCTGTCGGAAAACTCTCCTGGCCCGACAGTTCTGATCCTATCTCGCGACTGCTTTCCAAAGGGAAGGAAATTCGTCTGAGGTTTTCAGGCAGGGAAAGGGAAAACGTACTGCAAGAGGCCCGGGCCTATAGGTCCCAATTGCTGCAAGAGGCCCCGGAATCGGATCCTCGTCTGGAAGAATCCGGGGGCTACACCGAACTGCGCCTGGTTCCCGATCAATTGGCTTGCAGAAATTCGGGAATCACCCCCTCTGCAATTGCCGGGACATTGAAGGGCCTTGTCGAAGGTTCACTCGTCGGCACCATAACGCTTCGGGATGAGGAGATCGATATCCGCGTACAGATAGCGGGATATGACAGATTATCCAGGAGGCAAGTCGAGGCGATACCGTTACAGACACAGAATGGCTTTGTCAAACTCGGAAACATGGTGCGTTTCGAACGTCTGCCAAAGCAGCGCGATCTGTACCGCTATAACAGGGTGCCAAGCATTCTTTTATTCGTAAAGGACGGCAACAATACAGTGCAGACAGGGCAATCCTCCACAACAGGGATAAAAAGGGAACGTTTAGATCAAAGCAGCTTTGCCGAGAGTATGCGGGCCATTATCGGAACCTTTGCAATCGCCTTGGTCCTTATGTACCTTTTCCTCGGAGCACAGTTCGAATCATTCTCTGCCCCCTTGTTGCTTATGATCGTGCTCCCCCTCTCTGCATGCGGCAGTTTTCTCTTTCTTACCGTAACGGGAAGGAGTCTGAATATCAATTCGGGGATAGGAATACTGATTCTTTTTGGAACCGCCATCAATACGACGATCATCCTCAAGGCCTCTTTTCTCCATAGCAGGAATAGGGAAGAGCTGATACGCATGGCCGGAGGGCGTTTACGCCCGGTCTTTCTCACCACGGCGACAACCGTGACCGCCCTGCTGCCCCTCATGCTCAACGGCTCTCCCGAAGCGACCCTGCAGGCCCATACCGCAACTTCCGTAATTGGAGGACTGCTCATAGGAACAGTGCTTTCGCTGTTAATCTTTCCCGCCCTTGATTACGTAACAAAACATGGAAACCGATAATAGCCCAAGAAGCCTACATCCGAAACGAAAACTCTTTCTTTTGATTACGCTCATGCTGCTTAGTCTGATCTTTTCAAGATCAATCGATCTGGGCTATCTCCCCGAATCCGGTATGAAGGCAATATCCGTACAAATTGAGTATAAGGGCGTCTTCCAGGAGCAGATCGAGAGGCTCATAACATCTCCCCTTGAAAACGAACTGCAATCCATCCCGGGAATAAAACGGATCAGTTCCGTCTGCGAACAAGAATCGGCAACAATCACGATTTTTTTCCATGATACCGCTCAACTTGACCGTTCCTACCTTCTGGTCAGGGATGTCACAGAAAGGCTTTATGCAAGCCTGCCCGAGGGGGTACAACGTCCGGTGCTTCTGAAAAGCGATATGAAGTCCAGGCCTGTTTTTATTCTCGCTGTCGACTACGATCAGGATATCTCCGAAGAGGAACTACGTACCCGATTCGAAAACGTTGAGGGAACGGGAAGGGTCGAGATCGGTGGAGCCCCGCAAAAAGAGGTACAAATACGCTTTTCTCCGTGGCTGCTGGCCCATTGCGGGCTTACCCTTTCCGATCTGAACAATGCCCTCGGATCGTGGAATTTGATTCGCTCATGGAACGTCGCAAATCATCTGCCGGCAATCGTCGACAGCAGGGTGAGGTCTATTTCGGATATAGCGCAACTCCCGGTCGGCAGAAACCTCAGGATAGGTGATGTCGCCGACATCAGCCTTGATCAGACTCCGCGGAAATCCCTTGCCCTTTTCAACGGTAAGGCATCTATTCTCGTCTCGGTATCCAAGGCCGGTGATGCGAACAGCGTCCGGCTATGTGCAGGACTTCGGGAGGCGTCGAAAGCGATCCCCAATGCCACCATCGTCTATGATCATGGGGCACATATCGAGTCGGCGCTCAAGCAGGTGGCAATCAACATAGGGATAGGCATCTTGGCCGTATCCCTTTTGACCATGTTGATTCTTAAAAGAGCGGCCCCAGCCTTACTTATTTGTCTCAATATCCCTTTTTCCCTGGTCATCACCATCGCGGGCCTGAAGGTTTTCGGCTTTTCCCTGGACATCATGACCCTATCGGGCCTTGCCGTAGGAACGGGTATGGTGATAGATGCGGGAGTCGTTTTTGTGGAAGATGAGTCCCATTACAGCCGCTATTCCATTCTTGTCTCCGGGATATCGACCATATCGGTCTTTCTCCCGCTGATTTTTGCCCCGCATAGCCTGCAAACGGCTTACGCGGGAATTGCCCTGTCAATTTCGATGATGATCACGGCCTCAATGCTCTACGTTTTTTTCATTCTCCCCGATCTCCTGGCTTCGATGGAGGGCGATAAGGGAAACCAGGTAAAGATTGAGGAAAAGAGCTCCCCTATGAAGGGCCATGCCATAATCAGCAGGATTCGTCTCCCCGTTATCATCGCTCTGCCGCTTATCTGCCTGGCCGTTTTTTATCTGGCCGCGGGTATGCAGATACAAGAATCAGATCCGGCGGAACAAGAAAGCTTTCGCTTTTATCTCGAATTTCCCCCGGGGGCGAACCTCGATATGGTACAAAGCAGGGCATCCGGCCCACTCTCACGGATTTCTTCGATAGCGGGGGTGAAATTTTTTAGTGCAACCCTCAAACCGGAACGTGTCGAGGCAAGCGTACACCTTGTCCCCGGCGGTGACCACTATTCCGTACGGTCCGCCATACAGAACGTGACACGGGCCATACCTGAGGCTTTCCTCTATTTTCCCGAAAAGGGTGCTGAGGATCAAAGCCTGTCGATCATCACCACTGGCCCGGAGACGGAACGTTTGAAGGCCATAAACGCAGATCTTGCCAAAAGGATCCAGGCGGAACTCGGATATGACGATATTGTTTTTCACTATAAAGAGGTCCTGCCGACAAACTACCTAAGCTTCGACAGTGATTACCTTACCCTTTCCTCAACCCTGCCGATTTCGCTCTACAATTACCTCTTCAGTTCCCTTTCCGGCCCTGTGACAGGGAAATGGTATACGCCGCTTTTGCCTCAGGGATATGCCGATATCCGTTTCTTTGCCTCGCAGGCGGGAGGATATTCCACAAAGCAGTTACTTTCGATGACGGTTCCTCTTGGAAACGGAAGCTACACAAGAGTCGATAGCATTGCTACGCTTGATAAACGGCAGGAGACGGGAAACATCTATCATTTCGGAAGGGAACGAAGCGCAACCATGTCGGTGTCGGTTCCCCGGGATGCAATAAAAGATGCGATAGAACATCTCAGACTGCTCTCCGATGCAAGCGACTACCCAACCGGCTATCGCTCATATGTTGCCCCCTACTATCTTGAAACGGCAAGGCAGCAGCAACAACTCATCCTGGTCCTCGTACTGTCGACAGCCTGTGTCTTCATCGTACTCATGTTTCATTTTGAAAAGATCACCAGCACACTCTTGTGCATGCTGCAAATTCCCCTCTCCTTTTCACTGCCCCTCATCTATTTTTTCCTTAGCCACAGGGCTGTCGACAGTGCAGCCCTGATTGGTCTGATTCTCGTAGGTGGGATTGCCGTTAATAACGGCGTTCTGGTGCTCAACGAACTCAAGGGAATAGAAAAAAACGGCCGTACTATCGGTTTGGCACTGAGAAAAAAATCACCGTCGATCATCATCAGCAGCCTGACAACCATTGCGGGCATCATTCCACTCCTTTTCAAAGGGAACCAGAGTCAGGCCATATTGGCTTCTTTTTCCCTCACCATCGCCCTCGGGGTCGGTGCATCAATGCTGTTTCTCTATCTTTCGTTTTTCGCCCTCTTCCCCATTTCTCACAGGCCTACTTCCCATAGACGATGAGAAGGCTTGCCATGCGCTCTGTAGCAAGGGGACCAAGCTGCGGCTGCTGAGCAGAACAGAAACGACGAAATGCTTCGTATTTGAGAGCCTCGGTCAATCGAAGATAGGCATGAAGCTGATAGATATTTTCATTTGTCTCCTGCAACTTGATGAGGGGTACAAGATAGGAGGGGTCCCCGGTGGACAGGGCCCGGGAAAAGAGGATGTTGCTCTCTTCCTTGGTAAGGATCAAAGCGGCCTCAGGCCCTTCTATTCCCACCAAACGTCCAAGCTGAATCCGCGCCTCCCGTGCAAAGCCGGTCGCCGGTGCAAGCTGAATTGTTTTCTCCAAAAGCGGCTGTACGTTAGCGAAGCTGGTGGAGGGTAAACGCTCCAAGGCCCGCCAGGCATGGTAATAATAGCCGGGAAGATCGGAAAAGTATTGCTCGAGATCGGCGTAAGCGGAGAAGTTCTCTTGTATCTCCTCGCCGGATTCCAGTAAGGTGGCCAACACAAGATATGTGGCAAAGCTCGTATCGGCTTTCGTCAGATGAAGCATCTCGTAGGCCTTGCCGTAATCCCCCGCAAGATAGGAATGGAAAGCCGCGATGAGCCGTTTTCCCTCATCGGTTTCAAGATCTGAAGCAGACAGTGCCGTCGACATGGCATCCAGACTTGAGGAGAGCTCTTCTTCACTCACTATGCCATAGAACCTTCGGTACTCAAGTTCTTTAAAGGCGGCAAAAAGAGACTCCTCGACCCGGCCGAGGCGCTGATACGCCATGGACTCATGGAGTCCGAGGCCGGGGCTATAGCCGAAAGTCGCCGCATAGGTACCGATCTCGGTAATAAGTCGTTCATAGCTTTCCGTCTTGATAAGCGTGCTTATGAGGATCTCATGGTCTGTTTTATTCATCAAGTCGGGATGGCTTTCAATAGCGGTATCGAAGGCCGTGAGGGCCTGTTCATACTCCTCTAAAGCGGCAAGCGCCTTGGCCCGGACAAACGCGGCCCCCACCGAATCGCTCTCATCCAGCTCAAGGGCCTTGCTGCCGGCATCTATCGCTTGCTGATAGGAGGCCTGAGCATAGTACAATTCGGCAAGATTTGCGTACAAGAGGTAACGGGTTTTTTTATTTCCATACCAGCGGTCGAGCTTTTTGCCCTGTTCAAGATAGACGGCCGCCCGCTCATACTGCCCCAATAAGAGGTAGAGTGCACCGATGTTTACCTTAACCTTCAATGTTTCAGGATAACTCTGGTCAAGCGCAAGAAGGGCATTTAGTACCTCAGGGCCCGATTCCCGCCCCATTGCCGCTTCAAAATCCTTATCGAAGGAGGCAGAGCATGAAACAAGGATAAGAGAAAGGAATAGCAGTACATAGCGTGTTTTCACTTGGATCTCCTTATACATTAAACCGATGAACATTATTAACACGGCAGAAACGGATTCTGCCCTTCAACGAGTATAGCACACAATCAAAGATTTTACGCTCGGGCTCTTTTGCGATAGCAGGAGGGAGAACAGCCGAAGTTTTTACGAAACAGGCGGGAAAAATAAAAGGGATCATCCATGCCGACACGGCAGCCGACCTCCGCAACAGAAAGGGAGGCCTCGCGTAAAAGCAGTTCGGCAGCCTTCTCCATCCTCATGGAGACAAGAAGCTGTTTGAAGCTTTTTCCGGTAACCGCATGCAGGGCCTGGTTGATCGAAGAAGGGGAACGATGGACCGCTGCCGCAGCATCAGCCATGGCTGGTCCGGCGGCCAGGTTCGACTCGATAAAGGAAAGAAGCTTCTCGACGAGGAGATTTGTCTTTACCGTTACCATGCGGTGTTCTATCAGATAGCTTGTCGTGATCTCGATCAGGCGGAGAATACTTTTCAACTGTTCGCTGTTATAGGAAGGCAGGCTTTCATACGCCTGCTCCATCCCTTTCCGCAGTTTCCGATCGCGGACCTCCGAAAGCAGCAGATCGGGAATTCCCGACTCCAGGCGAAACTGGCCGACGATGATATAACCAAAGCAGCGATCCTCAATAAAAAGGGGGTAGAGAGCCTCGGCAAGGCCGGCATGACATTGATAGAATAGGGTTTTTCCGGTAGAAGCTGCAAGGAGGCACTGCTTTCGGTCGTTTTCCCGGCAGCGATCGAGCATCCCCAAATCCTCCTGAATGATGGTGCAGTAGCGGCACAGCGGACTTCGGCGAAGGGGGGCAACCTCTAAAAAGGTATTATCAAGGACCGAAGTACGAAAACCGAAAGCCTTGGAGATATGATCGAAGATCTGAAACATCTCATCGGTAAATAGCATTTCCGAAATGGTCTGCATAGATAAAATGTGATGGATAATTGTTGTTTTGTCCATATTATTTGTCAAAACGTATATGTATTTCTTTTCTGAAATGGCTTTATGCTTCTTGGCACGGAGTGTAAACGAAGGTGAAAAAAACACTTGTTATTATGGCTGCCGGTATGGGGTCCCGATACGGGGGATTAAAACAACTGGACGGTATCGGACCCAACGGCGAAACGATTATGGATTATTCTCTGTTTGATGCGGTAAGGGCTGGCTTCTCAAAGGTGGTATTCATTATACGACGGGACATCGCGAAGGCCTTTGAAGAGCAGATCATACGTAAGCTTGAAGGGACTCTGGAAGTCGCATACGTATTCCAGGAAACCGATGATATTCCCGAGCCCTACAAGGGGACTGTGCAGCGGAACAAGCCATGGGGAACCGGCCACGCCCTCATTTCGGCTGCGGCCGAAGTCACCGAGCCATTTCTCATCATTAATGCAGATGATTATTACGGCCCGTCGGCTTTTGCCAGTGCCGCAAGGCGGCTTGAAGGAATCGACAATCAAAGGCTTCAGGCTGCTTTGATAGCCTATCGCCTGAAACATACCCTTTCGGCCAACGGTACGGTGGCCCGCGGCATCTGTCGGAGCGAGGGCGGCTACCTCACCTCAATCACCGAAACCCTCGGACTGCAGCGGGCCGCGTCCGGAATCGTGGTCGACGGGAAGGGAGAGGAAATCCCCGAAGAGACAATGGTCTCGATGAATATGTGGCTCTTTTCTCCTCCCATCTTCTCCTTTGCAAAAGCGCTTTTTTCGCAATTTCTTGTACAACATCGAAACGAAGAAAAGGCGGAATTCTTCATCCCCGACATTGTCGAAGCCCTCATAGCAAAACAGGGTGCAAAGATACCTCTCGTAGAAACGGAGGAGCGGTGGTATGGGGTAACCTATGCCGAGGACAAAAACGCGGTTATGCAGGCAATAGCAGCGGCAATACGGACGGGAACATATCCTGAAACATTGTGGAGACAGCGATGAATAGAGAAGCCCTTGCAAACGTATGTGCAAATTTCCGGATTCTTGGGGATTTTGTCGAAGCACACCCCTACGGAAACGGTCATATTAATGATACCTATGCGGTAAGCGTAGATCAGGCGGGAAGGCCGCTACGCTATATTTTGCAGCGGATCAACAGCCATGTGTTCCATGAGCCAATGAAGTTGATGGAGAATGTCCACCGTATCTGTGTCGAGAGTCAGAAGCGGCTACAGGAAGTCGGCAGACCGGATGCATCGAGAAGGTCCCTGACCACCGTTCTCAGTCGCGACGGAAAGGCCTATTACTGCGACGATGAGGGGGAAATCTGGCGGCTTTATCTCTTTATCGAAGGAGCGGTCGGATACGATATCGTGGAGAACCGGGACCAGGCATATCAGGCGGCAAAAGCCTTTGGAGCATTTCAGCAGCTCCTTACCGAGCTTCCTGGCAAGCGTCTTCACGAAACCATCAAAGACTTTCACAATACCCCAAGCCGCTTCCGGCGTTTTGAGGAGCTCTTACAAGAAGATCCATTGAAAAGGAAAGATTCGGCAGCCGGGGAAATCGATTTCTACCGCTCCTTTGCAGATCAGGTTTCCCGGCTTACGGATCTCAATGCATCAGGCCGTATCCCGGAGCGGGTTACCCATAACGATACGAAATTAAACAATGTGTTGATCGATACCCAGACAAACGAAGCGGTCTGCGTCATCGATCTGGATACGGCAATGCCCGGTCTTGCTCCCTACGACTTCGGCGATCTGGTGCGCACCTCAACCTCTCCCGCCGCAGAGGATGAACGTGATCTTTCAAAGGTCTGTCTTATTCCCGAACTATTCAAGGCCATTACCCAGGGCTATCTTGAAGCAACATATGGTTTTCTCCTGCCCGAAGAGCGGTCGAATCTTCTCTTTGGGGCCAAATTGATGACCTACGAGGTCGGCCTTCGCTTCCTCACCGACTACCTCGAAGGCGATCGATATTTCAAGATATCCTCGCCCGACCACAATCTGGTACGGTGCAGAACCCAGATGAAGCTTGTTCAATCGATGCAGGAACAGAGGAACCTACTTGAAGAGATCGTGGAATCCTGCTATGAAGGGATACAACCATCATGAAAAAGATATTAATAACAGGCGGTGCTGGTTACATTGCCAGCCATACCAACATCGAATGCATAGCCTCCGGTTACCAGCCGGTCATCGTAGACTCTTTGGTGAATGCCAGTAAGGAGTCGGTACGTCGCGTCGAAGCACTTGCCTCTCGGGCCATTCCTTTTTACCAATGCGACCTGCGCGACGAGGCTGCCCTGCGAAGGGTTTTCGAACAAGAAGGCCCCATTGATGCCGTTATCCACTTTGCGGCCCTGAAGGCTGTCGGAGAATCGGTACAGGAACCCTTGCGCTATTATGATAACAACCTCACCGGTTCCCTCTCCCTTTTTGCGATGATGAAGGCTTTCGGAGTCAAAAACATTGTCTTCAGTTCCTCGGCAACGGTGTACGGTGATCCCGAGAAGGTTCCGGTCACCGAAGATGCTCCCGTCAGTGCAACCAATCCCTACGGTTGGACCAAGGTGATGATGGAACAGATCCTTACCGACACGGCAAGGGCAGAAGGCTGGAAAAGTGTTATCCTCCGCTATTTTAATCCTGTGGGTGCACACCCGTCCGGTGATATAGGAGAGGATCCCGCATATCCGAATAACCTTGTTCCCTTTGTTTCACAGGTTGCCGCGGGAATTAGAGAAAAGGTTGTGGTCTTCGGCGACGATTGGCCGACTCCGGACGGAACCGGTGTCAGAGACTATATCCACGTGGTCGATCTGGCCCGGGCTCATACCGCCGCTCTGCGCTATCTTGAAGGGTCCGAAGGAAACGCAATCTTTAATATCGGAACGGGAAGGGGCTACTCTGTCCTCGAAATCATCAAGGCCTTTGAAAAAGCATGCGGCAAACCGATTCCCTATGTTATCGGTCCCCGAAGAGACGGGGATGTTGCCGAAGTTTTGGGAGACCCGAGTCGCGCAAACAAAGAGCTTGGCTGGAAGGCCGAATACGGGCTTGAAGAGATGGTGGCATCGGCCTGGAACTGGCAGTCCAAAAATCCAAAGGGCTACCGTTCGTAGGTTCGAAGCTATCGGCTATACCGACTTCGACTGCCTGACAAACTCCTGAGCATCGAGGGAACGAATCATTTCAACAACCTCACTGGTCCTGCGAAGGGAGAATTTTCTTAGAATTCTGGTGACGTGACTCTTTACCGTCACCAGTTCGACATGTTTATACTTTGCAATCTCCTTTTGTTTATAGCCGTCGAGTAATAATTTGAGGATCCCTACCTCGGCAGGAGTGAGTGTCATAAAGGCCATCGTAAACTTTTGAAGCTCTTCCTTATAATGCCCCATCGCCCGCATCTGCTTTCTAAGCATCTGGGCCGCATAGCTGTGAATGGGAGAACTGTGCTTGTACGCCTTCTTTATGGCAATGATGATATCGGACATAGAATCCGTTTTGAGAAGATAGTCGACAGCCCCAGCCTCAAAGGCAGATAACACCCGCTCCTCTTCTTCATGGCAGGTAAGAATGACGATCCGAATATCGGGATAGGAACGACTGATCTGCCGGCAGTAATCTATTCCGGCGGTCGGACTTTCCATCTCAATATCCATCAAGATCACATCGGGCAGGTATTGTTCCACTGCACAAAGGAGTTCCCGCCCGCTGGTTACGGAAGCAACCACCCGAATATCAGGCTCATGATTAAGAATACTTTGATAGATGTTATTGAGTTCGGGAAAATCTTCGGCGACAATACAGGTAATTGATTTTTTATCATTCATCTGAAGCCTCCGGGATATATATTTCGACCTTAGTAAAAATATCCGGCATACTTTCGAGGCGCATCGTTCCCCCGAACGACTCTACAAGCTGCTGGGAAAACGCAAGTCCCATTCCCCAATTGGTGATTGAAGGCTTCGTAGAATAAAAGGGCTCGAAAACATGCTTCTGCCTGGCGCGGTCGATGCCGCAACCGTTGTCCTCGACGGAAATAACAAGATAGTCCAACTGGCGGCTACAGTACATAATGATGTAGGGGATTTCCACGCCCCTGACAGCCTCCTTACTGTTTATGATGAGATTCCGCAGGACCTCGATGAAATAATGCTCGTCTACCACCATCTTCGCCGCCGGAACTGTATTACGAACAACAATATCGGGATACTCCTTTTCGATCCGTCCAAGCAGTGAAGAGGTGGTAAGATGCGAATATGTTAAGGCAATACGGTCGGGAAGTACGGGAAGGGCATTGAGCCTTGCGATAGTCTTTTCGCAGATTGCATGGATACCTTGCAACTGCTGCTGGCCTGCTTCCTGTACAAGGCCCTGCTCTGCAAGGAGCTTCACCGCAATAAACTGGTTCTTGATCGAGTGAGTAAAAATCTTAAGGCCGCTGCCGGCGGTCTTCATCCTCGCCTTAAAGCCGATTTGATGGCGCTGATCATTCAGGGCAAAACTGTTATAGACAATGCTGATATAGATTAAGACACCAAGCGAAAAAAAGGAAAGCACAAAAATAAGCGACGCGGTAAAACGAGTATACGGAAGACTGATGAGTTTTACCGTCGACAAGCGCCATATATGGATCGAATGGCTCGGAAACCAATAAAAGAGAACAAAAACCAAAACATGTATCGGAACAAGCCCGAGGATAATCAGTTCCGATCGTTTTCTGAAAGGCTTCGGCGTTTTCGAGTATATCCAAAGCGAAAGAACCAGACTGGTGATCAAGGCCGCCTTCACCAGAATATTCAACAGACGATTGAGAATGTTCAAGCCGCTCAGGATCTCCTGCATTCCCTGAAAGACCGAATCGGGCTCGAATACGTGTTGAAGGATCCCCGGATCGGCAAGAAGGATGAGCAATGCCGGTACGGCAACAATAAAGCTTCCCTTGCGCAGAAGCCCCCGGCGGGGGTGCTGAGAAAGGGGAAAACCTATCGCACCGAGCATATACAAGGCTATGCCGACATCCATGAGGCGGTACATGCCGAAGATTGAGAGATCAAGATAGTAGTTCAACTTCCAGATGAAGAGATTGCTGCTTATCAAAAGAGGATTTTCGATGAAATTGGCGAAGGAGACGTATTCGGTAAAAAGAATGAGACCGAAAAGAGCAAGAGAAAAACCAATCGGCATTAATAGAAACCATAAAAGGCTGGAATCCTTTTTTTGCCGTATGGTCACAATAAGAGAAAAAATCAGATAGACAGGAATCAGATAGATCATTGCCGTTCATCATATCAGAAAAGGAGCCCTCGGAAAGCTCTGAGAGCTCCTTGCCGAATCAGTGTCTATTTCTTACTTTCCCAATACCTTGCCGTCTCACTCTTCATCCTTGCGATAAAGGCTTCCGGAGTGATTTTTCCGAAAACGAGATCGTTATCAGCGGGATAAAATACATTGGCAAACCACTCTGGGTAAAGCTGCATGGCGCCGTCATAGGAGACGTGGAAATTCTCGGCATGCTCCACTACCGGTTTTACCTCGGTAAGAAGATCCGGGTAGGAGGCATCTCTCCGAGCCGCGATATTGATGGTATCGTGTGCCAGTTTTTCGGCATTTTCCTTTCTGCTGATATACTTCATGAAGGCCTTGGCTCCCTCGATGTTTTTCGCTCCCGTGGGAATGGCAAAGCCGATCAGGTAGGCTTCGACATCGGCGCTTGATCCTTTGCCTCCTGAAACCTCGGGAAAGGGATAAAAGCCGACCTCAAAACCGTCGACTTGCTGTTCCTTTGTCTCGGATGGGATCCAGGTACCGCAAAGAATAGAGCCCGACTTGTTCAGGGCCCAGTCAGCCTGGGCGGCAGGATAGTTGCTTCCCGCATAGCCCGGCTGGAAAAAATTCTTTCCACCTGCACTCAATTCATACACCATCCTGGCGGCGCTTAGGTATCCGGGATCATCCCAGACCTTTCCACTGGCATCAGCCGCAGCATCTTTTAAATGGCCGGGACCCATGACCCTGGTAAGCGCCCAATAGTAGTAGTAGGCATTGTAAAATGAGATATTCCCGTCAAGAGCGAGAGCAGGGACACCGGCGCTTGTAAGCTGCTGATTGATATCGATAAATTCTTTCCAATTTTCAGGTGAGGCAAGGCCATGTTCGGCGAAAAGGGTCTTGTCGTAGAAGAAACCGGAGGTGATAAATTCGTATGGGAAAAAGTAGATCGAATCATCCTTTGCATACAGCTTCACCAGATGCTCATCAAAAAGATCCATCATCTGTTTTTGCCCCTCGGGCCCCTCTGTTTTGTAAAGAAAATCATTGAGGGGTTCCACCAGGACGTTGTCATCCTTGAGCAGTGCACCGGAAAGTTCACTAAAGTCCTGATCGATCAGGTCGGGGGCATCCTGCATCAACAGGCGACTCCGTATTTTCGTAAGGACATCCCGACCGGCAAAGGTTATATCAACCTTGATGCCAGTCTCCTCTTCAAATTGCTTTGCCATTGTTTCCATGAAGATCGCCTGGGGCTCTCCGGCGTTCCACATCGATACATACTCGATAGAACCGTCAGAAGCTCCCTCCTGCGTTCCTCCGGCATACAAAGAGCCGAGGAGCGTCAGAGCGATCAAGGCAAGAATCGACAACCTCTTTCTCATTTTCAAACCTCCGAATTTTATTCCTTCACCGCCCCCATGGTCATACCGGCCACAATGGTTCGGGAAAGGAGAATGAACAGCAGAAAGGTAGGGATAACCACCAGGGTAAAGGCCGCAAAAAGCGACACCCAATCCCCTGTGTATTGGAGACTCCCCTGAAGGGCATAAAGCCCCATGGAAAGGGTATAGTTGGAATCTTTGCTGATGAAGGTAAGGGCCAATAAAAACTCATTCCACAGCCCTACGAAATTCAAGACGGCGGCGGCAACCAAACCGTTTCGCGTCAAAGGCAGCATGATCCGAAAAAAGGTAAGCATGGGACCACATCCGTCGATCTCGGCCGCTTCCTCAAGGCTTTTGGGCAGGGTACGAAAATAGCCAAGCAGCAAAAATACGGTAAAGGGAATGGAAAGGGCGATGTACACCATGATGAGCCCGAATTTGCTGTTTATCAGCCGCAGGTTAAAAAGGAGAAAAAACAGAGGAACCAGCAGCAACTGGTAGGGAATCCCCATGCCAAAAGAAATCAGGTTGGTAATCTGCTTCCGAAGCGGAAAATCCTTACGTGCCAGAACATATGCGGCCGGAGCACTGACGGCCAGCAAGCCTAGGACAGAGGGAATAACGATGAGAAGCGAATTAATGAAGTAGGTTCCCAAATGGTAGGTCGTCCAGATTTTTCGATAGTTCCCGTATTGTGGTGAGTGTGCGATTCCCCAGATATCCGAGAAAAATCCCTGATTTGTTTTCAGAGAGCTGTTGATGACCCAAAGAAAAACAAATATGGAAAAAGCGCACCATAGATACAGAAGCACTCTCGCTATGATGTCCCAGGCAGTACGTCCTTTTGTCAGGATTTTCATACACTTACTCCTAATACTGAATTTCTTCGCGCCTGGTGAGGCGGGTAATGATAAGATAAAAAAGGGCAACGATAAGAAACATCACCACACCCATGGCTGTGCTGTATCCCATGCGGTACATGGTCACTCTACGGCCAAAGGCAGTCATATACATGTAGGTTGCAAGGTTCTGTGCCCCTGCCTGCGGGACATCCACTCCCCCACCCCAGGCATACAGGAGGGAAAACTCCTTGACTGCGGTAATACACCAAAAAATAATCGTGGTAACGAGGACGTCCCAAATCATCGGAATTTTTATCGTAAAGAAAATACGGAATTCGGAAGCGCCCTCTAATTTTGCCGATTCAACGAGGTCGACAGGAACCCGCTCCAGGGCCGAAGAGAGGATCACAAAGTAAAATCCCGAATACATCCAGACCAGTGCAACCAGAATAGCCCAAAACAGGGTGTCCGGGGCCGTCCATGTCGGCTGAATATGCCCAAGCCCTATCACCCGTAAAAAACCGTTCAGCAAACCATACTGGTGGTTATAGATAAACGACCAAAGGATGGCGACGGCGACGGGGTTGATAATCGAGGGAAAGTAGATTAGTCCGCGCATAAATTTCTTCCCCTTCGGACCGGTAGCAATAAGACCACTCAGAAAAAAAGCAACACCAAAGGTCAGAATTCCACCGAAGAAAATGATGCCGAAGCTGTTGGCCATAACGACCGACCAGAAATGCGTATCGGAAAACAGTTCCCGGAAATTTCCAAGACCAACGAATTTCATGTCCGAAGTAAAACCGTTCCAGTCAAAGAGGCTGACAAAAAAGGCCTTTACCGCGGGATAAAGAAACAAAAGCAGATAGAGCAAGAGACAAGGGCCCAGGAAGAGGAGCACCATAGTGGTATTCTTACGCTTCACAAAAAAACTCCTTTGATGTTCTAAGTGATTGTAGAGGAAGAATTTCCCACTCCACAAGTATGAAGTTTCCATAGCATTTTATTCACTTTTTTCCCAAGGTCAGTACAATAGGTATGAGCAGATATCATACCTTTTCCACTCTTTTTCCCCAAAAGGCCTTTTGGGTATGAGGAGAAATCATTCTTCCGCTTTGCCCATAAGGGGCCTATCATACATACATGGAAGGAGGCTTCAGGTGGTCAGGATAGCGGCAAGTGTCTCAAAGGGGTGGATACACAGAGAAACGGGAATAAAATTCGGCGAAGAGTACTATTTTTCTCCTCGGCTCCGAAAAGAGGTCGATCTGAAGATTGCATCGTTTTTGGAACAGCACTTTTCAGGGTATGCCATCTGTAACCTGGAATCGAATTTGGTTTCCCTGCCTCACTACCATCCTGAGGATGTTCTTGTCGGAGCAATTCAACCCAACCTCATCATCGGCATGCTGCTTGGCGCCAGGTTTATTGCCTATCCCGACCAGGACGCAGATATAGAAGAAAAACCCCTTTCCGGTATCACTTCCGTACAAGCATTACCGGAACCGGGAGAACTCACGGCCCATCCGATGGTGAAAAACTGGTTGTCAGAGATTGAAGCACTCAAAAAAGAAGGGACCGTTATCCCGCCCTTTTTCTGGGACAGAGGCGGAAGGGCCACCATACACGGCCCACTAACTACCGCCTTAAAATTTTTCGGTCAGGATATTCTATTCTCGATCTATGACAAGCCGGATTTCCTGCCATCCTTCTTTCTTTGGTACGAAGAGGTTTGTACAAGGTTGATTTTTACCTTTGCCAGGGCTACCGGGATGGCGATAACAGGACTCCACATCGGAGAATGCTCGGGAACCATGTTAAGCCCTAGTGATTACGGAGAACTCATCATCCCTTCGCTTAAGCGACTCGGAAAAGCGATTGGTCCGATACGGCTCCACCATTGCGGGAATTGTACGCACCTCCTTGAAACCATAGCAAAGGGTGCGCCCATAGCTATTCTCGATACCGGAAGCGGGACCGACGTGGCAGCAGTGAGAAAATTCTTTGGGAATACATTGCCGATCGATCTCATGCCGCCCCTTGAACTGCTGCTCCCCGGTACCGGCGAAGTGGAAATTGGTGAATGGCTGAAAAAAGTACAAGCCGACAACGATGGCGGCGAACTCACCGTAAACTATCACTTGGAACCAGGATATGACCCACAAAACCACTTGCTATTCCATGAACTCCTGACAAGAGATTCGAACCAAAGGTGAGATTAACACTCACGACCTTGGTGACGTGCCTCTTTACCGTCACCAGTTCGACAAGTTTATACTTCAGCGCTTGATCTGTCGGCAATAATCTATTCCTTTGCAGGGCCTTCCATCTCAATATCCATCAAGATCATTGCACTTTTCACTATACCCGATTACCATACACGCAAACATAATACACATGTTGTACAGTGATTTTCCGGGTCAGACAATTTCACAAGAGAAGAACCGAGATAGGGAACATGCAAAAAATAGCTCTTTCTTTTTTTATAGTACTGATGGTCGTATTTCATGTAGAGGGTGAGAACCAAGAGCCCACAGCACAAGAGGAAGCGGATATCATTGTCGTAACCGGAACAAAATTTGAACAAAATATCGAGGATAGCGTAGAAGATATCGAAGTTATCACTGCCGAAGAGATGGAACAGTCGGGGGCAAAGAATCTCTCGGAAGCCGTCGAGAATATTTCGGGAATTATCGTAACAGGACACCCGACGGATACCATCATGTTACAGGGCTTTGACGGTGATTACGTGAAAATATTAATAGATGGAGTCGAGGTTACCGGCGACATTGGGGGTTCCGTTGCGGTGTCTCAAATCTCCACGGCGGATATCGAACGTATAGAAATCATACGCGGGGCGTCTTCAGCCTTGTACGGCTCTGATGCAATCGGCGGTGTGATCAATATCATCACAAAGAAAAAAGATAAGGGTGAAGACAAGCTATCGCTTTCCCTGACGCAGGAGGTCGGAAGCAATCTGCGCAGCTATTCTCAGGGTGATTTTTCCTATGCAGGGGAAAGCTATTCGTTTTCCCTGGCCGGTTCCTTCGATTATGATGAAGGAAAGAGCGAGAAACGGGAAACGGCGCTGGCTGGAACGCTTTCCTCGTATCTTGTGCCGTACAATCGTCTTGGATCGCTGAACTTCGACGCCGACTTCCACCGGGAAAAGGGAGCAATCGGCATATTCGGGTCGGTGACGGATTCTCTGCAAAAACTTAGTACGAACAGTTATGAGACCATGGAGTATGATGCGGTAAGAACCGCTGCAGGGGTTACCGCTTCGAAAACGCTGGGGGATCTCGGAATGCTCGACGGATTTCTCAGCCTAAAGACATACGATCTGGATACCACGTTTACCAACAAGGCCTTGGACACAGAGGTCCCGACGAGTTCCAATTTTATCGATGTAGAGGCGGAGGTTCGCGCCGAATATGAACCGACAATATCTCACGCCTTCCTTTTTGGTTGCAATTTTAAAAGAGAATCGCTTGAAGGTGATTCATTTGACGATCGGAAAAATGCCGTTACCGCCAGCATCTTTGCACAAGACACGTGGAACGTCGGGGCATCCGATAGCCTGTTTCTGGTCCCGGGCCTGCGCTTTGATGTCTGCCCCCCTCTGGATGATGATACGACAGCACGCTATCAGCTTACGCCCAAACTCAGCATGCGCTATGATCCGACAGCCTCGACAACGCTCCGTGCATCATACGGAATGGGCTATAAGATTCCAAGTCTGAAACAAAAGTATTGGGTCTTCCTTCATAACTACGCGACGGAAGATGGGAATTTTATCCTCTACGGGAACCCCGATCTGAAACCGGAAGTATCTCATGGATTCAATATTTCTGCCGAGCAACGTTATGGAAAGGGGCTGGCCCTTTCTGCGTCGGCCTACTTCAATTATATCAGCAACCTGATCGACAGCGAGATCACCGGAAACGACGGAACGTTATACATACGAACCTACCGGAATATCGGCAAAGCCATCACCTACGGAGGGGAGGCATCGCTGCGCTACAGTCGGGGACGCGCATCCGGCCTGCTTGGTTATGCCTATACAGCGGCCAAGGAATACAGCGACGAGCATGATGCATATATCGATCTTGATTCGCGGGTTCCCCATGCAATCACCTTGACGGCAAGCTATACGGTACCCCACATTGAAAGTGAGCTTTCCCTGCGGGCGAACTGGAACGCTCCGCAGCTGATCGATTACGAGGAAGAGTCCCACTCCCCCGATTACCTCATGGTTTCCATAACCGCATCAAAAACGTTTCACGATGGGACATACGAATTCTACTGCAGGGCACATAATATCCTGAATAATGCCCACTTTATTGAAGGCAGTTACAATGAAAGCCAAGAGGACTACTACGGGCTCTACGATGCTCCGGTGGTGACCATCGGCGGGCGCATGAAATGGTAAGAGGAGTACAGAATGAACAAAAGGCGTATGAAGAAAAACATTTTTCTGCTTTTTTCTTTGATGATCATACTATTGGCCGTGTCAGGCTGCGATATCTTCGGAGACGGAACGAAGAAGCTGAAAGATTATTCCTTTGAAACGATCTACGGCAACTGGCACCGAATCGGAGATCTTGGAGGCATGGGCATGACCTATCTAAAGGCGAATGAGGACACCATGGAATGGACGGTATCTATAACGGAATCTTCCTATACCTATACCTATGACTACGAAAAGATCGGTACCGCCGCCTATTCCATCACGTGGTACTCCCCCGAGTCGGAGATGGAGCTTACCCTGGAATTCGAGGACGCCGACACCATCTATCTTGTTATTACAAGTGGTATGGCAGATATGGGCGGCATACATATGAGCCGGGATTGATTTAAGCATCACTGCAAGGCAGATCATAGGAGGAGATTTTTCATGCCAATAGTTTCAACAGAAAAAATCATCTCGATGCTCTCGTTTATCAACCGCGGGGGCGTGATCAACTGGATCATCATCGCTATGTATGTAGTTGTTTTGGCCGTCATTGCCGAACGGGCGGTCTATTTCCTCCGTACCTCCTACAGGCGTACCACGCTCCTGTCGGGTCTTGAACAGTACATACGTGTGATTGAGAAACAAGCGCCGGAAGACGAAAGCGAGGAAGGCCTTCCCTGGCCCCGTTCCTACAGCCGCAGCCAACCCCTCAGAATGATCCGGAGATTCATGGAAAATCGAAGATCATCCACCGCCATTCTCAGGGAGCTGCTGGAACGAGAGGGCGCGATTCTGCAACGGGAGATGGACCATGGAGTCGAATGGCTCTCGGTTGTCGGTAACCTGGCGCCGCTCTGCGGCCTTTTCGGCACGGTTACGGGACTCATGAGTGCATTTCGACAGATCGAAGCCACTGGCGGCAGTGCCGATATCTCGACTTTTGCAGGCGGGATCTGGGCTGCTATGATAACAACGGCCTTTGGGCTTGCCGCGGCAATTCCCGCACTTGCCGCATGCAGATTTTTCGAACGCCATGCCGACGCGCGGCAACGGGATATGGCCTACGTCGTTTCCCTGCTCTCCGAAAGCTTGCGGGAGGATCTTCTCGCTGCGGGAGATTCCGAAAAGCCATCGGGGACCGACCCTGGCAAAAAGCGGGAGACAGCCTAACATGATGAACTTCTCCCCTCCCCGTCAAAGGAAACAATCGATCAATATGACCTCTTTGATCGATGTGGTTTTCATTCTTTTAATCTTTTTCATGATCGCCTCGCGCTTCGAAAAACCTGCCATTAAAGTCGATCTCCCTAACGCCTCGTCGGGAGAAACGATAGATCGGGAGGTGCTTGCGGTAACGATTGATGCGGAATCCCGGGTCTATCTGGAGGGGAAACCTGTCGATCCTGCGGCATTTAAAGCCCGTATCGCTCCCCGTCTTGCCCAGAATCCGGAGCTGACCGCAGCGCTCTATTGCGACGGAGAGGTTCCCTTTCAAGCGGTGGTCGAGGTAATGGATAGGCTGAAAAGCGCGGGAGTGCGCCATGCGGCAATCAGACATGACAGACAGCGATAGGAACAATAGATGTATCCTGACGCTCCTCCTTTTTATCGCCATGGTCGGAGGACATCTTGTAATCCTGGGATTTTTCGATATAGTACCAACGAGGGTCGAGAAGGCCGCCGATGTTTTTTCTCTCAGCTTCGATGCGGTCGATGAAGTTGAGGAACCCTCAATACCCGCCCCCGCCGCCTCACAGCCGGAACTTCAACCGACAGTGCCAGCCGCAGCCATCATATCCGAAGAAGAGCCGTTACCATCCATGAAGAGAGAAGAATCCGCCTCGCTTTCGCCTGCACCGCAGAAAACAGGAACCACGCAAGAAGCCGAGCCAGGACTTCTTCAAGCGGCTGCTGCTCCCACCGGTGTCTCAACTCCTATCGAAACGGGAGAGCGGGCCGTAGAAACGGCTACCGAGCGGCCGGACAGGGTGGCTTCCGGCAGTCAATCGGAGGATGATGAAAACCGGAGCGAACGACCTTCTACCGTTGAGTATCGACGTCTGGTACTCAACCGCCTGGAAGCGTGCAAAATTTATCCCCTTGCAGCCCGTAAGCGGGAACTTGAAGGGGACGTGACCCTCTATTTTACGATACAGCCGGACGGATCGATTGGAGAGCTTCTTCTAAAGGATTCGACCGCCCATAAATTTCTGATCGCTGCGGCCATGAAGTCGGTACATCAGGCAGAGCCCTTTCCCGCACCGCCAGGTGACGGCACAACCGATATCGAGATGGTAGTGACCATTCGGTATCGGCTGGAAGCTTAACGAGAAACAGAAATCACAGGAACCTGTACATAAATCGGGAATGCAAGTGCCGGTGCAAAAAATATTTTTCCCTCGGACGACTCACAAACTCAATGCCGAAGTTTCGTTATCGCAATTACTATACTCTTCAGATCCTTTTTCCAATACATCGAGATGATCAAATGATTTCTGCAAGGACGCAATCTGCTTCTCGGTAATCTTCTCTGCGGCAATACGAGCGGCATACGATTCCAACAACGAACGCACGTCACAAATTTCCCGTCCTTTTTCAATGGATACTTCGCTAACAAATGTTCCATATTGCGGTTTTATGACAACGAAATTTTCTCTTTCAAGTCTGATCAATGCTTTCCTGATAGGATTTTTACTGACTTCAAAGCGTTTAGCTAATATTGCATTTTATAAAGTACGGTCGAGAGGCTGGCACAGCCGACGGATAGGGGCAAAGCCAATGCATAAAAATAGGTGCTGAAAATGGTAAACAGGACATGGATGGATCAAATAGAGCAATCCGAAAGCGGCCCCGCCGCCGAAAACACAATAACCGATTATGAATAACATGCCCGATCCTTACCCCTTGCGGGCTTCCCCGTATGTTTTATTATGCCTCTTAATCTTTTTTATCGCCCAATCGTAATGACTGGATGTCGCGGAGACACAATAGCTGCCCAATGTGGAAGTTCCTGTCCACGGGAAGCTTCCTTTTGCAAACAATGCATCATTGGAAAAACCGTCAATCATTTGCATCACACCGGCATGGCTCTCTTTCAGCATGTCTTTTGCATGATTCAACGATGTGTATTGATGTTTCTCCCAGAATTCTACGTTCATTTGACCGTATGTTTTCCAGTTGTACGGTGCAGGTAGAAAAGGTTTTTGTATGCCCTTCTGATTTGATTTGACCCAATTCAACAATAATTGGTGCCATTCGTATAAATGCACGAATACATCCCGTAAATTTTTATCCCTTTTCCAATGGGCCTCTTTTTGGTTGGAGGCATCATCAAAATTAAAAGTCGCGTTTTGTTCATCCTCCGTCATGGCATCAATGAGATTCCACATTTTTTTAAATTGTTCATTTGCCGCTTTGATTAAATCCGGCTTTGTCGTTGGTCTTGGCATAACCATTTCCTCCTTTGTTTTCAATTGGCTTTTGCCTTGCTGCGCATAGGATATCATGCATAAAGTGACAACTGTATGTCATCTTATATTTTCCGAATAGAAATTTTTTATTGTTTCCACTTGATCAAGCAGATGATTCCGGACACTTTGCGGCTCTATTACCCGGACGGACGTACCGAAGGACAACAGAAAGCCATATAACCAGTAATCCTCCGGCAGATCTACGGTTACAGTAAAAGAGCTGTCCCTGTTTCTTTGCACATTCTTTGCATCAAACTCGTCGTAAACCCGATAAGCGACTTAGGCGGAAAAAGCCAATTCCAAATGAACACAGACCGTCGATGACGGAGCATCTGCCTCTATCGGCGGCGGTGCGAAATTCTGCCCTGCAAAGCTGTTCGGCAGAACTTTGATCTGAAGCATTCTGTTTATCTTGAATATTCTGTAATCCTTTTTTTGCAAACAGTAAGCCTGGACATACCACGCTTTAGACTTGAACACAAGTTTCAGCGGATAAACGGTTCGGTTTGAAATCTCGCCGCAAGAATTGGGATAGGTAAAAGAAACAGAGAATCTTTGAAGAATAGCATTTTTTAGAATTTCAAATTTTTCTTTATCCGGCTCCCTATTACCCCAGCGGGAAAAATCAACCTCAATCCATGTTGTATCCGTATTTTTAAACAAGGCTCCTAGCTTTGAAAGCACATCGCCTGCATCAATGTGTTCGATAGGTGCAAGGCTTTGCAGGGCCATTAAGATTTGATTTTGATCCTCCTCCGTAAGGGTAGTCTTATCAAGAACAAAATTGTCAAGCAGAGAGATACCTCCGCCCCTTCCCTTTGACGTATAAAGGGGAATACCTGCAATGGTAAGTGTTTCTATATCCCGCAGGATGGTCCTTTTGGATACCTCAAAGCGCGCCGCTATTATAATATGATAAAGTGACATGAGCATGTCATCTTCGGAGATTACTGTGTGAAGGAGCTGTATACAAAGAAAAAAGCGTTGCAGATCGCGGGGAATCGCTGAAGGCACGCAACTGGCTTGAAGAGTTCGGTCTCACGAATGTTTGCGGAAAATATCCTTCCCCGGTTGATTCGAGACAGGATGCAGAGATACGGGGCGAAACATAATGCATGTGAGAGAGTTCAGAGAATTGAATAGGAATTACGGGAGCAAGAACAGGCAGATAACAAAGTTTTGAACTTGACAACTCTACTGTCATGAAACCTGCTTTTCTGCTTCGCAGGCAGGTTTCACGCCAGCTTAACGGGCTGCAAGTTAAAACGATGTTCTGTCCAATACACTAATTGCTTTCTCTGCATCGCCCCCCCCTCTTTCACATGGTGGTCGTCTATTTTCAGCAGCATATCCACACTGTAATTATACCCAGTTTGCTTTTCTTTTTTGCTTTCTCTCTCTTCTCTTTATTTTCTCTGTCGCCTTTTGAAAGCTGAATATTGATGAGAGCTTCTTGCAAATCTCGACCAATTATTTTTCCGTCAACTGGTTTTTCTGGCATGTTGCTGAAGAAAATAGACCCGGTAGCATGAGGATTTTGCGCCCCAAGCACAAGTAATTCCTGTCGCACCGCTGGAAGAAGTGGAACTGTTCGCTCTTCTCCGTTTTTCGGTTTTTTCAGTCCATCTGCAAAGCTCCAAGAGTGCCGGATGTAAATACGATCCTTTCCTATGTCGGCTACTTTTAACGCCAAGACTTCGCCTAATCTCATTCCTGTTGTCATAGAAAGCAAGTTTGCAACTCTTACCCTATCGTCTTTCCACGATACGGAAAAAATTTGAGCTTTTTCTTTTATACATTGAATACCGACGCATGCTCCACCTCTCTATATACAGCTATGACTATCTACAATCCATCTGTATTTTAAGATGCAGAGAATCGCCGGTTGTCCGGTAGATTCGCTATCTCCATGCAAAGCAAGAAGCTATTAGAGCCAAAGGTGAGATTCGAACTCACGACCTACGCTTTACGAGAGCGTTGCTCTACCCCTGAGCTACTTTGGCGTGCTGAAAAAAACTACCCAATGCTGAGAAAAAAATCAAGTACCGAACGGCAATTATTCGACCTGCTGATTACGCCGACGGCTCTGAACGAAACGACCGAAATCGTTGATATTCTTTACCACAATCCTATCTTCATAGAGCTCTATGCGGCGCTGGTTTGCAAAATGCTGGAGAATTTGCTTACATTTGTCGGGACTCATCCCGGCCCAGTGCGCAATATCATCGACGGTGGTCTTAAAGATCCGCTCGTTTACATCAGGATCATCTACGGGTTGAGTTTCCGAAAGCATGATAAAGACATCTGCAACCCTGGCCTGGATATCATCTAAGGTAAGAATCATAAAGCGACGCTTCTGATCGTAGATACGCTTTGTAAAGAGCTTCAAAAGTTTTAGGGCGATCTGGGGATTTCCCTTCATAAGGATCTCGAAGTTGGCACGGTTGAATTCGAGAGCTACAACCTTGTCGATGGCAACGGCCGAAGCGGAACGGGGGGCCTCCTCAAGAATAGCCATTTCACCGAAAATTTCTCCCGGCTGAAGAATATCAACGTTCTTCTCGATATCATCCATGATTTTCACGATTTGAACCCTTCCGGACTGAATGAGATAAAAGGTGTCGCCGGGTTCATATTCACAGAAGATGATATCACCGGGCTGATAGGTCTGGGCAAAACGTCCGAACATTGAGAGGTCAAGACTCATGATGCATCCCCCATTGCGGCAATCGCTTTCTTCACTTTCCGGTGTATCGGCATATCCTCACGAACCATGGTAAGAATCTTCTTGTAAAATCCGAGGGCCTTTGGGAAATCGTCCTTTTTTTCATAACAATTTCCAACGTAGAAAAGGGCATCGGTCAGGTCCGGATGTTTGGGATAGGTTTTGATCATGCCGCTTAGGTGCCTGATGCACTCGTCGTACCGACCAAGGGCGAAATAACAGCGACCGATCTCAAATGCGGCCTTTGCTGCATACTCCTGATCTCCTTTATCCGAGGCAATATGTTGAAATTCTTTCAACGCTTCCTGATACTTTTCCTGGCTATGGAGACTTACAGCATTGTAGTAGGCCTTGGCTGCATTCGAGAGCTCTTCCCGGGCAGGTGCGGCGGCGCTCACGGGAACCGAACTGCGCGTAGATCCCTGGGCATTCTGCTCGGCGAGAGGAATATTTCGGTTTGCCTCATCGGCATACTTTCCCGAAGGGTAATAGGTAAGATAGCGGCGGTAGGCATACAAGGCCTGAGGAAACTTTTTTGTCCGATGATAGTACTGACCGATCCGAAACAGACCACTTTCAGGATCGGCGCTCTCCTTACCCGAACTGATCAGGTTCCTAACCTGCTTATGGATACGACGCAGCTGGTTGGAAAAGACCTTAAGCATCTTCATGATGATTCTGGTATTCTGCATGATCAGTTGTTCGAATTCGGGAACGGTAAAGACTACCATTTGGGCATCGGAGAGCACCACGGCGGTTTCTTCTCTGGTGTATCGGCCAAGGGCAGATTTCACACCGAAAAACTCCCCGGTTTGGATCAACTCATGAAGCTCCTGCCCGGTTTCGATGTCGTTGTAATTCAGACTTACCTTTCCGGATTTTAGAATATAGATGCGTTCGGCAACATCACCTTGAAAGTAGACGATGGAATTTGCCTTATATTGTACAGCCCGTGGCATTGCTTCTCCTCTTCTGAATTGTAGGAACAGCCTTGTATCTGTGTCAACCGCTTTGGAACTATAGTTCTTCTATCGGCACAAGGAGGCGCAGGCATTATAGCATGTTGCCTGAAGATGGGCCTTGGATTACACTTGGCACATGTTTCAAGAGCTTGGCCATAGGGTAATAGCTTCTATCAGGGAACTTTTTTACGCCTGCGGCTTTTTCCTTCGGACGATCAAGGAATCGGTTCCCTTTTTCAGGCGCAGGCAGATCGGCTACAGGGTTCTTGTGATGCAGCTGTTGTTTACCGGCGTCGAAGCCTTGGGAGTCATCAGTCTTATTGCCTTGATATTGGGTGGTGTCATTATCGTCTACGGTGTGGATCTGCTTCCTCAGTTCGGCCAGGGAGAGCTGATCTATTCGATTCTTATCACGGTCATCATGCGGGAACTGGGACCTTTGCTTTGTGCCTTTATCATCATTGCCCGGTCAGGCACCGCAATTGCCACCGAGTTGGGGCAAATGGTGGTAAGCCATCAGATCGAGGCCTATACCTCGGTGGGAGTCGATCCCATTTCCTATCTGGTCGTACCACGCTTCCTCGGCGTGATATTCAGCATGATTCTTCTCAATATCTATTTTAACCTTTTCGGCCTGATCGCTTCTTTTTTTGTTACCAGCTTCATCCAACCGATTCCTATGCGTGATTATATGTATGATTTGATTACACATATCCGTTCGGTTGATATTGTTTCCAGCATGATCAAGAGCCTCATATTCGGTGCAATCATAGCACTCTCGGCTACGTACAACGGGTTTCGGGTGGAGCAGTCCTCCACCGAGGTCCCGCAGGTGGTTATAAAGGCTGTTGTACAAAGCTTTGTACTGATTATCGTTGCCGATGCATTGATCACCCTTATCTATTATCTCTAAGGAAGCCGCAAGTGTATACCATCAGCTTGGATTCGGTCTGTATGATGCGCGGAGATACCGAGATTATTTCGGAGATCAATCACGTCTTTTCTCCCGGATCGGTTACGGTTCTTCTCGGTTTCTCCGGTTCCGGTAAGAGTACCTTGCTGAAACTTGCCGCTGGTCTGCTCACGCCCACTTCGGGAGTCGTCAGAGTCAATGAAAAAAGCTTTTTTCAACTCAAGCGAGGGGAAGAAGAGGCCTTTCGTAAAAACAGCGGTTTTATTTTTCAGGATGCCGCACTCTGGGCAAACCAAACGGTTTTTGAGAATGTAGCCTTTCCTCTCAAGGTACATTTCCCGCATATATTTGGGGAAGAATTATCCGGGAAGGTATTGGAAACAATGGCCGAGGTCGGGTATCGGGACAAGCCGGAAAGGCGTCCCAGCCAGATTTCCGGCGGCGAACAAAAGATGATCGGTATTGCACGGGCGATCGTTTCACATCCGAAGCTGCTTTTCATCGATATGCCGCTTTTGAATCTTGATTCAGCTTCGGAGGCAAGGGTTTTGGAATTGCTTAAAAAGCTGAAAATCGAGGGCACCTCCATGATCATCAGCAGCGGCTCTTCACACCTCGTCTCACTTCTGGCCGACCATTTGCTCATCATAGACAGGGGAAAAATCGTAGAATCCGGCCCCTTTAATGTGGTAAAAAGAAGCAATCATCCCGTAACGAAAGGGGTCTTAGCTTCGGTTCTGGAACATGTTTCCAGCTATGACGACGATATCCTCAACCTGCTTGAAGATGTTTGACACCGAATGAAGGCAGAGGTAGTATGACGGAAAGGCTTCGGGGGTAACACCAGAATGAAATTCCACATCCGCTTTGCGGAACAGGTCGTCGGTTTTTTCGTTCTTCTTGCGTTGTTGGCAGTCGCCGGCTTGCTGATTCTGATGGGTATCAACCAGCGTTGGTTTTCAAAAGATTATCACTTTACCAGCCGATTTGAATCGGGAAACAACCTTTCAAACGGTATGCCTATAAAGTTGAAAGGCTTCAAGATAGGGGCTGTGGATTCGGTTACCCTGCTTGAGGACAATACCGTCATGATTGATTTTCATATATTCGATACCTATTACTCAAAGGTAACCCCCAATTCCGTTCTCGAGCTGGCGGTCAATCCCCTGGGAATAGGCAGTAGCGGACTCCTTTTTTATCCGGGAAAGAGCCAGGGGCCGCCGCTGCCGGAGAATTCGATGATACCTTCCCTTGATATGGAAGAAGGTAAAAGGCTGGTTGCTCAGTCTTTAGTCTCCATACCCAAGGGAAGCGACGCCGTTTCCGATATATTGGTTAGGATCGGGCCGACAATCGATTCACTGAATACACTTCTGGTTAGTATCGACGACCTGGTACACGGAAAAAACAAGGCTCCCCTTGGTTCGCTTATCAGAGAGACCGACACCATAGCCGCCAATGTCAGAGCAATGAGTGACGGTGCCGTTGTTCCGGTCGGCTCCATTCTCGATAATGTGGAAACCCTTACCGAAAGTCTCAAGGATACGACAGGTATTGTTACAAGGCTCCTTAACCCGCAGGGATCGGTGGCGAAATTACTGAATGATAATGAAGAACTCTATAAAATGATGAGCAATATCCTTCATTCTCTTGCCTCTTCGGCCGAAGAAATTAGGATGCTTCTTGCCTTTGCCAATGAAAAACAGCCGCAAATCAGCACCCTGCTCGACCAAACCATCGATGCGATAAACCAAGGCGAGGATGTGCTTACCGGGTTGAAAAACAACCCCCTGCTTCGGGGAGGGATCCCCAAAACCACCGCCCAGCCGACAACCTTTGGAGGTTTGCGGGACGGAGAGTTTTGATGGAAGGGGGCAAGGGTATTCGCGCATGTAGTTTTCTTTTTAGTATTCTTCTTGCGGCGGTACTGCTTTTATCCGCCTGCTCGTCGTTGCCAAAGGAGCAGACGCCGACAAAGGGGAAAAAGGCTCAGGCAGCCGATTTCGCAAGTTTCGGAAGGGAATATTTTACCGAAGGCAGATACAAGGATGCCTTAACCTTCTTCTCCTATGCTCTTCATCAGCAGATTCTTGCCGACAACAGAGAGGGTATCATTGATAGTTATTTCGATATTGGACGATGTCATCTCGAGTTGAAAGCGTTTGAAGAGGCAAGACAAGCCTTTTCCGATGGTCTGATGCTTGCGGAAAAGGAGGAACTTGTCGGAAAACAGGCCAGAGGGAAAATCCTCCTTGGAGAATTCTACCTTGCAATCGATAACGAGGAGAAAGCGGGTATACTGCTCCAGGAGGCTACAGAAATCCTCCCGCCCGACGGAAAACAGTATACGAGAGAGCGCGCCGTAGTCTATCACGATCGTGGGGTTTTGATGAGGCGGCAGGGGGATTTGGAGAAAGCCGAAGAGTTGCTCTCATTGAGTCTTGCCATTAATCGCCGGGAGAAGGCTCGGGAAGAAGAGGCCAACAACCTTTACATGCTTGCCTCGGTGGCCAGTGCAGGCCGACAGTATGGGAAGGCTGACGAACTTCTTCAGGAAGCACTGCTGATCGATAGAGCTTTGGAACGCAGCCTCGCCATAGCCGACGACCTTTACGCCATCGCTATAGTTGCCGAAAAGCGAAACGACGACGATGAAGCCTATACATCCTTTAGCCAATGCTTCATGATCTATCAGGCGATGGAGCGTCTTGATTCGGCAATAGAGGTCCTGTATCGCCTGTCGGCATTGGCCGAAGCGCTGGGAGATGAAGAGAACGCTTCGCGCTACGAAGCGGCCGCACAGAAACTTGAACAAAGAGGTAAACGATCGGATGATGAGATCGAATAATCAAAAACGACATTGGCTAACCCTGTTCTTAGGCCTTTACGTCAGACTTTTTCGTACTATCGTCTCATTTCTTGTTTTTTTACTGGGAATCGGACTATTTGCGCTTCTTATTACCTTCCCGCTTTGGTTTGTCGCCACTCGGCATCCCCTCGTCTATACTACTGCTGTACTCTCTTTGATAGCTCTCTATCTTATCTGGAAAGCGATAAGGAGGCTGTCGGATACGTCTCGCGAGGAACTGAAGCATTTCACCCAAAAGATCATAGAGCTTATTCTCCTCTTGGTCCTCCTCTACTTTGTAGCAGGCTTTATTGCTTCAGCAAGGGTCATTCCCGCAATCATTGCGGCCCTCCCCACCCTTGGAATGGCAGGACTTTTATTCAGTGATACAAGGGTAAAAACCGGACGGAGTTAATGATTAGAAAAGGAATATCGCTTTTTTTTACGCTGATAATCCTCTCCACGTTTCCCCTTGTCGCCTTACCTTATCCACAAATTACGACGCTTCAAAGGGGAGATCCTTTATATGCCCAATTGATGGAGGATATCGAGGCATCCTACCGAGCCGATGCGACGGGGGATGCGCGTCCTCCTCTCGCTTTTTTTAGCTATACCCCGCAGGAGGGTGAAGATGTTTTTTCGCTTAGCGCCCGATGCTCGCTCCCCTATGATACCCTTGCCTCGCTTAACCGTCTCGATGACTCCTCCCTCCTGCCGGATGAGCCACTGTTGATACCGAATCAGCCCGGGCTGTTTCTTGCGATAGAGGCCGAAAGTGATCTTGAAATTCTCTCCGTTGCAATGCTTGCAAAAGCTTCCGAAGGGATGCACATTCTCATCAGAAGCAAAGATGGAAGCTCCTGCCCCTTCCTTTTCTTTCCGGAAAAGCGATTCAATGCTCTTCAGCGGGCCTATTTCCTGGGGATCCTCTTCAGGCTCCCGGTAAGGCGGTCGATTCTCACAAGTAGTTTTGGGATGAGACGCGACCCCTTTACCGGGGATCAAAGCTTCCATCACGGAATAGACCTTGCCGTTCCCGAGGGAACCCCTGTTATGCCTGCACGCTCCGGTATCGTTGAGCAGACCGGTTACGATAGTGTGCTCGGAAACTATGTGATACTCTCTCACGAGGGAGGGTATGAAACGGTGTACGGTCACCTGAAAAGCGTCAATGTCCAATTGAAAAGCCCCGTAAGATTAGATATGATTGTCGGTAGCGTAGGGAATACCGGGAGGTCGACAGGTCCTCACCTTCACTTTGAAATCCGCTTTGGAGGAATGGCCAGGGATCCCCAAAATCTCTTACCGGAGATTTCTAAATGAATACGATGACAAGCAGAACAGCACCCATTGCCGTCATATTGGTTCTCTCACTCTTGCTGATTTCCTTTGATGCATATGCGGAAACGGTAAGGGGTGAGCTGACTATTACCCTTGCACCGGGCGAGGAAGGCCACTTCAGGCTCTTTGAACTGGTTGCCATTGATCCGGTGAAAAACCCCATTGCAAAGTCAGTGGAAGTCCTGCTGACGATTCCCAGACCGTTTCTCCGCTATAGGGACAGTTTTGCACTTTCTCTCTATGGAGGACTTTCCACAGCTCCGACCGAAGGGATGCAGCAACTCCGGGGTACATTACTCTATCAAGGTCTTCTCCCCCCCTCCGGTAAGCTCCTTTTTCGCTTGCCTCTTAGTGATGAAATAGGGAAAGGAGGGCCGGGGCTTATTCTTCCCGATCACAAGATCACAATAGACTCTTTTCCCCTGATTCTTCAGATTGTCCCCATTATGAAAGGGCTTCCCTCGGAATTACTCAGTGCCGATATCGGTATTTCGGCCGATCTTTTGTTGGAGGATGTAGGGTTTCTCACCCTCTCTATAGAGCTTCCCGAGGGCGTCGAAAAACCGATTGAAGAAGATACACAGTTTTTGATCGATAATAAGCGCTATGCAGAGAAGGAATTGGCCGAAAAGCTCAAACTCAGCAGTGGCCTTCATACTCTCCGTTTGAATATTCACGGTTTTGCAGAGGAAAATCGTACCTTTAACATCACAAAGGGAGAAACGACGGAGTTGACAATAGCCCCCGAGCTTCTTGAAAGTCATTATACCATCAGTGCACCAACAGGTACCGTGGTATTCATCGACGGAAAACAGCTTAATCAGCCGATTGGGGAAGAGACTGCCATTTCTCCTGGAGAGCATGTGGTGCTTTTCAGGTTCGGAGACTATCAGCTAAGCAGAAAATTCACCGTAAACGGCGGAAAAAACTACAATATTGAGCTCTTTTTTGATATTCTTATAGAAGACCATTAAGTTTTCTCTTTCATAGTCGATAATAAAAATGTCGGAAGCAATGTTATAGTTCCCCTCCCAGTTTACTATGCATTGCGGACGGCACACCACCTGGCCGATTCTCCCCGAATCGGCCTTTTTTTGTCGGGTTTTGTTAGGGCATCCCCCCCCTCGGCATTCCCTTGACAACTCCGCCGTTCCTCCCTACTGTAACAGCTATGATTCGTTCCAGAAAACGCCGAATTCAGGCCCAGATTATCATGGCGCTGACAATATTGTGTTCACTTGTGGTCGGTTTTTCCACGGGCTTTGTCCTGTCTCAGACCTTCAATACCGATATAAAAGGGGACCTCACAAACTTTGAACCTGCCCTTCCAACTCAGATTCTAGATTGTAACGGGGAGCTCATCACGGAGATCTTTTCCGATGAGAAGCGGGATATCGTTCCCATCACGAAACTGCCGAAGACGCTGATCCTTGCCCTGATCAGCCGGGAAGATCTTACATTCTTCCAACACCATGGCTTCAGTTTTCGGGGAACAGCCCGGGCCGCATGGAATGTTCTTACCGGTAGCTACTTTTCGGGGGGCAGTACTCTTACCCAGCAGGTTGCCGGGCGCTACTATGCCGACAGGACCGATATATCGATTTTTCGAAAACTTAAAGAGCTTTGGTATGCCTTCCAACTTGAACGGGATCTGACAAAATATGAAATACTCGAGCTGTATGCCAACGATATGTATTTCGGACATAACGCCTATGGGGTGGAAGCGGCCAGCAGGTTCTACTTCGGCCACAGTGCTGAAGAGCTTACCGTCGCCGAATCGGCAATTCTCGTCATACAGCTTGCAAGTCCAGCCCTGTACAGCCCTATTAATCACCCCGAACGGGCCAGAAGCAGACAAAAAGATGTTCTGGACCAGATGGTTGCCAACGGTTTTACGACGAGGGAGGAAGCCGAGGTCTCTTTCCAGAATTACTGGAACAATTACGATTTCTCCCGCTCGAATATTGCAAGCGCCTACTTTGACAATGAAAGTAAGGCACCCTATTTTTCGGAATACGTACGTATAAAACTCAACGATATGCTCTACGGTGCTGTCGACATCAACAAAGACGGCTATATCGTGCATACCACCCTTGATCTCGGCTATCAGCGTATCGCCGATGAGATCATGAGTAAGGCCTTCGTGGATGTCAATGAAAAATATCGTACGCTGAAAGGAAAAAGGCTTTCGATCGCCGACGACGTTTATGTCCCGATAGCGGATCTGCTTGCCCTCACCTTTAATCTCGAAGATATGAAAGTGGCCGGGGCAAAGCAGAAAAAAGCCGCTGTAGATTCATTCTACACCAACTTTCAGCCTCCCCTTGAGGCTCTTTCGCTATTGTTCGGCTCCAATGACATCATGAGTGTTGCACGATTTGCCGGGACAAAAGAGTCATCGAGGATCAAGAAAAACTTCATTGAAGGCGCCTTGATCTCCATGGATCACCGAAACGGACACATCCTCGCTATGGTAGGTGGAAGTGATTTCGAAACAAAGCAATACAATCGGGCTGTCGATGCAAAGGTCCAACCAGGCTCCAGCATCAAGCCTCTCTACTACTCTGCGGCGATCTCTTCGGGCAAGTTTACCCCCGCAACACGGCTTTATGACGGTCCCATCGTTTTCTACGACGATATGGGGAATTCCTATCAACCCCTTAATTATCTTGGGACATGGGATGGATCGGTTCTCTTGCGGTATGCTCTTGCCACCTCGATGAATGTACCCAGTCTGCAGGTGCTTGAGGGAGTCGGCTTCGAAACTGCCATCGACCGAATAAGTAAACTACTTGGCATGGAGGATAGGAAAGAGGATCGTGTACTCTTTCCCCGCTCCTATCCACTCGGCCTTGGTGTCACCAGTGTAGCTCCGATCAATATGGTGCAGGCCTTTTCGACCTTTCCCAATCATGGAAAACGAATTGAGCCTATCGCCATTACCCAGGTTCTCGACCGAAACGGTAATACCATTCTTGAACCGGAAAAAGAACGGCTGCGTGAAATGCAGAAAAACCGGGGAAAGGACCTCCAGATCATGTCGCCTCAGGCCGCTTATATCATGGTCAGCCTGCTCCAAAGTACCGTTGAATTCGGAACGCTGCGTTGGAGGCGCATCAACGTGGGAGGA